>DAOSJS010000068.1:0-13870 GCA_035367355.1 Candidatus Hydrogenedentota bacterium
AGCCGGGCGAGTCGATCATCGTGGAAGATGCGCTGACGTATTACGGGAAAATGGCCGTGCGCACGCACGCCTCGGACGATGCCGTCGTGATCGACGTGGATCCGCCCGCGGGCAAGATACCCGTGGATCTGCGGGTGATGGTGCGCCACCCCAGCCGGAGCGCCCCGAAATCGGTGACCGTGAACGGCGCCCCGGGGAGGATCGAGCAGGAGGCCGTCGTGTTGCCCCAGGCGCGCGGGCACCAGCAGATTCGTTGCCAGTATTAGCGCCGGCGGGCGCCCGGCGAGCCGGCGCGGACCAGTCCGCCGGGATAGTGAGCGGGCTTCGCCTGCCCCGATGCGAAAAGAAAACGCACGGCGGGCACGGAGACCAGACTCCGTGCCCGCCGTTGTAAACGGATTCACGCCGCACGCGGATTACAGCTCACCGTATGCACTCTGGTCGAACGCCTTCCGGAGGGACGCCCAGGCCGCCGGGGCGTCCATTTCATCCTCCAGAATGAACTTGTTCGCGATTTCGGCTCCAAACCCGTGAACCGCTCGCTTGGCATCGATTGCATCAAGCACACGGGTGATGATATCGCGGTGTTCATCGCTGAGCATGGACCTGTCGGCCTGCTCAAGCCATGTGGCGAGCCGTTCCATGTGCCGGGCGAAAGGCCCGCGATTGAAGTCGTGGCCTTCGCCGTAAAACGCCAGCAGGGCCAGCAGAGACGCCAGTATCCGCTCTTCCAGATCGTCGCCGGGCATGCCGCCGTCGGGCTCAAGGAGCGCTGCCAATTCGACCAGTCGATCCTCCGAGGCAAGGCGCGCGTGACTCTCGTGGGAGGCGGGGGCGCGAAGGTCGGCAATGCCGAGATCCGGGGGCGAGCTAACGTCCCTGACAGAATAGGTGGCCATTCTGCACAAACGGACTGTTCCACTCCACTCGAGCGTGTCAAAGGATGCCGGCGGAGCACTGTAAGCAAAATAACCCGCAAAATCTGTGTCCTGAGGCATGCCGACAGGGATCACGGTGATCTTGGGGAGTTCACCTTCGACATCGCCTTCGCGTTTGACCACGGCGACGAGCGACATGACCTGAGAGGCCAGTCCGTATTCTTGACTCGCCTTTTTGAGCAGTTCCCTGACACGATTGGCCGAACGCTTTCCTTTGGGGCCGGATTCTGTCCCGGCCTGCGACAGCTGGGATTCCAAATCAGTGATCAGGCGCGCACCGCGCAAGAGGCGCAGCGTTTCCGCCAGGTCGCTGGGGGCCGCGGCGATGGGGTATTCCAAGGTGCCGGAGCCGTCAGCGCCCTCGAATTTGAGCTGCAGCACGCATTCGGCGTCCGCAGGGCAGCTTCCATAAACAACAAGCGGTGTTCCGGCGAAGACCGTGTCTGCGGGGGCCGGGCTGAGCCTGGCATCCGTCGAACCGGCAACAATACAGCCCACTCCGGTTGCCACGGGGCGGCCTACGGAGGCAAACAGCTCGAGTGCGGCCAGGTCTACACGTTCCCGGGGCGTCATGAAACGGCTGACGCCGCCGGTTTCGCGCGCGAGCAAGGCGAGGAAGCGGTCCTGGCTGGCGCTGCCGATACCCAGGCAGTGGATCCGGAACCCCCGATCGTGCATGCCGGCCATGATCTCGCTGCCGGCAAAGACCTCCCCGTCGGTCAGGAGGAAAATATCCCCTCCCGGCTCACCAAAGAGTCTCGTAGCGGCAGACAACCCCTCCAGCAGTTCTGTTCCGCCCCGTGCGTCCACGCGTGAGAGGAATTCCGCCGCTTTTTCACGGTTCTCCCTGGTTCCCGGCACGAGATCGGCGGCAAACACACTGGTCCGGTCGTCAAAGGCTACGATGCCGAACTGATCCTCGGGCCTCAGGGCGCCCAGGCACGCGCGGATGGCCTTCTTGGCCTGCTCCATGGGCGCTCCACCCATGGAACCCGAACGGTCCACGACAAAAGCCACCCGCATGGGCGTATCGGGGCGTTTCCCGAACGCAGTCGAGGGGACCACACCGATGAACTGGGTCTGGCTGTCCTTGTCAATCCCCGCGAAGACCTTCGGCTCGGAGGCCTCCATTTTCACGTCAAGCACCAGGTCCCGGTTGGGTAGATCATCCATGTTGGCAAGCTGAACATACGCGGAATCCTCATCACCCATGCGGGCCGCAAGCAAGTGAGACGGGGACGCCACCTGGGCGCCACGACCCGGGAATTCGACCAGGAGGTCAAACCCTACCGTGTGCAGGTTCTGGGCGTCGGACGACCACGGAGGAAGGAGCAGGTCGTCGTAGCGATCTTCCGGAAGCTCCATCTCGCCGTAGCCTTCCGGCGTGACGGCCACGCGGGCCTTGCGGTGGTAACTCGGCGCCAGGGTGAAGGGGAACCGAAACCGGAAACCGTCGTCGTGGTGTTCAACCCCCGCCAGGATCTCGAGATAAACGGCCACCGTCTCACCGGGACGCACGTTGCCAACGCTCAGGCTCGCAAGGCCGTCGTTGTAGACTCGATTCAGAACGGCCAGGTGCCCTTGCGCGATGCCTTCTTCGTATTCTTCCCGGGCTTTCTCAGTGAGTTTCAGCTCAGACTCGACCGTGAATCCTTCACCCACCACACGGAAACTGCGCAGCGTGGCATCCCGAGGCAGACCGTAGGTGTAGACCAGCTCGAGGGGCTTGATCTCGGCCGATTTAAAGACATGCCGCAGGACGAGCCGCGCCCCGACAGGAAGCACCTTTCCCGTCAGCCACAATTCCTCCATGGCCAGCTTCACGTCTTCACCAGTCTTACTGTCGCGAACTTTGAACTGAATGCCCGAGTCTTCTTGTGGTGCTGCCATTTCCTGACCTCCTCTTAGGCATCATCCCGCACATTGAGCGCCCGTTGCAGTTCTACGAGCGCTTTCTGGATAACCCGAAGCCGCCACGGCGGGGTATCCCCCCGAATCGTCACGGACACATCGGGCGCGACCTGGTAAACCCAGGTCTGAACCGGCGCCGCTAAAGGCTGTTCCACCTCCTCAGCAACCGCCATCTTCCGGCGGATTTGACTCAGCGTAAGCCCTTGCCGTTGAAACTCTTTGATTGCTGCCAGCGCGTCGAGATGCTCTGCTCCGTACGCTGCATTACGGCCCGCCCTCAACGGGCCTGGCAGCAGCCCCTGGGTGATGTACAGCCGGATGGTCCTCGCCGGCACACCCGCCCGATCCGCCAGCTCATTCAGCTTCATTTCCTGAGGATGATCTCTGTTCTCCGCTCCCACGCCTTCCTCCTTCAACCTCGCTTCATCTGAGGGGATTATATCAGACAAAATATGACAGTGTCAAGTTCTTTTTGATTAGCCAAATCTGACACTATTCGATGGCGAGGGGCCGGGTCCCAGATATGTCGGGCAGGGCTCGATTACAGCCTCAGGAAAGAGAAGCGGACCGGGGCGGCGCCTGGTTTCATTAAAGGGCACCTCCGGCCGAGGCTTGCTTCCGGGCGAGGGGATTCTCAAGGCATTTGGCTTGGGGTGCCTGGGGCGGTCAGGTTGGGAACAGGCCAGTCACCATGTAGGCCTGAAGGACGCCGGATTCCTCAGAGTTGAAGAAGCCCGTGGTCCCGTCCCGGGAGAGGAACGGGTGGATATGGGCAGTCTTTTTGATGGCATCCGTCTGGGAATCAAGCACGAATTGCCAGTTCGTGAGGGGGTCGTCCGGCGCCGGGCCGAACTCCGCGGTAAAGAGCAGCCACGTGTTGCCGATACGGGCATCGGTGATCAGCCGTTTGCCCGCCAGGTCGGTGGCGAAGTGGTAAAACGCGGGTTTGGGAAAGACGCGGCTGAGGTTATTTCGTTGGCCGCCGGGCGTGCTGATGCCTATGTGGCCGGCAAAGGACGCAGGAGGACTCAGGATGAGTTCGCAGTGGCGTGAATCGCGGACGCTCGTGCTGGTGATGGCGAGAGTGGAGTCTCCGAGCCAGCACTGGTGCCCCTGGCAAAACTCATTCCCATCGCGGCCCCAGGGGAGGCTGCGGAAGTCCGATCCATCGTCGCGAATGAGGTGAATGTCCGCACCATCACCGCCGACCAGGCGGGTGCAGTTGCCGTCTTTCGTATATTCAGAGCCGTGGTTCTCCTGAATGAGGATATCGTGGGCGGCCTCGGGCGCGGTGGAGCGGCAGTACTGGGGATGCATATTGAGCCAGGTAGCTCCGGCCAAAACAACGCGGACCGCTCCTTTTTCGAGGTCAAAGACCATCAGCCCGAATGGGGCGTCTTCGGTGTCGCCATCTCCGAAGAAGGCCGACAGTGCCAGCCGTTTTCCATCGGAGGAAATGGTGGAAAGCGGATAGATGTGGCTGGGAATGCACGCCGCGCCCGGAGGGGGCGCATCGAGGACCATCAGGGTTTCGCGGTCGGACCCGTCCAGACGGACGCGCTTGAGCGTCAACTGGCCGGCATTCAGGCTGGTTTCGTTTATGAAATAATACATATAAGTGCCGTCCGGCGAGACGGAAGGTGCGGTCACGCCGAGCTCATCGGTAAGAGGCGACAGTTCTCCCCCATTCTCCAGGTCGCAGAGAAGATAGCGGTGTTCGGGATCCGACTTATTGCTGCCGTGGGGATGGGCGCTTCGGTGTAAGACAAAACGCTTCGAATCCGGCGTGAAGATTTGCGCCTCCATGTAGACATGGCACGAGGGTATGGCCTCGTCAGTGAGCTGGAACACCTCAGCATTCGTCGGCGCGTCTTTGGTCAGCAGATCGGGGCGAGGCTTCATCGAGAGTCCTCCGATTGTGTCGTGTTTTGTCTACTATAGCGGGTTTTTGAGTAAAACTCGCCCATTCGAATACTAAGTGTACGGTTTTTGCTTTTATTCTTTCCTGTTGGTGAGTCTTAAGGCAGGAGTCGTCAAGGAAGAAAACCTCGAGACCCCTTCGGTATTCCTAGAGGTGACGATCAACCAAGAGCGAATGGGATCCCGATGGCCTACACCATCTTACCTTAATGGAGCGCACGAAGATCGAATTTTTTGTCGCACAGGACTTGGCTACGCTGCGGTTGCCCTCGAATTGGGCCGACTTAACGAGTCACATCGTTTTGACGCTCATTTTGGTCTGAATCAATCGCCTGGAGGTCTCGGTTTCTTTTTTCGGTAAGTTGAATAACGCGGAGCCTGCCGATTTTTTATGCGTATTTTGCAGTCTTTAGACATGCTGTTGTTCGCCGCTTAGCTCTCTCCTCTTGTTCATCCGTATCTCTAAGGCACTGAATCTCCAATGCAGCTATGCAAGAGATTGCTCGATTCTGTGAATCACTTCGAAAGGCGTCTCAAACACCTCTCGCGCAGGAATGCGCAGGACCTCATATCCCTGGCCTTGGAGATATGCTGTGCGGGCCCTGTCCTGCTCGATCATCTGGAGGTGTGATCGCCCATCTACCTCGATGACGAGGCGGAGTCCGCTGGCGGACTTAAGAATGAAGTCAACCTCAGTATCGCCAACATTCGGATGAATATTTGGCTCCCACCCCTTGACGACCATCCAGCTGAACAGCTCGAGCTCGGCGGGACTCGTGTCTCGAAGTAATTGGATGTCTCGACAATAGAGGGCCAGCTTCCGCAGGAAGCCATCCTGCTGGAGGCAGTAATCAATGTCACCCACAACGAAGACAGCCTCGCGGGCTCGGGTGATAGCGACGTTGATTAGGTTTGGTGGAGATTCCACCCAACGGCTTGCCGAGACCGTAATACCCTTGGCCACGACTGGGCTAAAGATTATCACATCGCGCTCATCGCCCTGGAATCCGTAAGCTGTATCGACGAGGACCTCGGAGGAGAGCTGCAGCTTGTCCAGCCTTTCCCGGAGCGTCTCTTTCTGGGCGGCAAACGGTGTCACGACGCCAAGGCTGAGCGAACGTGAATCGCCCTGCTTAAGCTGTTGAACGCGCTTTAGGACCTCTTCAGCTTCCGGCACATTGACCCAGCTGCGATCATTCGGTCCGCGCTTGGCAAGACCCGTAACTGGAAAAACATGGACGCCGCTGCCGATCGGCAATCTTGCGCCCCAACTCGGGTCTTTCTTAAGTTCGAGGCGCTGCAAGTAGATGTATCGGTTTGAGAAGCCGATGATCTGCGGGTTGCTGCGGAAGTGTTCATTGAGCATGAGAACATCCGAACGCCTGCGCGGAAGCGACGCGGTCGCTGTCTTGTAGACATCATTCGTAGCGTGCCCGACCAGCGAGAGGTGTTCCTCGATGCCGTATTTCCGGGCGAGCGCCAGCTCCTCCGATTCCTGGAGGGTCGGTATTGCCGGTAGCTGGTGTTCATCTCCAATGACCGTGAGCGTCCGGGCACGGTACATGAGAGGCAGCAAGTTGGTGAGCGTACACTGCGACGCTTCATCAATAATGACAATGTCGAAGAGTTCAGAAGCGAGAGGGATAGCCTGTGATGCTTGAGCAGTTGTGATCCAGATCGGCACGGCACGGAGCGCGGCACGGAAGGTCTGGTATTCGCTCTCGACAAAGACTCCCCTATGACGCCGGAGCGCTCTCTCCAGTCGATCGACCGCACGAATAGCATCATCGTCGCCTCGGATTCGCTCGAGCCACTTCGCCTTAGCATCCTCGAATGAACCCTTCTCAAGCTCTACCTCAATGCGTCCAATCTTCGCCCTGATCCGGTCAGGGCTGAATTCGGCGAACGCGTCATTGAGGTCGTAGACTGGCCAATCACTCTCAGGCTCTTTCTTGATTAGATCGAAGACCTTTGTGACCTGGATCCGCTCTGAGCCCTCGGGGAGAGCTTCAACCGCCTGGCCAAGCTTGGCGACTGCCCACTCCAACTCCTGTTGGGCCTTCGCCTCCATGCTTGGTCGTGTGGTCTTGTCGAATGCGCGCCAGCGGTCACATAAGGCCGACACGACCTCGATCTGCTCCCGGGCTTCTTCAATATCGGGCCAGTTCAACGATTGGCCGGCAAGGACGAATGCGCTGTTCGGACGCTCGCGCCACCAAGCCTTGACATGCTCCACCGGCTCGGGCACGGCTTTAAAGTCAGCCCGCAGCTGGCTCGCGGCCTGCTCATGGTCACTCGCAGCCTGCCAACATTCAACGAGATGCGTTAGGCTTCCGGTGTAAACCGCAGCCCGCGCGGCATTGACGGTCTCTTGCCCAGGTGCATCGGCCAGGTCGCGGAGGGCTCCGTCGAAGTTTACGCCTTGCCCACGACGCCAGGCTTCTCGGATGGGTACGCCGCTCGCAAGCCTTGACCACTCTTTCGCAATCGTCCGAAGTTGCTCTTGTGTCTCCTCTTTTTCAGTACGTCGCTTCCATGCTCGTGCTGCGGCGTCGGCAAGGGATGCGGTCGTTTCGCATTGGGTAACGATATGCGCCCACGCCTCGATGCTCGGCGAGCTTGGTACGTCCCGGAGCCGCAGTGCAGCGGCCTGCGATCGAAGCTCCTGAAAGCGATCTTCGATTTCCCCGATCAGCGTCTGAGCGGATTGCCACGCGTCTCGAAGTTCAATCCACCGGCCTATTACCTCAATGATGGGTGCGATCTGAGCCCGGCCAGCGTCATTCAGCGTGCCAATCCGCGTCCAGAATTCCAGGGGCAAGCCCGACCTTATCTGTTTTTCGTGGCGGCGAAGACTGCGACGCAGGCGCGAAAGCTCAGACCACGGGAGGAAGTCGAACCATCGACCCTCATGCGTCACGTACTCGGCAAAGTCGGCCTTCCAGCCCCGAAGATGCTCCAAAGGAATTTCCACATCGGTCGGCATGCCGATCGCACTGACCTTGGAGCGACCTTCACCGACAGCAGCGGAAAGCTGCCGGATCTTCCCTAGCTTCGGGGCGAGTTTGGCGCAGCTGCGGAGCACGACCTCAGCAAACTCGCGCGCCTCAGTGGCCCAGCCATTAGCCTGCTCACCAGACCTCCAGCGGTCGAACTCTTCTCGCCATTCTATGGGTTCCAGTGCCTGCTCGACGGGTTTGTCAAGTATCACGCGAAGCCGCTGATCGAAATCCGCCAGGATCTCTGGGCTTGGCCCGGTGAGCAACCACCTCCAATCCCCAGCTTCCGCCACGGACAGGCCGACTTCCTCGATAGCCCGGTCCCGGTGCCGCTCTCGATCGGCAATTTCTGCCAGGAGTTTCTGTCGCCGCTGGTTGTCCCGTGCAATAAGATCCTTAAAAAGCTGCATGCGCTGGAGCCAGCCTGCCGTATCTTCGACCGACGACTCGATCTTCGTGAAACACTTGTCCTCGAATCCCAGCTTTTCCTTTTCCACCTCGAGCGCGTGGTTCTGATCCGCAATCGAGGCAAGCGTTTTGCGGTACTCACCGTATGCCCGGAGCGCGGTTTTCCTAGATTCGTCGATGCGTTGCGGAAGCTTCGTCTCTAGTTCACTTTGTAGCTCGCGCTTCCTGTCAAGAAGGTGGATCCGTTGCCGACGGAGTCTCTCGACGTCGACACCCAGAGCATCTTCTCCGTTGGTCACGGCGGCCATGTTGAGTGTGCGTCGAAGAACTTCTTGAATGTTCTGCTTGTGTCTTGCTCCTGCTCGCACCGCAATCGGGAACTCCGACTCGAACCTCTCGACGCGTTCGCGAACAACGTCCACTGCTTTGTTGTTATTGCTCGCGAAAAGCACCGTTTGCCCGCGGGCCCAAGCATTGAGCAGAAGCGAAACAACGACTTGACTCTTGCCAGTCCCCGGCGGGCCGCTGATCACAGTGAGCGGATGCTCCTCGAGAATGCGCTGCACCGCCATCCGTTGTGAATCATTCAGGGGCACAAGCGGGAGAACCTCCGTCTGCGTCACCGGCAATGTCGTGGGCTGGTCTTCGAGCAGTCGGAGGCCGCCGATCTGGTCCGGATTTCGGGTCAGGAGTGCTTCGAGACGCTCATAGTCCTGCATCAGGTGGCGAGTGAATGCTGAGAAGTCACGGGTCGGGGCGAAGAGCACCCAAGGAGTGGGCTGAACATCAAAGGTATCGCGACGGATCTTCTTTGTGAACTCGGCCTCAGTCTCGGGAACCTCGGAGAAGACTGCCCGGAAGATGCAGCGGTCGAGTGGTGCCTGTTCTAGTTGCCGATAACCGGCGGCCTTTTCGATGAGACTGGCCGCGAACTCGTCGGGTGAATCGCCGACACTCGTCTCGAGTTGATCGAGCAGGCTGTAGATAAGCGGCGTAACACTCCAAGAGCCTTCTCTTGGCACAATCTCGAAGCGCGAGCCATTGGGCCGAAGTTCGACCTCCCGATAGAGGAGAGGGCGCCATTGAGGCATCCATTCTTCGCGCATAGACTTCGACCAGCCGAGGAAGCAGGGGCCACCAAGAAAGAGGCTCTCGTGCTGGCCTTGTTCGAAGGCGAGCCGGAATGGCAGGCTGCGGATACCGTCGCAGTCGATCTGCCATGGACCTGCGAGATCGGATGGTTCGAAGTTCGGGAGGCTCGTCCATCGTTCGGCTTGGTCATCGCGACCGGAAAGGGAGAAGAACCCCTGCTCCGCGCGTGTGACGACCTCCTTATGGAAGCGCACCACTGACAACCACGGGATATCTCTGCCTCTATATGCGCTCATCGTGATTCTCGGATTAGTCTTGCGGGCTGGACATTTTTTTCACACTCCCAATGGTGTGTCAGATACTGGGTTTTGGAATAAAGAATTGATTTCTTGAAAAAATCAATACTCATGCTCAAATCTAACCCCAGTGCCTGCACCAAATTCGCATGACGGAGTCACGGTAGAACCGAATATTGTGGAGTTTTCTTCCATGATACCACCGGCCCTTGAGACCCTGGCAAATCGGCAGCAACCACGCCGAGGCCAAAGCGTGCTCAAGCCAATCTGAATTCAAAGCGCATAGGGAGAACATCCCCCCCTTTTGAGAATTGCCTAAAATAGGCGAAACCCGCCAAAAGTTCAACTGCTTCTCGCAATCGCCGCAACCTGACGGCGTTGTCTTCCAGGCGGCCGTATGGCATTCCCGCTCAGCTACACGGAGCAATTATGTCGGGAGCGCTGGGATCCGCGTGCTTGCATTTCGGGTGCTTCACGCAACTGCGGAGGAACTCGCCCCGCCTTCATGGGTCACATGAGCCGCAGGGCCGGGCAGGATTTTCCGGGGCATGGGGAGCATCGCTCACGAGGTGATGGCGGCGGTGCGGCCTGACATGAAAAAGCAGAGGGTTTCCGTCGTCTGCCGGGCTCAAAGCCGGGGCGGTGGAGGGTCATTGCCGAGATTTTGAAAGGAGTACCGAGCATCCAGGCATGGCTTTTTTCAGGGCAGCCGCACCCTCAGCGCTGACGCCGGTGTTGGCCAGGTTGACCTGGCGCAACGTTGGGATTTGTGCCAAAACCAAGATGCTGGCATCCGTGATGTCGGGCCCATCCATCTGAATAAACTGCAGGTGCCGGCATTGGGCCAGATGTTGCAACCCTTCTTCGTTGATTGAGTTGCCGGCAAGGTCTAACCGTTGAAGACTTCGAAGCGCTTGCAAATGGACCAGGCCCGGACCGGAGACTTGCGTGTGGGACAGATTCAGTTCCGTCAACTGAGAGAGCTTGGCGAGCGACGCCAGTCCGGCATCCGAAACCGCCGTTCGTGAGAGGTCGAGGCGGCGGAGCGCCGTGAGACCGGCGAGGTGTTGCAGGCATTCATCGTTGACATTGCCTCCCCGCAAGGTGAGCCGTTCCAGCGAGGTGAGCGCTGAAAACTTTGCCATTCCAGCGGCGTCATATTTGTCGGCGCCAGCCAGGGAAAGCTCCCGCAGTCCAGTCAGTGCGCACAGCTGAGTCAGGCCCTTATTCGTAATTTGCGCATCATCGGCTAGAAGAGAGCGCAAACCGGTAAAACGGGCCACGATGGGCGCGGCATCGTCTTCCAGGCGGGCTGCGCTCACGTCCAGCGAATGCAGGTCATCCGGGCTCAGCAGCTGAATGGCGCGGAGCTGCGCGGAGCCGGCTTTCACGACCAGCTTTACGATCCGCTCGGCGGGGACAACCACACGCCCCTTGGCCGGTTGAAACGACTTCCAGTCGGTGCTGTCGAGGGCATCCCACGCCTTGACCTGCACATCACCCACCATATCCGCGAAGATCAGCTCACGGGGCCCGGGCGGCGTCGCTGGAGTGACAGGTTCGGGCGGTTTGGGGGTGGGCGCCTTCGGCGCAGGGGCTGGCGCGGGAGGCTCGGATGGCTTGGGGGCAGCGGTGGCCACAGGAACGGGCGCCGGCGCAGCAGCAGCAGGTTTCGGTGCAGACGCGACGTCAAACCGCAACGTGCAGTCTGGCAGCCACTTTCGCAGGCGGGCAATCCCTTCTTCCGACAGCTGGGTGTCCCGGACATCCAGGACGCGAAGCTGCCGCAATTCGGCCAACGCGTCGATCATCTCGTCTGTGACGTTCGATTTGCTGAGGTCGAGCTGTTTGAGCCAGGAGGCTTTCTGCAGCAGAACCAGGTCGGCTTCCGTGAGTTCAGGGGATGCGTTCAGGCCGATGTATTCCCATTTGGGGAACGACGTTTGTCCCTGGGCGGCCCCATAGTCGCGCCAACGCACATGTGAGCCGTCAATTTCGCGAATCACAAGGGTGCCCATCGTATGATCATCAGGAAATACGAACTGGCGCGGCCCAAACGCCACCCACAGGATCAGCACGGCCCCGGCGAGTGCCAGCGCAATGACTGCGATCATCCCGTTGGAGATAAAAGGCTTTTTCGCGGGCTCTTCAACCGGGGTGGTCTCGAGCGCAGGCGGCGTGGACGGACCCGGCACCGGCTTCTCTTCGAATTCGCTCAGGGGTGGAGGCGTAATGAACGGAGTGACGGCATCAGAAAGAGGCGTCGAATAGGAGCCGGCCGAGCTGTATGAGCTCTCTTTCTCGGGGCTGGAGTCATACATAAGGCCCGCCGGCGTAGACGACATCCACGACGAGGTGGTGTCGCTCGCAGGCGTTGCTGCCTGGGTTGAAGAATCCTCGGCCGCACCTTCTTCGCGAACGCCAATATCCGGCGGCAGCTCTGGCGGGGCCTCTTGAAACGTGTTCTGAGGGATGTAGGAGTCCGGGCGGTCGCCGATACGTTCGAGCAGCGTCGCTGCCCGTTCATCCTGGTGCCTTTCGGCCAATTCCTGGCATAGCGCCCGGGCTTCCTGGTAGCGGCCGACTTTGGCAAAACACTTGGCCAGAGCATATAAGACGTGTTTACTGTCAGGGAATTCGAGGGCCAGGTCATCCAGGATGGCCATAGCGTCCTCATAGCGCTCGGTGCGATAGAACATGAGCGCCATGCGGTAGTTATGTTCCGCTGCCTTATCCGACACGAGGGCCCCTTCTTCGCATCACAGCTTAGCCAAAACCGTCAGGTTTCTGTACTAAGTATACTATTCTCATAGCTTGTATACAAAACAGCCAACCGGGCCTGCCACCGCCACCGGTTGAAAGCCACGGCTCAACTTTCCACGGGCCCAATCGCCCCTGGCGCCGGATAGAATACCAGTCTCGGGTGGAGAAACGCTATCCCCTGAGATTCATCAGGGAGGCCCCGTGCTGGTGCATGGCCGGGGGGTTTACAGGCTGGCCCTCCGCCGCGAGCTTTTCAAAGGCCTCTTTCCAGGTATCGCGCAGCGTTGTCAGGTGCGAGAGACATTCGTCGATGGGCTCGATCTCTTTGCGGAGGTTTGCCGTAATGAGGAGGTGCTGAAGGTATTCGTAGATGCGGTCGAGGTTCTGAGCGATTGCGCCGGTTTTCATGTCCAGGGCACTGCGGAGTTCGCCAAGGATTTCCTGGGCCCGGATGAGGTTGTTGTGGACGTTTCCGATGCGGCCCGCCGCAATATGGCGCTTCGCCTCTTCGGCTCGCTGAATGGCGCCATTGAACAACAGCACAATGAGCTTGCCCTGGGACGTGGTCTCGACGTCCACCCTCTTGTAGGCGCCCAGCTGTGCGGTGGTTTGAGCATCTCCCATTGCGCCTCTCCTGCCAAGTTATACCGGAAACGCCGGACTACACCGAAAAGCCGCTTCCCAGTCCCAACAACGAGAACCCCTGGGATCGGTATTGCGAAGCCATTTGTTCGAGCCGGGCGAACTGGGCGCGATAGCGCTCTTCATGCCGGGCAATGATGTATTCGAGCCGGGCGATACGGTCGTTATACGCCTGAATCTGAGAATCGACGCTCCCGCCGCCTCGAATTCGCTGATTGAGGAATCCCGTCGTGGATGTTGCGCCTTCGAGGTAGCTGGAAAGGACGTTGGCGATACCGGTTTGTTCGTTGTTGGAAAAAAGCCGCTCGAGACTTTCAGGGTTTTCCCGCAACCTGGCGAGAAACGCCTCTTCATCCAATTCAAATCGCCCCCCGGCTTCGGAATCGAACGCGCTGCCGGTGGAGATGCCGATTTCAAGAAGGGTACTGAATGCGTCCCCCGCTCCTTCAACCTTGCTGAACATGAGGTACTGAAGATGGCTGGAGATCATGGAAATGCTGGAATCTCCTTGAAGCGTCGCGCCGCGCCCGGTCTGCCTGCGGATTCCGTCCAGCGCGTCGTTCAGCGCAGTCAGGAGTCCCCGCACTCTCTCGACAATGGCATCCGTATCGGTTTCGACGGTGACGTTGCTCGTGCCCACGCCACGCAGGTTGAGAGTGACGCCCGGAATGGCGTCGGTGACGGCATTGGTGTTGCGAGTTTGGATCGCGCCGCCGTCGATTTTGAATTGCGCGTCGCTGCCGGCGGTCTGGACGGCTGTGGTCAGGTTCATGACGTCGAGGAAGTTGCTGGTACCGGATTCGAAGGAAATCGTGCGGCTGCCGGGCGTGTCCGAGACGATTCGAAGTGTGTCGCTTACTTCGTCATACGAGGCCGTAACCCGCGCGTCGGAGGCGTTGAT
>DAOSJS010000069.1:0-13794 GCA_035367355.1 Candidatus Hydrogenedentota bacterium
CGCCTGCTGATCAAAACCTACCGCGCGGAGCATGGCGATTTCGCTGCGACGCTCGAACAAGTTGCGCAACACCACAATCCCCAGAGCCGCGCTGCCCAGCACCATGCCCAGCCCACCGAGCACCAGAAACATCGCGAGATAGGTGGATTCCACGGCATAAAAGCGGAGAAGGCGTTGCGGAGCGGGTTCGGCATCCATGCCTTCCCGTTCAAATGTCTTGTTCAGGGCGGCAGCGATGGCATCCGCCCGATCCGGCGGCGTGTCGACAAGAAAGGCGCGAAATCCGGCCTCGGAGGGAAAAAGGCGGGTAAACCAGGCGTCCGATATAAGAATGGACCCCTGGAATACCGAAACCCGCATGGGCAGGCGTCCCACCAGTCTCACAGTCACTTCGTTGCCGTCATCGTCCCGGTAGATGAGGACATCGCCGTTTTCGATGCCGGTCTTTTTCTGGAGCCCCCACAAGGCGGTGTCGCTATCCCCCACCAGGGCGGGCACGGCGCCGTCGTGCAGCTCAATCGTGAGCAGCGGCCACAAGTCATCCTGTGTGCCTTCCGGCAGGAACGCGCGAAGCGCGGCTAACTCGTCCGGGTTCACGCCCAGGAGCCGGGGTGATTGTGCCCGGTTCAGATTCAGACAGCTGGCATCATCGCCCTCACGCACGCGCAGGGCCACAATGGCCGTGTCCTCCGTTCGAAAGGTGTTGGACGGATTTTCAGGAAGGGGCAGGGTCGTTTCAGCGTACAGTTCAAATCCGCCCGTGCCGGAGGAGCGCTTGTCCGCATTGGCTGTGACGTCCATCCGCATCGACGATACGGCGAGGATCAGAAAAGCGCCCGTGGCGAGCAGTGCCGCAACACTGAGGCTCCGGCCCCGGCGGCGGGCTGCGTTCTCAAACGCCAGCGATCTGAAGGTAAGCCGCTGTATCGAATCCGGCGAACTCATGCGCCTGAGAAACCAACGGAAGGCGCCCACGCCCGCCACAAGAAGAAAGGCGCCCGCCGTGAAAAAGATCAGGGCCACATTGGGCGATTCTGAATTTAGTGCAGATCCAATCAACGCGAGTGCCACCACAAACGACGCCAATGGCAGCAACCAGTCCGGCACGTGACGGCGCCGGGTCATTACTGAGAGGGTCTCTTGTGAAAAATCCATGGTAAGCAGGTCGCGCGGGGCATGATTCGTCTGCCGCCACATGGCAAGGCCGATCGCCGCCAGTGCGCAGAGCAGACTGGCGCCGCCACCGGCCAGGAGACTGCCCGGGGCCGCGTGATAAAGGATGCGGGTATGGGCCACTGCCCCCTGCCAGTAATGGCTCAGACCAAAGATTAAGCCGCGCGTGTACAGGGTGCCTGCTGCCGCACCGATAAGGGCACCGGCAAGCGCGCTCGCCGATGATTCAAAAAGAAAGAGCAGACGCACCTGCAGCGGGCGAAACCCCAGCGCGAGCAGTACTCCCATTTCACCTGCGCGGTGTTGTACTCCGAAGACAAACAGCAGCGCGGTAAGGATGAGCGCGGCGACGATCAGGAAAAAGCTCATGCCCAGAAAGAGTCCGCCCAGGTCGATCGCCTGCTCGACGGCATCGAAGGCCTGTTGCCGCACAGGCAACAGGGTCAAACCGGCCTCGCCGGGCGTCACACGGCGGCAGAGCGCGTCGATAATGGCACTCTCCGAGGTCAAACCGGCATTCAAGCGAACCGCCATCAAATCGCCGTAGCGGTTACCCCACATGGCCTGTCCCGCGGCGAGCGTGCACAAGAATTTGGGCGTGGGCCCGAAATCGTTCCAATAGGCCTCGTTAGCCTCATCGCTGAGCTGATCCTGGTCGAGCGGCATGCCGATGTCCCAGTCTTCGCAGCGTTCGACGTCGGTCAATCCCGGAAATTGAGGCATCAGATCGCGTTCCATCGCCAGTTCCGGCATTTCAACGATACTGTGCACCGAAAACGTGCGGGACCTCTCGACAAACTGGTTCGATGAGGTGAATTCAAAATAGCGCACCACGACTTCGTCGCCCGGTTTTGCGTTCAGCGTGTCCGCGAGCCAGCGGTTGATCACCACCTGGTCGTCGCGCATATCGTCAGGCACCGGTCCGGCTGTGGCAAATGAATACGGAGTCGATCGCGGGCCGCAGGAGATGGAGTTCACGAGATAGGAGAGCGTGCCGCGGGCCCCGGGCAGTGACAGGGCGGCCTCGGCAACTGCTGGGCGCAGGTAGATCCGGTCCGTCTCCAATTGAATCACACCGCCGGTGTGCGTTCGCAGGGTGAGGCCCACCTGTTCCGGGCGCCAGGCCGTTTTCATGGCGTCTTCCAGTGCCGCCTGCTCGACGCCTTCCCCAACGAGAGTCAGATTTATCCGTCCCTCAAGCTCGAGCAGGGTCTGGAGCCAGTCAAGATTAACAAAGGCGTTGTACGGCGCGGTTTGAGCCGGACTGAGGCTGAAGCGGCCCAGCCCGGTGTCGGGCAGTACCGCGCTAATCGTGCACAGCGCGCGCACAGTGGAATCTCCGGCGCGTGAAGAAAGCGGCGCATCTCGTGGAAGAAGCCCCGGCTTGAGGATGCGCAACGCAACATGGTCCCCTGTTTGAACGCCCAGGGCCTCCGCGAGGCGCTCGTTCAGGGCAGCCTCGTGTTCGCCCGGCGATACAGCGGCATTTGGCTCCAGTTCCTCGAATTCGGGTGAAATACCGATCACATTGGCCTGGTTGATCTGCCGTGTATCGCTCCCATCTCCCGCCAGGGCCATGCCGGGCAGGGTCAGTACGGGAACAGCGCGGGCAGGCATCTGTTCGCGCAGACCCGTGACATATGCCTCCGAGAAGAAGCCGCTGCGCGACTCGATGGCATAGTGGATCGAGCCCAGGCGCGCCAACGCATAGGTGCGCAGCGAGTAATCCGCGCTGTCGCCCACCAGAAGCGCGCCGGTAAGGATTGCGGCCGCCAGCGCGATACCCCCGGCGGTGCCCGCGTGCATCCGCCAGTGGAACCGGAGGCCGTTCCACACCAGCCTCAACATGCTCATGCCGCCGGTTCCTCTGGTTTGAGCAGCCCGTCGTGCAATTCGAGAACCCGGTCCATTTGGGCTGCAACCTGCTTCGCATGCGTGACGACCACCAGCGTCATGCCCTCTTCCCGGCTGAGTTCGAGCAGGAGCGCAACGAGCCCCGCCGCAGCCTCCTCGTTGAGCGCGCCCGTCGGCTCGTCGGCCAGCAGCAGTCGCGGCTGGTTGATCAGCGCCCGCACCACAGCGACGCGCTGGCGCTCTCCGCCGGAAAGTTGCCCGGGGCGATGCGCCGCGCGCTCCAGGAGTCCGACGCGTTCGAGCAGGTCCAGCGCGCGCGCCTTCCTGACCTGCGCGCCGTCATTCACGAGCGCAGGCACCAGCACGTTGTCCAGCGCCGTGCATTGGGGCAGGAGATGGTGGGACTGAAATACGAATCCCACGGAGGTGTTTCGGAACCGTGCCAGTTCCTGTGAGTTTAAGCCGCCCAAATCGCGGCCTTCGAAGTAAATCGAGCCGGAACTGGGCGTGTCCAGCGTGCCGATCAGGTTCAGCAGCGTACTTTTGCCGCAACCCGACGGCCCAACCACGGCGACGGACTCCCCCTGCTTCAAATGCAGGCTGACGCCTTTCAAGACATCCAAAGGAGCGGGCGACGCGGGATACGACTTCGTCACGTCGCGCATTTCAAGCAGGACCGCCGACTCATTCATCTCCAGACGCCTCCCGGCCGCCAACTACCGGAACGCGGCCACGGTTCCGTCGTCGCAACCCACAATCACCAGGCCGTCATACACCGCCGGCGCGGTGATCTCGTCACTGACTTCATGGGACCACAGCTTCTCCCCGCCGTCAAGCCGGAGCAGAAGCAGCGTGCCTCTCGAACCCACGACCACCTTGTCTCTGGCGATAACGGGAGAGGTCGCCATGCCACCCGTCTCCACCGTCCACACCGGCGTGCCGGATTCGCGTTCGAGCCCATGGATATCGCCATCGGCGCAGCCAAAGATGACCCGGTGCTCACATACAGCGGGCGTGGTAAAGACCTCGGCCGTGCAATCGGTATTGCGCCAGACGACAGCGCCCGTAGAAGCCGCCGCGCGAAGCACCAGGCCGCTGCGGCTTCCCGAGTACACTTCGTCTCCGAGCACGGCCACTCCTCCGGCAACTTGCGAATCGTTGCCCACCGGGATGTCGCGCAGCCGTTCGCCAGTCTGGCTTGAGAAAATATGCAAAGCCGCCGCGCAACTGCCAAACACTACCGCCTCTCCGCCAATGCCCGGCGAACCGTCGCAGCGTTCGACGCCGATAGACTGCCAAACAGCCTGCCCGGTCTCGAAATCCAGGCAATGAAGTACGCCACTCCCCTGCTCGATGACGTACACCCTCGCGGATGCTGCGCTGCCTTCACCGGAATCCACCAGGGCAATATTCGCCGCTCCGAGAATCGTGCCTTCCAAATCCGCCTGCCACTTCACTGCGCCCGAACCCGCGTCGAGTGCGAACAGGATGCCGTCGAGAGAGCCCGCCAGCACGGTTTCGCGGAAATAGGTCAGAGGGGCATCGATCTGCTGGTACTTTGGCGACCACTGATCCACGGTCGCGCGCGGCATCGAAGTTGACCAGAGTTCGACCCCGTCCGTGTCCACAGCAAACACCGTCCCCCGGGTATTGGCGAAATAGATGCGCCCCGCTCCCGCCACGGGAGTGGTGATAACGGACGCCCCTGCCATAAACCGCCAGGCGGGGGTCAATTCCTCCGGCAGGGAGGCTTCGGCAACTCCGCTCAGTGAAAACCCGCCGTGATACGTGTTCCAGGAGGCCTCCGCCGCCATATCGCGAGCCTTATCCGGCACTGCTGGAGTCTCTGCTGCCGGTTCAGGCGTGGCGGGCGCCGGCGGCACGGGAGCCTCGCGTCCGCAGCCGGGTACACACAGGAAGGCAAGCGCCAGGCCGAAGAACAGGAGCCGGATGCCCGTTTTCATGACTTCACCAGCGATTCGTAGACGGCCAGGACATGTCCCATGGTGACGTCCACGCTGTATTGAGCGAGCACCGCTTCGCGGCCGCGTTGGCCCAGTTCGTGGGCACGATTCCGATCGCTCAAGAGTTCTTCGAGTGCTTTTGTCAGCCCTCCGGGCGCACCCGGCTCATAGAGAATGCCTCCGCCGGTCTTGTTGATGATTTCGGGAAAAGCGCCCACGGCCGGCTGCACAACAGGTACTCCACAGGCCATCGCTTCGAGCATGAACGTGCCAAACGCTTCGCCCCCCGGGACCGGCACTGATACGGCCGACAACGAACGCAGGAACTCGTGACGCGCCGTCCGATCGAAGCGTTCTATGAATTCGACATCATTGTGCAGGTTGCGGCTTCGCAGCGTCGACTGCAGCTGCCTGATGAACGGGGCGTCCTCTGCGGTCTGACCTCCCGTCACGCGCAGCTTCAGGTTAGGGATGGTCCCCGCTTCTTTCAGCTCGATAAACGCCTCCACGAGTTGCCCAAGCCCCAGACTCTCGCACATGCGGGAGAGATATCCAATGGCAGGTGGATCCGCAGGAGCGGAGACCGGTTCAATGCCGTCAAATTCGATACCCACCGGAGCGACGGCCATCTTTTCACGCGGGATGTCCATGCGTTCGGCCATCACACTCGCATACCAGTCGCTGACCGTAATATACCCGTCAACCTCGCGGCCTCGGTCTGACATGGTCTTCCAGCACTGCGTGCCGTGCGGCTCGGGGATCACGTCCAGCCAGGTGTGCTCATCCTGAAGCGTACATACCAGCGGCACCTTCAAGGCGCGTTTCAACTCCGTCGCGACGCCGAGAAGCAACGAATTCGAGGCGTGGATCAGGTCCGGCTTCTCCTGGCCCCGGAGCCATTCCGTCAACCGTTCGATTTCCTTGCGCTGATTGCCCAGCCGGCCCTGGAGCATGGAAAGCGTCATCGGCCCCAACGCTGCGGCGCTGGTTGAGCCCTCACGCGCCGCCGCCTGTTTCAACATCCAGCGGGAATCGAAAATACGGTCGAGCCAGCGCGGCGTCTTGCGAAACAGGCGGAACTTCTGCTGCAGATAGACGTTGATGCCGCCGAAAAACACCGGCACGTGCTGTTCCAGGCCTTCCGCGTCCACCGTCAGCGGCAGGTACATCGGTACCAGCATCACTTCAACGCCGCGTTCGCCCAGCGCGCGCAGCAGTGCGCCGTCGCGCATGCAGTTCTGGCAATAGAAAGTGCCGCCCGTGCCTGGAATTAGTTGTACAACCTTCATGATTCACGTTCCTCCCGGTCACGCCATGCAAACGCCGCCGTGGGGCACGCGTCGATACACTCCTGCGCAGTTTTCGTCAATGCCTCCTCCAGTGAATGCCCCAAAGCAGGTTGGACCCGCGTCTCAAAGCCGCGCTGCACAAATGCCATCCCGTAGGGCTCGCCCCGGACTGCCGTGATTTCAACACAGAGTCCGCAGCGAATGCACTTTCCCAGCTCAAACTGGACAGAACCCGCGATCAGCGGCGCCTCGATCTGGGGGCGCTGCACATCCCGGTAGGCAAATTGCTTCGCGCCGTATTCGCTCGCGTAGCGCCGGAGCTTGCAGGACTCCAGTTTCAGGCAGTCGCAGTGCAGGCAGCGTTTCGCTTCCGCTTCGATGTCGCCGTGCTGGCGGCCCTGCCCCTGAGTCTCGGGCTCCATGCGGTGTGCGGCAAACGCAGCTTTCTCGTGTTCACCCACCTCGACCAGGCGGCAGTCGAACGGTTTCCGCCGCGACGCGGAAGGCTGATCCCGCAGGAAGCGGTCAAGATCATCCCCCACGCTTTTCCCTTCCGCGACCGCATTCACGGCCATCGGAAGCTCGAGCGCGGTGAACACGTGATCCTCGCCTTCCGCGTCTTCCAGATCCTCATCTTCGCAGGCAAGAAGCACGGCGTCAAAGGCCTCCAGCAATTCTTCAACAGGGATGTCCCGGCCCACCTGGCAACGGGTATGCAGCTGGACGCCGAGACTGAGGATGGACTCTATTTCAGCATCCAGCACCGCGCGCGGCAGCTCGGCTTCGTCGAGCTCGCACAAGGATCCGCCGCAACGTTCTTCACGCTCGAACAGAGTACACGCATGCCCCCTGAGAGCGAGCGCCCAGGCCGCGGCCAGTCCCGCCACTCCCCCACCAACAATGGCTACCCGTTTTCCCGTGGATGGGGCCGGTTCAGACGGAGGTCCCTGTGAACGCAGGATATCGTGCGCCAATTGGCGATGCATTTCCTTAATGAGCAGGGGCTCGTCGTACGTCCCCCGGTGGCACCCGCGTTCGCACGGCGCATTGCACACCCAGCCCAGCGTCTCGGGCAGGATGAGCGCGGTTTTTGCCAGCCGCGCCGCACCTTCCCTGTCGCCCGCCCTCACCTTGCGCATCATCAGGGGCACCTCCAGCGCCGCTGGGCAGATGCGGCGGCAGGGGGCCTCGCAGTCGCCCACGTGCTCGCTCAAGAGCAGTTGCAGCACTTCCCTGCGTGCGGCATGAAGGGCCTCGGTTGCGGTCTCAATGACCATCCCCTCTTCTGCCCGGGTTGAACACGACGGAAAGGTCTTGCCAGTCCGTTTGTCTTCGACGACGCAGAGCATGCACGAGGTCTGCGGGCGCAGTCCGGGGACATGGCACAGCGTTGGGATATCGATCCCGGCGAGCGCGGCGGCCTCCAGGACCGTCGCCTCCGGCGGGGCGTCCACGCTGTTGCCGTCTATGGTCAATCGCGGCATCGGATTATTCCACCTTCACCGCATCGACGGGGCAGACTTCATAACAGCCGTTGCAGCGGGTGCACAGGGCCGGGTCGATTTCATGCTGCTGGTAGGGCCGGAACTCGATGGCGCCTGAAGGACAGTTCACGGCGCATTTGGTGCATCCGATGCAATTTTCGGTAATGGAATAGGTGATCAGGCTTTTGCATTTGCCGGCTGGGCACCGCCCTTGCGCGTGGGCCTCGAATTCGTCCCGAAAATACTGCATCGCGGTCAGGACGGGGTTCGGGGCGGTCTTGCCCAACCCGCACAGACTGTTGTCTTTGACGACGCGCGCGAGCGTCTCCAGTTCCGCCAGATCCTTCGGTTCGGCCTTGTCTTCGCAGAGATTCTCGACGATCTCGAGCATGCGCTTCGTGCCCACCCGGCACGGCGTGCATTTTCCGCAGGATTCCAGCTGGGTGAACGACAGAAAATACCGCGTCATGTCGACCATGCAATCGGTCTCGTCAAGGACAACCAGCCCGCCGGATCCCATCATGGCGCCGGCCGTCGCCAGAGCCTCAAAATCCACGGGGGTATCGGCCAGCGCGCGGGGTATGCATCCGCCAGACGGGCCACCCACCTGCACGGCCTTAAACTGTTTTCCGCCCTGAACCCCGCCGCCGATGTCTTCCACGATCTCGCGAATTGTGGTGCCCATCGGCACTTCGATGAGGCCGCCCCGGTTCACTTTGCCCGCCAGGGAGAAGACTTTGGTGCCCCGGCTCTTCGCGGTGCCGAAGGCCGCGAATGCGGCCGCCCCGTGGCGGATGATCCATGGCACCAGCGCGAAAGTCTCCGTGTTGTTCACCAGGGTTGGGTGCCCGTGCAAGCCGGCCACCGCCGGGTAGGGCGGCCGTATGTGCGGCGTCGCACGGCGCCCTTCCATGGCTGCGAGCAAGGCCGTTTCCTCGCCGCAGACAAACGCGCCCGCACCTTCGATGATTTGCATCCGGAAGGCGTGGCCGCTGCCCAGGATATTGTCGCCAAGATATCCCGCCTGCTCAGCGATATGCAGCGCTTCCTCGATACGGGCCAGCGCCAGCGGATACTCCGCGCGGATGTACAGAAATCCCTCGTGCGCGCCGACCGCAACCGACGCAATGATCATTCCCTCAATCACCCGGAACGGATACGACTCCAGGATCATGCGATCCATGAACGCGCCGGGGTCCCCTTCATCGCCGTTGCAGATCACGTATTTGGGCATATCCCCCGCCGCGCGCACGATCTCCCATTTCTGCGCGGTTGGAAACCCCGCTCCGCCTCTGCCGCGAAGACCGCTCTCACGGAGTTCCGCGATGATGGCGTCCGGAGTCAGATGCGCAATCGAGTCGTCTCCGGCAGGTGCAGGCTGCGGCAGGCAGCGGGCAAGCGCTTCAAATCCCCGCAACCGCAGGTATTCACTGAGGTCAACCGGATCGATTTCGCCGCAATACTCCGTGGCCAGCCGCTGTTGCTTGCTCAAAAAAGCCGCAACGGGACGGTCTCGCACATCGATCCCGTGCCGCTCGAGCACAGTCCGCCGCTCGCCCGTATAGAGACGTCTCAGCCAGTGGCCGATGTCTGTGCGGATGCGAACGCTGTGTTTACGCGGCGCGAAGTGCCGGCGCACGATCTCGCCCACATCCTCGGCCTGCACCTTCGCATACAGGCTGGGCGGACGGCCCGGCAAATGTACTTCGAGCAAAGGAGTCTGGTGGCACATGCCCACGCAACTCACCCGTTTGATGCGAACCGACCCTGCGATGGTCTGCAGCGCGTCTTCCAGCGCGACCCGGACCTTCTCGCTGCCGCCCGCAATGCAACAGGAACCCAGGCCGACCCGGATCTCGCCGGCCGCGGGCGCGGATTCGGCCTGGCGCCTGCCCGGAGCCGCTTTTCCGTTGGCTTCGTTTGCGAGAAAGTCTTCCAGCAGATAAGAGACCTTTTCCGACTCGACGTGGCCGTAGGTAACGTGGTCGATCTGCACCGCGGGCGCGAGCGTGCAGCACCCGAGGCAGGCCACGCGCTGCACGGTGAACTGGCCCTGTTTGTCCGTGTCTTCACCCGGGCTCAGGTCAAGCGCCTTGGCGAACGCGTCGAATACCGCGGGCGCCCCTTTCACATGGCACGCCGTGCCGTCGCAGACTCGAATGACGTGTTCGCCCATCGGCCGCCGCCGGAACCGGGTGAAAAACGTCGCGACGCCCTCGATAGTGGCGGGCGTGATCTCGGTAATCTCACAGACCCGGGCGAGGGCGGCGTCGGGAAGGTAGCGGTACCGGTCCTGCAGCGCATGAAGGATCGGGATCACGGCCTCCCTGCCATGTCCGATTTCCGCTACGAGGCGATCGACGTCGTCTATGCAAAATTCAGTGTGCAGCATTGTCTTCAATACACAGGAGGCGGCTCTCAGTACGGACATATATCCGCCCGTCGAGGTATGCCGGTGTCGCGTATACGGGTTCGCCCAAATCCAGCGCGGCGATCGGTTCAAATTCCCGGCCCGCGCGGAATATCTGCATCGTTCCTTTCAGATCGGCGGCGTAGATGCGGTCACCCACCCGGATCGGAGACGAATAAAACCCCTGATCGAATTCGTGAAGCCAGGCTTCCTCGCCCGTGTCCTTGTCCAGGCAGATTATTTCACCCAGCGATGTCGCGATGTAGAAACACTCGTCACAGGACGTGGGACTTGCCACTTCCGGCAGACTGTCCTCCCACTGCCAGATGATTTCGGATTGCACGCCCTCGTTTGAGCTCGTCAAACGGACGGCTGTCGCCATGGCATATTCGTTCCCCACGAACACTACATCGCCGGAGATCGTGGGGGAAGGCGCAACCTCGCCGTCCAGCCCCTTCTGCGTCCACAATAACGAGCCCGTCGCCGGGTCATAGCCATCCACATCGTATTCGGAAGCCAGGAGCAGTTGAAACCCGAACGGAGTCGGCGCGCACGCCGGCGATGCCCAGGAGATCTTCTTTCGCTCTGCAATCCAAACGTCTTCGCCCGTCGCTGCATCGAGGGCGAGCAGGCGGGGCTGTTTGCTGTCGTCGAGCTGGACATACACCCTGCCGGCATATGCAATCAGCGACGATGCGTGGCCGTAGTGATTCTCCGGCACGCCGAGGTTGCGGCCCCAGATCAGGCCGCCGTCAAAATCAAAACACGCGATATCGCCCGTGGCGTAGATCACGCAGGCGCGGTCTCCGAGCAGGGCCATGGTCGGCGCGGCATAGCCGGTATCCTGGGAGACCCGGGGCAGCGTCTCGGGCGTGCCGGGAAATGCGGGCACGGCCTGACGCCACACCAGCTCTCCCGTCTCCGTGTCGTAACAGTAGACTTCGCGCAGTTCTTTGCTTGCTCCGCTGAGAAAGAGGCGGTTATCCCACACCACCGGCGAGTTGAAGCCGCCCTGCGGCGCATCCACAGCCCACCGGATGCCCTCGCCCGCCTCAAGGTTCCAGTTCACGGGCGCCGTGGTGAAATGGGCCACGCCATAGCCACCCGGCCCGCGGAACGATGGCCATTGGGCGAGCATCTCCTCCCAGGTAGGAAAATCTACTGCCTCAGCATCAGACACCGTCTCCGCTTCGGCCGCGCCTTCCGGGGCTTGTTTTTCCAAGTCTGGCGCAGGGATGTCAAAGGGGGTCACATAGGCCGCGGCCAGCGTCACCAGCACGAGCACGACGGCCACTCCGGTGATCAATTCCCGGGACTGCGCAAGAATCCGCCAATACTTCATGGTATCGGGAGTGCCCACGGGGGATGGCAGCACGGGGTTCCACCGTGCGGCCAGGCGGAACGCCACCAGAAACACGATGGCCCCCGCCAGCAAGAGACGGCCGCCCAGCTGCAACTGCGCCTGACTGGTGAAAAACGCTTTGCGTACGAGGAGATCCAGCGTGCGAATCTGTTCAACCAGCGCTTCGTTGTTCCCGGAAGAAGCGGCCAGTTGTTCGCGTAATTTCAACAGCTCTGGGTTGTCCAGCGGATCCGTCGCCTGAATCTGAAGGTAATTAATGATGAGCAACGAGGCCAGAACGAGGGTGAAAAGCCCCGCAACCGCCGCAACGGCCGACGCGATGCGCCATTTCGCCTGGCTCGGCACAAATTCAGGTCTTTTGTTCTGCAACAGCAACTTCATCCTTCTCCACGGGGCAGTACGGGAAACATCGCGCACAACTGACGCAGGCCCGCCGGTCGGTTTCATAATCATCGCGGCAGCCCGCCATCGACAGGCTCGCCAGCGTCACAGCGATCACCAGACCCAGAAATGCGCCACACAGTGCGGTTTTCCACTTGAAATCCGCGCGAATCGCGTGCGCCTCCGCATAGAGTTCATCCTGCGTCTTAACTCCGGCTCGAAACGCCTCGCTCTCAATGGTCATGCCTTGATACCGGCCCGCCTCCTCGCCGGCGATACGCGACGCAAGCTGAACCGTCGGGTGGATTCGCGCGAGCATCGGATACGAGAAGAGCCCGGTCAGCGCGCCGATTGCGATGAGAATCGGGGTCAGGGCAAGCAGCACGCCCAGTTTGCGCGCGCCTTCCTTTGCGGTGAGGGGCGTCTTATCCGGCGTGGGGATATTGATCGCGCCGTAAGGGCACGCGTTTTCGCATAAGCGGCACTGGATGCACTCCCGCGGCGTAATGCTCGCGTGCCATTTTGAGAACCGGCTCATCCAGCCCAGAAGCACGCCGTACGGGCACAAAAACCGGCAATACGGCCGGCCGATGAACAGCCCGGTCAGCAACAGCACCCCGCCCGCCAGGAACATGTTCAGACTCGCCCCCAATCGGAAAAATCCCACGAAGGGGTCGTACCGGCAGATCAGATACCCCGACCCGGTCGAAACGGCCAGAATCGTGAGGGCGAGATAGATATAAGGTACGAAGCCCAGAACCCGGTCCACCGCGCGGGGCAGCATGACCGGACGCACAGCTACTACTTCCTGTATCGCCCCCAGCGGACACACCGCCGCGCAGAATACCCGGCCGAAAAACAGGGCGAATATCAGCGGCAGCAGGAAGAAACTCAGCACGGCGATGGAAACCACTTCCACGCCCAGGATGCCCTCCGCGACGTTTTGCATCGACCCGACAGGGCAGATACAGCCCTGCCGCCAGAATCCGAAATAGGCCAGCGAACAAAGCGTGAGCCCAAACACCGCCGGCCGGGATCGCCGTTTCAACACGAGCCACGCGGCCAGCCCGAGTGCGGCCGCCAGCAGGACGGTATCCCACAGATCATTGGTGCGGCCCGGCATGGGCGTGTGCATTTCGGGATACGTGTATCCGGACTGGAATTCCGGCATGGGAAACCGGAATTCCGCCCACGCAACCCCGCCAAAGAGCGCTGCGGCGGCGAGAACCGGAGTGAGGGTCTTCAGGAGCTTCATTCCTGTGCGTTCCCTCCCTCGGTCCGTGTTTTCAGGAGATAGGCCTCTTCGGCCGGGATGCGCCGGTAGGCGTCGCCCGGACAGGCCTTGGCGATCGCGCACTCGTTGCAGTGCACGCAGAGATCCTGCTTGACCTGGAGATAGAGCGAACTGTTACCGAACAGCGCACAGCCCTTCACGCACTTCCCGCAGCCAACGCACAAGGATTCGTCGATGATGTATTGAAAGAACGGATCCTCGATGAAGGTGCGGCTGATGGCGGACATCGGGCAGAGCTCGTTTTCCGCTCCCGTGGTCCGGGCTTTGGCGCTGGGTTGAAGATAGCCCCCGCACAGGTCGCAATAGCCGCAGATTTGATACGAGTGCACGCATTTGACCGCCGACGGATTGAGCACGCACTCGGTCGCACAGCGCCCGCACTGCACGCATTTCTGGGGATCGATCTGCCAGACCGTCGCGCCGGACGCCGGCGCCGCGGCCTTCCAGAGCGCACCGCCCACGCCAAGGGCCGCCGCAGCCCGTATGAAATCCCGGCGCCGGATTGCTTTGTCCGTGCTCATGGCTTGCCCTCAATACGGCGGCGCGCATCCGGGCACGCCGTATGGATCGGGCATGCGCGGC
>DAOSJS010000070.1:0-13766 GCA_035367355.1 Candidatus Hydrogenedentota bacterium
CGTTGCGAAGAGCGATCCCATCACCCAGGACATCCACTATACGGCGGGGGCCCGTGTCGCCCGGGGTGCCGCTTGCACTCCGAGCGAGCGCGCCCTGCTGGAAGGGGAATTCCAGGCGCTTGTGTCTGAAGGCGCATTGGCGCGCATCGAATTGCCCGACATGGAGACCAGTCCTGAGGCCGTCGCCAGTTTTATTGAGATGGCCTGGCGCCGCACGAAAATACGCCACCTGCTCCTGGAACGCCGCGGCGCGCCCACCGGCTTCCTGCCACACGACTGACCTGAGCCGGGGCCGTTCGCGTCACAGCAGCCCCGCCAATGCCTGCTCCGCCACGGCTGGCCGCCGGCAGAGGAGCTGCTCGCGCGGAACGCCCGGTTAGAAGCTGTTTTCTTTTGTAAAGGCGATGAGGTCGTCCAGATTCGCGTAGGCCACCGCCAGCACGGTGTCCGCCGCGCCGTAATACAGGCTGACCTGCCGCTGGCTGTCCACAAGGGCCGCGCACGGAAATACCACGCTCGGCACGTCGCCCACGCGCTCGTAGGGTTCTGCAGGCGCCAGGAGGTAGGTGCGGGTGCGGTAGCGGACCTGCCACGGTTTTTCCAGGTCGAGCAGTGCTGCGCCCACACTGTAGACAAACCCGGAGCAGCTCGTGCGCACGCCGTGATAAATCAGCAGCCAGCCTTCGTCCGTCTCGATAGGCACGGGGCCGGCCCCTACCTTTGTGCTCTGCCATCCGCCACGCGGACCAAACACGAAGCGGTGACGGCCCCAATGCACGAGATCCGGGCTCGTCGAGTAAAAGATGTCGCCGTACGGTGTATGCCCGAGATCGCTGGGACGGTGCAGCATGGCGTACATCCCGCCGATCTTCCGTGGAAAAAGGACTCCGTTGCGGTTCAAATAGGCCACATTTGCATCGATTAGCTCGAACCGGTGAAAATCCTGGGTTTGGGCCAGGCCGATAGCGGGCGCCTGCCCGCCCTGGGGCGCGTCGGGGTAATGGCACCAGGTAACGCAGTAGACATCGTCAATCCGTGTAATCCGGGGGTCGTACTGAAACCGGCCGTCGTAGTTCACGTCCGGCCCGTCCAGTTCATTGCGTTCAAACAGAATGGGCGATGCCTCGATCTGCCAGGCCAGTCCGTCATCGCTGAACCCCGCGTGGAGCCCGGCCTCCATCCGCTGGGAATCCACCCGGAACACGCCGGCAAACCCGGTTCCAAACGGAACCACCGCGCTGTTGAAAATAGAGTTGGCGGTCGGCACGGCCGCCGGGGTGACGATCGGATTGTGCTCGCAGCGCCGGAACACGGTCTCGTTGGCCATGAAATTCTCCTTGACGCCCCAGCACCCGGATGCAGGTCAGCCCCACCGTCCCTCACAGCCTGATGCGCGAACCCCCCGGATGCCTGCCCGGGCTATTGCGCATCAGCCGCCGGTTGCGGTTCTGCCGCCTGCGCCCCGGCGGGCGTGTCTGCCGGTGTGACGTCTTTCAGCGTCACCGTAAAGGTGGAACCTTCGCCGGGTTCACTGTCAACCTTGACCTTGCCCTCGTACAGCAGCGCCAGCTTTTTCACGATCGACAAGCCGAGGCCGCTGCCCAGGATGCCCGAGGTGCTTGAGTTTTTGATCCGCACGAAATCATTGAACAGTTTCGCCGCTTCGTCCCGGGTCATTCCGATGCCGGTGTCTTTCACGGCGATGTGGAGAAAGTCTTCGTGGCGGGAGAGGGTAACGTCGACCCGTCCATCGTCTCTATTGTATTTAACGGCATTCGAAACCAGGTTGTTCAGGATGATCTCGAGTTCGCCCGTGTCCGCCCACAACACCAGATCGCCGGTTCGATGCAGGTCGATAGTGATGTTGCGGGACTGGGCTTCGGGGAGAAAGGTCTCGATCGCGCGCAGCGCCATGCTTCCGGCGTCCACACGTTCCATCTCACGCCGTTTCTGGCCGGATTCAATGCGCGTCAGGTCCAGCAGATCGCCAATCATCTTCCGCATCCCCTGGATCCGGTCCAGGCAGCGGAAAATGATCTGGTTAATGACCTGTGGGTTATCGCCGAGGGTGCCGTCGCGGACGACGTTCAAATAACCTTCGATGGCGTTAATCGGCGCTTTGAGTTCATGTGCAAGTACGGAAATGAACTGAAAACGCACCTGGCGTTTTTCCTGGGCCAGCCGGCGCGCCTGGCGCGCCACCATCAGATGCATGGCCGCTTTCGTAACCGTGCTTTTCAGTTCTGTCGGGGTGAAGGGCTTTGCCAGAAAATCGTAGGCCCCCTGTTTTGTGGCGCGCACCGCGGTTTCGATCGAAGCGTAGGCCGTGATCATCACGGTCAAGGTTTCGACGTCCCGTTTGTGCAGTTCCTCCAGCACGTCCAGGCCGCTGATGCCGGGGAGTTTCAGGTCGAGCAGCAGGATCTGGGGCGGCTCCGCTGTAATTTTCTCAAGCGCTTCTTCGCCGGTCTCCGCCAGTTCCACCTGGAACCGCACCGACTCGTCCATGTCAGGGATGTCCACGCTGAAATCGCGCAGGGCACGCGCAACCCCCATGCGCATGCCCATTTCGTCGTCACAAACCAGCAGCTTCAGCGTTTCCATAGTACTCCCTTCGGCCGGTGGCGTCGATTGTCCGTCCAGGCCGCGTGGCGCATGGACGGCCGCCACCCAACACCCGCTCTGCTCTGGTACGCGCTCAGTCGGCGCCAGGCGGCCCAATCAGCGAATCAGCCGTTCGATTTCGCGTTGAAGCTGTTCAAAGCGGACCGGCTTGTCCAGCAGCGCATCGGCTTTGACCCAGGCGCGCTCCTCTTCCGTCGCCGCGTCGAAGGCCATACCTGTCTCGTTGGCCACTCCCGTGCAGATTACCACAGGGCATCCGGGATAGGTTTTTTTGATCTCCCGGCACAGGGTAAAGCCCGCATCCATTTCTTCCATCATCAGGTCGATCACGGCCATGTCCGGCCTGGTGGAACGCAAGAGACTGCGTGCCGCGCTCAACCCCGCAGCGGTGAGCACTTTGTATCCCGCCGCTTCAAGCTGCACTTTCTGCTGAAACAGGAAGTCTTCGTCGTCATCTACTACCAGGATCATCTTTTTCTCGTCGCTCATTACATCATCCCATCTATGGGAACTGCCGGCCTCGGCGCCAGCGGTTTGCCCGTCATTCGCATTAACGCACCAAACACCTTACGATACCGCAATCTGGGTTGGGAATGAAACTTTCGTTCCTTTTCCGCATCGGCGGCTAGGCGCCCAGCAGCTCTTCTTCGCCCCCCAGGCCGATGCTCATCTCCGCTGATTCCGGCCGGCCGGCCTGGCTATGCCGGGGCAACGAGATCTTGAATGTCGTGCCTGTCTGCCCCTTGGCCGGGTCCGAATTCGATTCCACGCGGATGTCTCCGCGGTGCATTTTAACGATGCCGTACGTCACCGCCAGGCCCAGTCCCGTGCCAACACCGAGTTGTTTCGTCGTGAAAAACGGATCGAAAATCCGCGAGAGGTTCTCTTTTTTGATGCCCGTGCCCGTATCGAGGATTTGCAGCATAATCCGGTCGGCTTCGTCCGTCAGCCGCACCGTCAACACGCCGCCGTCGGGCATGGCCGCGAGCGCATTGCCAACCAGATTGGTCAGCACCTGCGTCATCTGATCGCGATCGATATCCGCCCTGGGATCGCTCATTTCGTTCTCAAAGCGGACCCGCACATTTTCGGGCACCGTGTTCGCCCGGAGCACGTGTTCGAGCATGTCTCCAACGTCGACCGACTCGAGCAAGACTTTGTTCTGCCGCGCGAAGTGCAAGAGCCCCGCCACGATCTTCTTGCAGCGGTCGGCATGCTCCGAGATCATCTTGAGATCTTCCAGCATTTGCACGTTTTCGCCGAACTCATCCTTGAGGATATGGGCGTACATCAGCACGATGCCCAGCGGGTTATTCAATTCGTGTGCGATACCCGCCGCCAACTGGCCCATGCTGGCCAGTTTTTCCGACTGCACGAGTGCCGAGCGCGCTTCCGCGAGCTGTTCGTTCGACTGATTGAGATCCTGAATGGTCGTTGCCAGCAGCTCAATCGTGTGCGGAAGGCACATCGCAGTCTCCGCCAGCCCTTTGTAGATCGCAATGGCGTGTTCGCGGCACGTCTCGTAGCCACAGGCGCCGCAATTGAGCTCGTCGCCCGGTGAAAACTTGCCCATCCGCTCCATGATCTCGCGGATCTGATTCTCCGACGGCACCGCGATCCGCTGGTCGTCCGGTCTGTACGACCGGCCCAGGTCCAGCGTGCTGAATTCCTGCATCGCGTCCGCCCACTCCGCCTCTACAGTGTTTTTCATGCGGCGGCGCACATACGAGCTCACCCGGCAACGCCGGACGTATTGCGGGTCCTGGTTCGTCGTCCCCGGCCCCATGATGCAGCCTTTGCAGGCCAGAGTCTCCAGCAGACGCACCTCAAAAAATCCCGCCGCAAATTCGCTGATCGCCTCAGGAAAATCGACGCGGCCGTCCGCCACCGCCACATTGCCATCAACGAGGTCCTCGACGATATTCGCCGCCTGCAGGAGGCCCCGGCTGACCGGAAACAGGCCGCCGTAGCGCGCGTGTGGCGGGTCAAAATCGCTCGGTTCGACCGATTCAGGCGTGATGTTCCGTGCCGTCAGCAGCGCCTGCAATTCTGCGAAAGTCAGGACGCTGTGTACGTCATCCGGCAGTTCGTCGCTCGCCGCCTCGCCTTTTTTCGCGATACACGGGCCGATGAACACGATTTTGAGCCCAGGCCCATGCCGCTGATGCAGCACGCGCGCCATGGCCACCATTGGCGAAACGATGGGCGCCAGCGAGGTAACCAGGTCCGGCTGGTACCGCTGCACGTACGCCACAATCGACGGGCACGTCGTCGCCACAAACCGCTTGTCCTGCGTCGTTTCGACCAGTCTGCGGTACCGGTCCGCAACCAGGTCGGCGCCAAAGGCAACCTCGTGGACAGAGTCGAAGCCCAGCGCCCGCAACATGCCCACGACGCGCTCGTATTCGCAGTCGTCGAACTCCACGGGAAAACTCGGCGCGAGCAGCGCCGCCACCCGGGCCTCTCCAGCCAGCAGCGCCTCGACCTCCGCCTTGGAATCCAGCACGCGCTTGGCGCCCTGGCTGCACACGCGAACACAGTTGCCGCAACCAATGCAGCGGTTGCAGATCACATCCGCCTGGCCGTCAACGATGCGGATGGCCTTCGCGGGACATTCCCGCACGCAGGTGAAACAGACGCGGCACCGTTCCTTGATGGTGGTGACCAGCGGTATGTTGGATGCGCTCTTCATGGCCGGCCTCAGATCATAACCTCGCGCTTGGCGTAGTGCGTGTGGAGCAGTTGATGGCTTTTTTCGCCGAGCGGCTCGCCCAGATACTCTGCATACAGCCGCTGAATGGCGGGGTTGCCGTGCGAGGTGCGCACGGGCTCGTCCCGGTCAATCGTATACAGGGCCTGCATTCGCGCCCGGATGGCGTCCGGGTCCGCGTTAAGGGGTTGTCCGCCGCCTGCGATACAGCCGCCGGGGCAGGTCATCACTTCAATGAAGTGAATGTCGTCGCGCCCGTTGCGGATTTCCTCAAGCAACAGCCGTGCGTTTTGCAGGCCGCTGACCACCGCCACGCCAATCTCGGCGCCGTTAATCTCGAGCTTGGCCTCCTTGCGGCCCTCGAACCCGCGGATGGCTTCCACTTTCAGGCCGGGCAGCTCCTGACCGGTCAGCAGGAAGTACGCGGTACGGATGGCCGCTTCCATGACCCCGCCGCTCGCGCCGAAAATTTTGCCCGCCGTGCTGCGTTCGCCAAACGGCGTATCTGCGTGTTCGGGGGCGAGCGATTGCATGTCCATGCCGCGCATGCGGATGACCCGCGCCAGCTCCCGCGTGGTCAGGACCGCGTCGACATCGGGCGTGCCGTTCCGGGAGTGTTCCGGCCGTCCCGCTTCGAATTTTTTGGCCACGCAGGGCATGATCGCCACGCTGAAGATATCTTCGGGCGCCACGCCTTCCCGCTCCGCGAAAAACGACTTGATCACGGCACCCATCATCTGCTGCGGGCTCTTGCAGGTGGACAGGTTGTCCATCATTTCGGGGTAGAATTCTTCCACGAATTTGATCCAGCCCGGCGAACAACTGGTCATCATGGGCAGCTTCCCGCCGGTCTGGATGCGATGAGCCAGCTCCGACGCCTCCTCCATGATCGTCAGGTCGGCCGAAAACGACGTATCGAACACCCGGTCAAAGCCGAGCCGGCGCAACGCCGCCACCAGCAAACCGTCCACGTCCGCGCCCGGTTTCAAGCCGAACTCCTCGCCCAGGGTCACCGATACGCTCGGCGCATGCTGCACCACCACCAGTTTCGTGGGGTCTGCGATGGCATTCAGCACTTCCTTGATATAACTCTGCTCGCGCAGGGCGCCTGTCGGGCAGACCATGATGCACTGGCCGCAGTTGATGCAGCTCGAGACGTTGAGCCCTTCGCTGAAGGCCGTCCCGATCACGGTCTGGCTGCCGCGGCCCACAAAATCAATCGCCGAGACTCCCTGCACTTCCTCACAGATCCGCACGCATTTCCCGCAGAGGATGCATTTGGCCGGATCGCGAACGATGGCCGGGTTCGACGAATCCACGTGGTATTCGTTCTTGCCGCCCGAGTAGCGCCGTTCCCGCACCCCGAGTTCATTGGCCATTCCCTGCAGGTCGCAATTGCCGCTGCGCACGCAATACAGGCAATCGTCGGGATGGTTTGCGAGCAGCAGTTCGACGATCGTCTTGCGTGCCCGCAGCGCCCGGGGCGAATGCGTCTGGACCCGCATCCCGTCCCGTACCGGGTAGGCGCAGCTCGGCACCAGCGCCCGCTCGCCCTCAACCTCAACCACGCACATGCGGCAGGCGCCCGTCGGGAACAGGTTGTCCATGTTACACAGGGTCGGCACTGTGATGCCGTTCCGTTTCAGCGCATCCAGCAGCATCTCGCCGCTCTTCGCCTCAATCTTCCGGTTATTGACTTCGATGGTAAGCATTGCCGTTCCTCGTTCGAGCGCGTCCACGCGCTATTGTTTGCCCATACGGTAAAGCGCCGCGCCCTCGTGCCAGTCTTCGAAGGCGCCCGATGCAAACACGCTCAAGGCCTGCTCGCTCTCGCGGCGTTCACGGTCGATCTCTTCCGCGCCCGGAATCCGAAGCCGTGCGGCGTGTGTCGGGCACACATCCACACAGGTTCCGCAACCGATGCACTTGTCCTCAATGATGTAATGCACCTTTTTCGGCACGCCCACGATCGCCCCGTCCACGGGACAGCGCTGCGCGCACAGAGTGCAGCCGTCGCACAATTCCACGTCGATCTCGAAGGAGCGCAGCTCCTGGCAGACCCCCGCGGGACAACGCCGCTCGTAGATGTGGGCTTCATATTCGTCGCGGAACCAGCGCAGCGTGCTCAACACCGGATTCGGGGCCGTCTGCCCCAGGCCGCACAGGCTCGTGTCGCGAATGACTTCGGCCGTCCGGTTGAGCATCATGACGCCTTTGAAGCGCTCGAGCGCCTGGAATTTCGATTCGCTTTTGCGACCCCGCGTGATGCGTTCGAGTATCTGGAGCATACGCAGCGTGCCTTCCCGGCAGGGGATGCACTTCCCGCAGCTTTCCCGCTGGATGAACTCCATGAAGAACTTGGCCACGTCGACCATGCACGTGTCTTCGTCCATCACCACCAGGCCGCCGGAGCCCATCATCGCGCCCACGGTCTTCAGCGATTCGTAGTCGATAGCGATGTCCAGATGCTCATCGGGGATGCATCCGCCGGACGGGCCGCCGATCTGCACCGCCTTGAATTTCTTTCCGTTCGGGATCCCGCCGCCGATATCGAACAGCACCTGGCGCAGCCGGGTGCCCATCGCCACTTCGACCAGGCCGGTCAGCGCGATCTTGCCCGAGAGCGCAAACACCTTGGTGCCTTTGCTCGTCTCGGAGCCTATCGCCGCGAACGCCTCCGCTCCTCCTTCGGCAATCCGCGGGATATTCGCCAGGGTCTCCACGTTGTTGATAATCGTCGGCTTATCAAAGAGGCCCTTGACGGCCGGAAACGGCGGACGGGGACGGGGCATGCCCCGCTTTCCTTCGATGCTGTTGATCAGTGCGGTCTCTTCGCCACAGACGAAGGCGCCCGCGCCCATCTTGATCACGATCTCGAGGCTGAATCCGCTGTCCTGAATGTTTTCGCCGAGGAAGCCGCAGTCTTTCGCCTCGGCAATTGCGTGCTGGAGCCGTTTGATGGCCAGCGGATACTCGGCCCGGATATAAATGTAGGCCTTGCTTGCGCCGATGGCGTAGGCTGCAATGGCCATGCCCTCCAGCAGCCGGTGCGGATCGCCTTCAATCACCGCCCGGTCCATGAACGCGCCCGGATCGCCTTCGTCCGCGTTGCAGACCAGGTATTTCCGGTCGCTGGTCGTGCTCAGCGCGAATTTCCACTTTTTGCCCGTTGGAAAGCCGCCGCCGCCCCGGCCGCGCAGCCCGCTCTGCTCGACCATGTCGCAGACCTCGGCCGGCGTCATGGTGTGAATAACCTTCGTCAGGGCCCGGTAGCCCCCGCCCGCGACGTATTCTCCCAGACTCGATGGGTTGATGACCCCGCAGTTCTTCAGCACCCACCGCGTCTGCGGCGCGAAGAAGGGATGTTCCGCAAGCCGGTCGACGTTATGCCAGGGCGCCACGCCCGGCGTGGTGAACTGGCCCAGCACCATGTCCGTGGGGATCGTCTCCGCCAGCACGCTTTCCAATAAGGGCTTGACCTTGTCTTCCGTCACGTGCTTGAACGAGACGCGCGGCTTGCCCGGCAGCTGAATGTCCACCAGGGGCTCTTCGGCGCACAACCCAATGCATCCCACTTCGACAATCTCGGCGTCAATGTTGCGCAGGCGCAAGAACGCCCGGATCGCGTTGAGCGATTTGCCCGCGCCCGCGCCCAGGCCGCAGGTGCCCGCGCCCACGAAGATCGTCGGGCGCTCGGTCCGCTCGCGGCGCAGCAGCCGCAGCTGTTCCTCATAGCCTGCACGCGCGGCCTCGTCGAGGTCCGGCGTGAGACCGCATGCATACTCTAACAACCCGTTCAGGCTGGCCGGCGGTTTCATCGCTGTTGTTTCCTTATTCATCGTTTTCGACCTCTTCGCGGAGTTCATCCATAATGTCACGGACCTTTTGAGGGGTCAGATTTGCGTAAAACTCGCCGTTGATGCTGATCACAGGCGCCAGACCGCAGGCGCCGATGCACGCCACAACCTCCAGGCTGAACAGGCCGTCGCGCGTCGTCTTTCCAGGTTCGAGCGCCAGATCCTGCCGGATCGCATCCAGGACGCCCAGCGAACCTTTTACGTGGCATGCGGTGCCGCGGCAGACTTGAATGTGATAACGCCCGAGCGGCTGAAAACGGAACTGGTTGTAGAAGGTCGCCACGCCGTAAATCTTGCTCGCCGGAAGATGGAGGTGTTCGCCGATACGCGCGATCGCCTCCCGTGACAGGTAGCCGTGTGTCTCCTGAACGTCCTGAAGCAGGGGGATCAGCGCGTCCCGCCCCGCATCCGCGTGCCGGTCAAGAATTTCCTGGATATCCGGCTGCACGGCCGGTTGTCCCGTAGTGGTGCTCATTACATGGTTTCCTTCTGCGACGCCCGAAGGCCCGCAAAAAACGCAACCTTCTCCAGCGCCATGCTCAAATCCAGATTCTCAATGTATACATGCGGCGGAACCCAGATGTGCGTGGGGGCAAAATTCAGCAGGCCCGACACACCCGCACGGCACAGCCGCCGTGCGGTGTCCTGGGCCGCGGACGACGGCACCGCGATGATGCCCACCCGGATCCCTTCCGACTCCACAACCTCTTCCAACTGCTGCATCGGATAACACCGGCACCCGTGGATCACCCGGTTCACTTTCGTCTCGTCGCTGTCGAAAGCCGCCACCAGAGGGATACGCGGATTGCGCCGCGGCGAAAACGCCATCAGCGCGCGGCCCAGGTTGCCGATGCCCACCAACGCCACCTTCTGCGCGTCGGAATGAAACAAAAAGTCGTTAATGCTTCCCGCCAGAGCCGCCACGTCGTACCCGCGAACCGGGCTGCCGGTATAACCCGTGGCCATCACGTCGCGCCGGACCTGGGCCGCCGTGCATCCCGACCGCGCGGCCAGCTCGTGTGAAAACACATGCTGCTGCCCGGCGTCCTGCATCGCCAGCAAGACCCGCCGGTACACACTGAGCCGGGCCACGGTTTTATCGGAAATCACGGCAATTCCTCGCTGTTTGCGGAAGAACTGTGAAGACATTCACGTTGTGATTCGTTTCACAGAGACTATACCACCCGGCGAGGCCTCATGTCAAGAAAAATCGTGACGTTTTGTCACGATTGGACCTCAGCTTCTACGCCCTTACTGGCCCGAGATTTAAGGCCGGGCTTGCACTTCCGTTCGGGATCGGGCATGCTGAATTCTGCGCGAACAGTGCCTCCGCGGGTTAAATGCGTGTTGATCTGCGTCTTTTTTTGGGGCCAGAGGCACTGTACAAGCCAAATGGAGGAGAAACCGTGCGTATTTTCACGATTGTCGTGTCGCTTCTGGGAGTGTTTTTCACGATGATGGCCTGGTCCGCGGAGCCGGAATTCGCGGGCAACTGGGCGAATGAAGCGGCGGTAGCGGAGGTGGCCGCTGGCACCCGCACGGAGGCCAATGCCGCCTGGTGGGGCTTTGATCCCGAGGATGCGACCGCCGCGATGCAGGCGGCGATCGATTCCAATGCCCCGCGCGTCCGCATCCCGTACATGGGCCGCCCGTGGATTGTCACGCCCATCCGCCTGCGAGACAACCTGGAACTGCATTTCGAGCCGGGAGTGGTGGTTCTGGCTAAGGAAGGCCAGTTTAAAGGAAAGAGCGACAGCCTTTTTACCGCAGCGAACGCCGCCAACATCACTTTCCGCGGCTATGGGGCGACCTTGCGTATGCGCAAGGCGGATTACCAGAGCGACGCCTATGAAAAAGCTGAATGGCGGATGGGCCTGGCGTTTCGCGGCTGCCGGAACATCCGGGTCGAGGGGCTTCGTCTTGAAGGCAGCGGAGGAGATGGGATCTACCTGGGGGCGACGCAGGAACTGGCCTGGTGCGAGGATGTCGTCATTCGCGACGTGATCTGCCACGACCATCACCGCCAGGGCATCAGCGTCATCGGAGCGGTGAATTTGCTTATCGAGAACACCGTGATGACCGATACCAGCGGGACAGCCCCTGCTGCAGGCATCGATTTCGAGCCCAACCACCCCCGCGAAAAGCTTGTCAACTGCCTGGTGCGCAATTGTGTTTTCTCCGGCAATCAGGGCGCCGGCATACTCCTGTACCTCAAAAACCTCGACGCCGGCAGCAGCCCCGTATCCCTGACTTTTGAAGACTGCTTCGTCGGTGCCGGCAACAGTTCCGGCATTGTGATAGGCGCGGTGAACGATCAGGGGCCCGGCGGGCAAGTCGAGTTCCGCAATTGCACCGTCGAAAACCCTCACGAGCACGGTTTGCGCATTTACGACAAAGCAGCGTCAAGTGTGGAGATCCGCTTCACGAACTGCCATTGGAGCGGCTCCTGGTCGCAACCGGGCAAACAGGCCGATGTTCCGCGGTCTCCACTGGAGATCGAGCTTCGCCGGCAGCAGATCACCCGCGAGCAAGGGGGCGTGGCCTTCGACGCCTGTTATGTCTATGACACCGTCGACCGGCCCGTGCTTGCCATCCGCGAACATGAGACTGAATTCGGTGCGCGCAATGTGTCCGGCACGCTGTTTGTGGTCTCTCCCCATGCCCCGCGTATGGATCCCGGACCTAACCCGAAAGACGTGGCCGTCGAGCTCGTCCATCTCCCCTAGCGCTCCGGCCCGGGCATACGTGCCCGGGCGAGACCGCTGGCGCCGAAATGCCGGGCACTGAATTTGCGTATAACAGAGGCGCAGAGCATATACTAATATTCTGCCAGGCACAGTGTGGTTAGTGAAGTGACTGCAACCAGGCTGTACTCATTTCTATCTGATACGCGCAGTGAGCCGGAAAAAGTGGCAAGGAGCGCCTCTTACGCCCGGCAAGCGGAGGAAAGCGTGTGATTTGTGCTGGAGACGGACTGACGCCGAAACAGCGCGAGATCCGGGAGCGAGAGGAACATATCCTGGAGACTGCCCGCCAGATGTTTTTCGAAGCGGGATACTACAACCTCACCATGGGCAAAATCGCCAAACGGATCAACTGCGCCAAAGGGACCGTGTATCTCCATTTTCCAAGCAAGGAGGACATCATCGTCGCGCTCGCCGAGCGGGCGCACGAAGAGCGCTATGCCATGCTCCGGCGCGCCATGGGTTTCCGGGGGTGCAGCCGGGAACGCTTGCTGGCCTTCTGTCTGGCCGGCGAATATTACGCGCGTCTCAACCCGGGCGACATGCAGCTCATGAAGACCATCACCCGTTCGTTCCGCGAAAAGATCTCGCCCGAGCGGGGCGCCCGTTTTGAAAAACTGGAGCAGCGTATCATCAATTATCTCATGCGCATGGTGCATCAGGCCGTGACCGACGGAGATCTGGTGCTCCGCCCCGGCACCACGGTTGGCAGAATCGTGTGGGCCTTATGGGCCCTGGCGGACGGCGGTTACGGCATCGTTCTCAGCGGCGTGTCTCTGGAAGCCCTCGGCATCGAAGATCCCTGGGGAATGGTCGCATCGTTTGCAGGAAAAATGGCGGACAGCCTTGGATGGAAACCACTGTCTTCCGAATGGGATTACGATGCCTCCGTTAAACGCATCCAGCGGGAGGTATTCGCCGGCGAGGCCCGGCAGCTGGGGGAATTTCCTGCCGACGCCTAGATCGCAGCCGGAATGGCCAGCCTCATTGCGGCCCCACGACCCCGCCTTGCAGTTTGCTGGACTCCTCTCTACCATGGCCGGGGAGGAGTAAGTCATTATGAACCAGCCGCGAACAAACTCGAGAACAGCCATGAGCCGGCGCCATTTTCTGGCCGGTTCGGCGGCCGGCGTCGCGCTGGCCCATGCCGCGCACGCGGGGACCGAATCTCCGGTATCGAAACCCAACGTCGTTTTCGTTTTTGCCGACCAGTGGCGCGCCCAGGCCACCCCCTTCAACAAGGACCCGAATGTGCAGGCCCCGTATCTCGCCCGGCTCGCCGCCGAAAGCGTGAACTTCACCCGCGCCGTGTCGGGCTGCCCCGTCTGCACGCCTTACCGTGCCAGCCTGATGACGGGCCAGACGCCCCTGACCAACGGCGTGTTCATGAACGACGTGCCGCTGCCCAGCGAGGCCGTTACCATCGGAAAAGTGTTCAAAAACGCCGGTTATGACACGGCTTATATCGGCAAATGGCATCTCGGCGGCCGCGGCCGTTCAAGCTACATCCCTCCCGAGCGCCGCCAGGGATGGGACTACTGGAAGGTGCTCGAATGTACCCACGACTACAATCATTCCGCCTACTATGCTGATGCAGACGAGAAACTGCTGTGGGACGGATACGACGCCATTGCCCAGACCCGGGACGCCCAGCAATACATTCGCGCTCATGCGCGGGCGGAGAAGCCGTTCGTGCTCTTTCTCTCCTGGGGGCCACCCCACGAACCCTACCAGACTGCCCCGGAACCCTACCGTCAGCGATTCCGCCCTGAGGATATCGTGCTGCGGCCCAATGTCCCTCCGGAGGCGCAGGAGCAGGCCCAAACCGAT
>DAOSJS010000071.1:0-13755 GCA_035367355.1 Candidatus Hydrogenedentota bacterium
GTCATGCACGGCCGTCGCGCCGCGCCCCATACGCTGGTAGCTTCCAGCAAGCGGCGTGCCCAGCTCGGGGGTGATCTCTACCTTCGCCGCGCCCGCCTCCATCGCGCCCGCGGCTCCGGCACACAGCACCCCCAGCATAATAAAAAGTAAATTTCGCCTGCACATGTTCTACTCGAAAAAACCTCCGCGGCGCGCTTCTCTACAAATATCTTTTCGCCTGCTGCGCCTGGCGTTTCAAAGCGGATTCATTCTTCGGGTTGCCGTATCGGACCCAGGATACCGGCGGGCAACGGGTGAACCGGCGGAGGATGGAACACGAAACATGCAGATCTCGTATCTCACTCGTCCTGGACAGGCTTCAAGGCCCCTCGCCCTTCTCCCCGGTTTGCCACTCAGTGTAGCACAGCCGCCGCCGCTAATGGCAATCTTCACCCTGAGGTTCTGGCCCGGACGCCCTGCACCATACGGCGCCCGCGTGGGCTGGGCAAAGCGTGAGAGTCATACCGCGATACGGTGGTCTTAATCGCGCAATTGGCCCCTCCAAAGCCACATCTTGCCGGCGCGGCCCTTGAACCTCAGATCGCTTCAATGGCCGACGTGCAGTGCGGGCAGCGGCTCGCCTTGAGCGGAATCGACGACAGGCAGTACGGGCATTCTTTCGTGGCGGGCTCGGCGGCGGGCTCTTCCTTCCGGTGCAATTTATTCATCGCCTTGACCACCATGAAGAGCGCGAACGCCACGATGAGGAAGCTGATCACTGAATTCGCGAAAAGCCCGTAATTGAGAGTCACCGCGCCGGCGGTTTTGGCCGCCCCCAGGGAGAAGTAAGGGCCCGGAGTGCTTCCGTCCTTGATAACCAAAAAGAAATTGGAAAAATCCACTCCGCCCACGACCCAGCCGATAGGGGGCATCAGCACGTCATCCACCAGACTTTTCACAATTGTGCCGAACGCGCCGCCTATGACGATACCTACTGCCATATCGACCACGTTTCCGCGCAGCGCGAACTCTTTGAACTCTTTCAACATCGCCGCCTCTCCTCCTTCAATGTCAGAATTCCATGAAATCCCAATCCGAAGGGCCGCCCGGCGCTCACTGTGCCACAGAATCCTGCAGTTTCGCAACAGAAAAGCCTGCGCTACGCTCCGTGCAGAGCCACCGCGCATTTGCCCGGAAAAAGACGATTTGACGGGAAGCAGAAGAGATGCTATAGTGTTTCCAAGAAGTAGAAGAAGGGTTAGCATAGTGGTTAATTCGAAGCATATAAGCCGCCTGCTCTCACTCCTCCTCGTGGAGGAAGGTCGGCCCATTATGCCTCGAATTCCTTAATCAACACCCCGTAAGGGTTCTGGAACTCAAGGCCGCGGGCCGAAAAAGCCCGCGGCTCTTTTTTTTTGGTCCCATCAAGGGGACCGCTGAAGGGAGGTGGTGTCGTATGGATGTGGGGCTACCTGGCCTCAGATCCGGGCGCTTGGTGCGGTGTGACGGCTGCTTTTCCAAATTCACCGCATTGACTCTGTCTGAAGGAGATGTATCATGCCCGGAGCAATTCGAATCTACGATACCACGCTGTCCCAGCGATTCACGTGGACAGGCCCCGTCGTTTCGGTAGACCAGGCCACGGCCATCGCGCGCGCGCTGGAACAGGCGGGCGTTTCAACCATTGAGGCGGGATACCCCGCCCAGTCTTCGTCGCAGCGCGCCATTGTCAAAGCTGTGGCAAAGTGCATCAGCACGTCCGAAGTGGCGGTTCTGGCCGCCTGCGACCCGGCTGAAATCGCCGCCGCGATCGGCGCGGTCAGGCATGCCGCGAAACCGCTGGTCCATGTCTACCTGCCGTCCGGCCCGGCCCGCAGCGGCGGGAAGCGCGTCGAATGGTGCCGCGCAATAGAAAGAGCCGTTACGGCCGTTCGCGCTGCGGGAATCGAGGTCCAATTCTCGATCGGCGGCATGGAGACCATGGAACGGCCGTTCCGGCGGCAGTGCATAGGCGTTGCTGTGAGCGCCGGTGCAACACGCATTGCGGTCTCCGACAGCACGGGCGCCATGAAAACCGCAGCGTACGTAGAAATGGTGCGCGATATCGTCCAGTTCGTGGAGTCGCGGGCCATCGTCTCGGCCAGCTGCCACAACGTTTCCGGCCGCGCGGTCCACAATGCCCTGGCGGCCGTGGAAGCCGGTGCGCGACAGGTTGAAACCACCGCTGGCGAAATCGGAACCGAAGCGGGCTGCACGCCCCTGGAAGGCTTCGTCGACCAAGCCCGCGGGCGCTTCGATGTGGTTGCGGTTGACCGGCGCGCCGCCGCATCGATCGCCGCTCTGATGCCCGCGAACAGCGCCCCGGCTCCGGCTCAAACCGGGTCTGCAGCGCGGGAAATGGCGGCAGTGGCTGCGCCCTGCCCGGATTGGTACTGCCGGGTGGAAGTCGCGGCGCTGTAAGCCATCCGGGACGAAGCTTCACGGGCTGTTTCAACTGTTGCAGAGGCTCGGCCTCGTTTGCACGGCTGCCTTTCCCCGGATTTGGTCCCGTTTCTCCGCCTAAGGTATACTTTCTCTCGTCGCGGAGGAGGCATGAGACTTACGGACCAGCAAGAGCGCGTCATTGGGCGCTATCTGCGCCGAATGGACGAGCATATGAGCGATCTGCCCGAACGCCAGCGCGAGCGCGTTCTCAAAAAGGCGCGCTCGGAGGTTCTGGGGGCGGTACCTTCGCCGGACGGCGCTATACCGGACGACGAGGACATCGAGCATGCGCTGCGTACCGTAGGCCCTGCCGCGCACCATGCCCACCGCCTGGTGGAAGCACTCGAACAAGACGGGGCGCGCGGGACCCAATCCGAGGAAGAACGCCGCTGGCTGGGCGTCTGCGCGGCCATTGGCGAGCAGACCGGCATGCCTCCCACGCAAGTGCGCCTGGGCGCCTTGGCACTGGGCCTGCTCACCGGGCCATTCGCGCTCGTCATTTACATCGGATTATTCTTTGTACAGCGCGCGTCCGGACGGAGTGCTGTGTCCCCCATCGAAAAATGGGTTCTGACCAAGTATGTGCTGGGCCTGATACTGGGCGCGGTGGCGCTGCGCTACGTGGCGTGGGGGTTTGTGGCGCTCCTGAATTACGGTTACGGCCTGTTGTTCAAAGAAGCGCTGGTACTCTCCGGCCTGTGGAACTGGCTTCAGCGCTACGATGGCGCGCTGTTCTTCTGGACCTTGTTCATCCTGACGCCGCTGGCCGTGTTGGCGGGGCTCCCGGTCCCCACCCCCTGGCGCAATACCTTGCGCAAAGTTTTTGAAGCCGGTCTCGCCCTTTATGCCGCTGCCCTGTGCTTCGGGGCCGGTTGCGCGGTGGCCGGAACCATCCTGAATGCCGCGCAGCGCATGCAAACCTCCCCCATCATCGATTTTCAGGCCATGTTCTCGGCCATGTGAGCAAGCCCAGAACCGGACGGGCGCACGCCACGCCTGCAGTACGTACGCCCGGAGTGTATCAGCCGGAGAGGATGACCATCGAACGGGCGGCCACGGTCATTCTGCCCGTCTCGCCCGCACGCGGCGCCTTATCCGCCGCATACAGGTCACCGGGTGACGCAGCGGCGGTATCCACGCGCAGCCACCAGTCGCCGCCAGGAAGGACGAACTCGCTGTCATCCGGCGTGGGGTTGAACATTAAATAGAGAGGAACGCCATCGTTTTCGGTACCGTTAATCCAGAATCCCAGCGCCGGTTGAACGGGTTGCCAATCCTGCGCCTGGCCATCCGGCCTGAACCAGCGCACATCGGGTTTAGCGTCCTTCCGCGACGGGTTGCCGGTGTAGAACGTCGCACGCTCGAACACGGCGTTTTCCTTGCGAAACTGAATCATGCCCTTGCAAAACCGGAAGAGGGCGGCGTTCTTCTCCAGCAGCCCCCAGTCGTGCCATGAGATCTCGTTGTCCTGACAATAGGCGTTGTTGTTGCCTTTCTGAGTACGGCCGAATTCGTCGCCCCCGAGCAGCATGGGCACACCGAGTGAGATGAAAAGAGTCGCGAGAAAGTTCCGCTGCATCTGCAAACGCAGCGCCAGAATGACGGGATCATTGGTTTCGCCTTCAACCCCGCAGTTCCAGCTGTGATTATGGTCCATCCCGTCCCGGTTCTTTTCTCCGTTGCCCTCGTTATGCTTCTTGTTGTAGGAGACGAGATCGTTCAGGGTGAATCCGTCGTGGGAAGTGACGAAATTGACGCTGTGAATGGGCCGGCGGCCATCATCCTGGTACAGATCGGGGCTGCCGGTGATGCGCAACGCAAAGGCGCCCTTCGCATCCGGGTCATTGATCCAATACCGGCGGACATCGTCACGAAACTTGCCGTTGAGCTCAGACCAGCGCCCGTTGTTGCCGAACGATCCCACCTGGTACGCGCCGCCCACGTCCCAGGCCTCCGCGGTGAGTTTCACATCGCGCAGGATGGGATCCTCTGCGATGCGCTCGATGATCGGGGCGTTTTCCACGAGCTTCCCGCTTTGATCGCGGCCGAGGACCGACGCCAGATCGAAACGGAATCCGTCGACTCTCATAACGGTGGTCCAGTACCGCAGGCAGTCGCGAATCAAATCGCGCACAAACGGATGGTTGCAGTTGACCGTATTGCCGCAGCCCGTGAAGTTCAGGCATTTTCCGTCCGCATCAAGTAGATAATAGATTGAGTGATCGATGCCGCGGAAACAGAGCGTGGGGCCCTTTTCATCACCTTCGGCGGTGTGGTTGAACACAACGTCAAGAATGACCTCGAGCCCGGCCTGGTGCAGAGCCGCAACCAGCTCACGGAATTCGAGCAACTGCTCGCCAATACCACCTTCGCTTCCGAATCGCGCGGCGGGGGCAAAGAACGCGATGGGCGCGTAACCCCAGTAGTTCTTAAGGCGTTCTCCGGTCTTCGGGTTCCGGCGTTTGAGATATTCCTCGCCGACTTCCTGCACCGGCATCAGCTCGACCGCGGTGACGCCCAGCTCCTGGAGATACGGTATTTTCTCAATAAATCCGCGATAGGTGCCCCGATGCCCCACGCCCGAGGATTCGTGCGCGGTGAACCCTTTGACGTGCACCTCGTATACAATCGAGTTCGCTTTGCGCGTTCGCGATCGGAGATACGGCTCCCAGCCGCGCTCGATGTCGACGACCACGCACTTGGCCTCGAGATCCTGCACGCTTCCCGTCACCATCAGCGCGTAGGGGTCGAGCACATAGCACTCCGGGTTGAAAAGATGGCCTTTTGGAGGCTCACAGGGCCCGTCCAGGCGGAAAAGGTAATACGCGCCCGCGTGCAGGTTTTCGATAAAGATGCTCCACACGTCGCCGATGCGGTTGCGCTCTGGGTCCAGCTCGAATTCCACGGCGGGGCGCGCGTCGTCCGGGTTCTCGAACAGAGCCAGCCACACGCGCCTGGCATGACGGCTCACCAGGGCAAAGTGCACCCCGGTCTCGCCCGCTGAAGCCCCCAGAGGGATCCCGTGCCCGGGACCCGCCTTCAACGCCCCAACATTCAGCCTACTGCCCATACCACCTTCCTGACGGATTTTTCCGCGCCTGCGCCGCGGCGCAGCGCAAAATCATGGGTCTTCCTCGTCATCCATTTCCCAGGGATATTCGCTGCCGCCTTCGAGTTCCCACGCCGCCATCATCGGTGGTTCTTCGGCTTCTTCCAGTTCCCACCGAGCCAAAACCTTGCGGTTATGATGACGCCTTCGAAAATACCCCACGATCACCAGCAGTGCCATGAAATCGAATATGCCGAATCCTGACATAACGGCGGAGATGACGGCAACTTTCCAGAGCGAGCGGTACCAGGCTGTCCAGAATTCGTGCGGGCTCATGCCGGCGATCTCGCCCAACGCACCCGAAAAGTCTTTGTCGCGAAGCGAATACAGCAGGCTCCAGAAGGTCTCCTCGCCGAGCCGATCGTACAGAAAAGCGGTCATCGAAAGGCTCTGGGCGTAGAGGTCACCGAACGGCCGCTCGCCTTTCACCATGCTGAAATCGAGCATCAGGTCATCGTAGGTATAGAGCCGGCCCGACAGATACATCCGCGCAACATGGAACGAGGTGTTCCAGCGGTGCTCCCCTGAGATGTGCATGGCCGTGCCTTCGTTCAACCACCGGGGCAGATGCTCCAGACTGGTGTTGCGCGCCAGCAGCACATGAATCAGTTCGTGCCGCACCATGCCGTCATACAGGCCTGGATTCGGCAATTGCGACGGCGTGCGCAGCACGATACGCCCCTCTTCCGAATGGGCGACGCCCCCCACTTCCGCCGGCGGCCAAAACCCGGCGTTTGCGGCAAAATCGCCCTGAGACGCGCAGATGCGCACCAGAATGGGAGCTTCCCCGGGATCAAGCCGGTGGCGCCAGGCCGCGGCAATCCTCTGGAGATTTTCCAGGGTGACCACGGCCGTCTGGTGCTCGCCTTCCGGATATTCCACATAGAAGAGACCGTCATGAAGCGTCTGAGCGACTGCCCCCCACGCTGAAAACGTCAGGCTCGCAAGGCACAGCGCCAGGACAAGCCTTCTCACTGCAGATAGGCCTCCATTTCGTCGGGCTCGGGCTCATTCCGCAGCATTTTCATGGTCTCCCCGGCAAGCGCAAGCACTTCGGCGGTCCGGTCCGGAGAAATGTCGGCCTCGACCAGCTCGCCCGAGTCAACGTAGTAGATCCAGGCCCGTTCGGGCAGCCGGCCGAGCAGGCGGCGCATGGCCTCGGCATACAGGCACAACTGAGCTTCATACATCAAGCGGCGGCTCTCGCGGTGGAGGCCGGTCTTGTAATCGAGGACCGCATTCCCGTCAAGTACGACGTCGATCACGCCTTCGAGCACGGCATCGCCCACGCGCAGCATAAACGGCGCTTCACGCAGAATCTCGCGCGCTCCGGTCACCAGAGGCCACGCTTCGGACGCCATAAAGCGTTGAACTGCGCTCTCCAGCGTGTCGCGCAAGCGGTCCGCCAGATGATAAGACGGCTTCTCTCTCCGGAGAAAAGCGCCAATGTCCGGGGGCGCGTGCTGGAAATCCCAAAGCTCGAAATAGCGGTGCACCAAAGTCCCGCGAAGCAGAGGATCAAGCGCGGACGCATCGCGGACGCCGTCTGCCGCTGGTTCTTCGTTGGACGGATACATGCGCTGCACGAGCGTGGTAACGGCAAAAGTGAGCTGGCTTGCGGGAATGGCCGGCGCAGGGCCCAGCCGTTTCGTCAAAGCGTCCCAGTCCACCTGTAGCGCCGGCTCAGGGGCTGGGGCGTCGATGGCTGCGGGCGTCGTGGAACGGCGGACGAGCGCGGTCCAGCCCTCACCGGAAAGCAACGCCCCGTCGCCACGGTTCAGTACATCCAGCTCACTGGCGATCGGCTCCAGCAGGCTGTCCGGAGCGGGTCTGGGGCTTTTGCCCGAAGCGACAGTACCACTCAGGACAAGCCAGTCCCGCGCCCGCGTCATGGCCACGTACAACACCCGCGCGCGTTCCGCCTCCTCCTTGGCCTCTTCGTCCCGCTTCATCACAGTGTAGATCTGCGGCTCTGTTTGCCGCTCCGATGCGGGGTTGTACGGCCGCGCGACAATTCCGAAGTCCCGGTGAAACACGACGCGGCCAACGTTCCCGCCTTGATGCGAACCGCGCGACAGGTCGGGAAGAATCACGATCGGAAACTCCAGACCCTTCGATTTGTGGATGCTCATGAGCGTGACTTCGTCGGACCCTTCGGCCTGCAGGCTTGCCTCGCCTTCATCGATCTCCGCAGACGCCACATCGTCCAGATAGCGCACAAAAGCGCTGAGCCGGGGCCGGCGTGTCTTCACAAACGTCTCGGCGAGCTGCATCACTTTGCGAACATTGCAGGCCCGCTGGTCGCCCAGGAAAAGGCCCGCCACCATGGCCTCGTATCCCGTCCGTTCAAGCACATAACGCACAAAATCCGGTAAAGGCCTCTCACGTTCCGCGCGCAGATCCCGGAACATCCGGCGCGCGTGATCGAGTCCAGCGGTCTGCCTGAAATCGGGTGGAGTACCGTCTTCAAGGAGCGCGGCCACCGGGCCCGGGCCGGCGCAGATCGCAAGAATGGAATCGTCGTCCAATCCGGCCATGGGACTCCGCAGGAATCCCAGCAGAGCAGGTTCGTGCCAGGGATCGACGACCGCCTCAAGAAGATTGCGCAGGTCCAGGACCTCCTGCCGTTCGTAAAATCCTTTTCCGGCGATGACATGGAACGGGATATGGCGTTCCGCCAGGGCGCGCTCGTAGATGCGGATGTCGCTGAGGGCGCGGAACAGCAACGCCATGTCGCCGAATGCCGCCTTGCGCGTCGTATCGCTGCCCTTGGCCTGCACCTGGACATCCAGTTGGCCCGAATGCGCAGCGGCAATCCAATCCCCAATCATTGCCGCCTCGCGCATGCGCCTTTGCGCGCTCAACTCTTTGTCCTCAGGAGCGTCGGGAATCAGCACATGGACCCGGCATTCGCCGGTGGCAGCCCGGTGGGCGTCGGCGGGCATAAACGGCGATTCCACCGCTTCAAGGATGCCGCTGCGATCGAAAATATCATTAATAAACGAGACAATTTCGGGAACCGTGCGGAAATTCCGGTGCAAACCGATGGTTCGGCTTTCTTGTTTCGCGGCCTCAAAGACTTCAACCTCGGCGCCCCGAAACCGGTAGATCGATTGTTTCGCATCGCCCACAATGAACAGTTCCGGGGGAGCCGGCGTGTACCTGAGCAGACGGGCAATTTCATACTGTTCGAAGTCGGTATCCTGGAATTCATCAATGAGCAGGTGGTCGATGCCCCGGGCGATACGCTCGCGCAGCTCCGGCTGGCCCTGGAGCATATCGAGCGTCAACAGAATGAGATCGGTGAAATCCAGCACGTTTCTGGAGGTCTTGGCCTCCCGGTAGTACTCAAAAACCGCCCGGAAACACGCGACTGCATCGCGCGTCAGTTCGGCGCTCCGCTGTTCGACGTCCGGGTCATGGTCCGGCATTAAAAATTCCCGCAAATAGCCTTTAAAGGCCTCCTGGGTCTTTTTAAGTTCCTCAAAGACTTCTTCCGAGGGCCAATTGGCTTTCCTGGTGGTGGGTATTCTCTCTTCGATGCAGGCCATTATCAGCTGCTCGATCAGCAGGGGATCACGAAGCTGGCCCACTTCTTCCATGAGTTGGATGCACGTGCGGCGAAACTGTTCCCGGCCATCCGTGGGGATGCCGCAGCGCCCGTCAAATTCCTTGAACTTCCGCAGATAGTTGTAAAAGACGGCCGATTTGCTCAGATTGAGCAAGCGCGCCCGGCAGGTTTCCTCCACGCGCACGCGCCAGAATTTCAGGAGGCGTTCGGGCGAGGAAAACTGTTCGTTGGACAGTAGCCGGGATGCCGTCACGGGATTGCGCAAAAACCTCTCCAGCATTTCCTTGAGCTGGTACACTCCGTAGTGGGTCGCCAGACGCATGGTGGCATCGTGCGGCCGTTCGAGGAGCTCCTCGATGGCCGTATCGACCACTTCAGTGCGCAGCAAGCGGCTCTCGGCATCGTCCACAACAGCAAAATCGGGGTCGAGAGGCGGCGTGATGCGGTATTCCAGGGCGTACTGGCGCAGCAGCCTCGCACAGAATGCGTGGATGGTGCTCATGTGCGCCGACTCCACCTGGCGCGCCAGGTTGCGCCAGCGGTCAAGCCCTTCCTTAGACCCGCTCTGCTCCCGCGCCCGGCACTCGCTGCGAAGCCGGTCCTTCATCTCCGCAGCGGCCTTCTCGGTAAACGTGATGGCGACAATGCGTTCAAGAGGAACGTTGCATTCGATCACCAGGTGCAGCACGCGTTCGACCAGCACCGCAGTCTTGCCGGAGCCTGCCGAGGCCGTCACGCAGAGGTCCTCGCCTGTCGTCTGAATCGCTTCGGCCTGGGCGTCGGTCCATTTCATGGCGCGCCCCCCTGTTTTCGCTCGACCCGCGACATATCGATGCGGCACATCCGCCGTGCATCGCAAGAAGCGCACACGCCCGGCTGGGGCACCGGTGGAAACGAGGCGCCGCGAATCCCTCTAAGCGCCGCGGATACGCCCTCGAAAAAGCCTTTCTTTGCTTCCTCCCACAGCGTGCCGCGGCCGGACTCCCGCACCGCCAGCCGGTCGGTCGTACCTACCTTGAGCAAGACCCCTTCCTCGCAGACCGTCCCCGGCGCGATCACGTTCTCGAGGGCAAGCGCATAGGCCACGAGCTGCAGCGAAATACCTTCCTTTACTTGTGCTGGGGCCGGAAGCCCGCCGGTTTTGTAGTCGACCACACGGCACCCTGCTCCGCCTTGATCAATCCGATCGATGCGGCCGCGCATCCGGAGTATGCCGGCCTCTGTTAAAATCGCCAGGGGCGGGTATTCCTTTTCCCTGGTCCCCCCGAAAACCGCTTCGAACTCCGTCGGACGCCACGAAACTTCTTCCCGGCGCGCGATGGTCAGGTAGCGTTGGAGCCGCTCATGAACTGCCATGCGTTCCGCCATGAGCATCCCATCAGGCACTGTGATCATGGCCGCGCTATTTTCGTCAAAGACTGAATCGACGACCCCGCGCATGGCCTCCTCAGCCTCGCGCACCGGAATCTCGCTTACCGGTTTGCCCGCATAGTGCTGGTGAAATTTCTCAAGCACCTGATGCACGACGATGCCCAGGAGGCCGCGATCAAACGCCGTGACCGGACGTTCGGCCGGCATCAAGCGCAGGAGCCGCAATGCAAAAAAACGGAACGGACACTGGCGGTAATACTCCAATTCCGTCGCGCTGAAAACGTGATCCTCGCCAAACCGCTCAGCTGTCTCCGCCTGGTTTCGTTCCTCGCAGAGCACCCCGTCAAACGCATCGAAGACCGCGAGGCTGTAGCGGCGCTTCTCGATATCCGCTCCGCGCACAACTGCCGCGAACTCAGCTGCAAGCGCTTCGGGCAGACGTGTGCCAGTGGCGAACAGGTTGTTGATTGCGTCGCGGTGGGAAGCGGCGTGAGAAAGCGCGGGATAATACTGACTGGCCCGCAGGGGCGTCCGTTCGACCGGCTTTGCCGCAAACAGGCGAAGAAGATCATTTAAAAACGGGCTGCGCAGCAAAGGTTTTCCATCCGGCGTGGCCGTGCGCCAGAAAAGCCAGATCCGGTCTTGAGCCGCTTCAAGCACGTGATGAAACGCGGCCAGTTCCCGCTCTGTGCGCACTTCACGGGACTCCAGAGGGATCCCGGCATCGCGCAGCTCTCGCACGTCATCTTCGGAATACACGGCGTTGACGCCGGGCTGCCCGGGCACGATGCCTTCATTCAAACCGCCTGCGAACACGTAGCGGAAACGCAGACCCCGGACGCTTCTCAGCTCCAGGCATCGCACGCCGCGGCGTTCCCGTGGAGTCTCCGGCGCGTGAAAGGTTTGCTCGCCACAGGTCTGGCGGAGAAACCTGACGAAATCCCCGCGTGTCTGTAGGGCGCCCGTGCTGAATTGCCGCGCATCAAGGCGGCCGAGCAATTCCTGCAATGCCTCGAGCGCCGCGATTTCCCGCACCCGTATGGATTCCGGCGCGCGCGTTCGCACGGCCTTGCCCAGCTCCAATGCATCCAGGAAATGGGCGGTCGCACGGCAGAATCTGTGGAGTTCATCCGCCTCCGGAAACATCTCAAGGGCGCGTGACAGCCGTTTCATGCGCGCCTCGGCCGTGATTACTGCGTCCAACAGGCGGGGATGGCGCCGCAGAAGCTGGCCGGCGTCAAACTCTCGATCCCGCGGCGCTCTCGACAACTCCGCGCGCATCCGCCGTAACCGCTTAACCCATTGTTCGTGTCCGGCGACGATGCCCGCCTGCCGGCAGACTACGGGGATCGCGCCCGTCAGCGTCTCGTCAGCACCATCCGTGTCCATCCACGGGGCGGTCAGCAAATCCACGATCTCGCCGTGCTTCCATCCATCCGACGCTTCGAGCGCATCCAGCACGAACGCGCACACCGAACTTGACGCGAGCGGCTCATCGCCGTGCACGCGAAGTGGAATTTGAAATTCCCGCCCCATCGAACGCAGCGCATTCCGGGCCTGTTCCAGGTCCGCGTACACGATGGCAATCTCGGCCGCGGGCACTCCCTCCAGTATCAGGGTTTTGACGGCCCGGCCGATCGTTTCGACCTCCTCGGCCACGCCGGCGCAGGGAACGACTTCAAGATTCGGAGCCAACCCATCCACCGGCGGAATGTCATCGCGCCAGAGAAGGTAGGCCGCCGCATGCTGGCAGGCGGTCGCAGGTGGGCGCGCCGGCAGCCACTCGATGGTGGGTTGAAACGCCGTTTCGAGCCGCGCCAGGGTCTGCCGCTGAAGGCGATAGAGATCCGCTCCACCAGCCGCCTCATCCGCGCGCATCGAGAACACCAGACGGCCAACCCGGTTCTTCAATGCCGCAACAAGCCGGAACTCAGACTCGGTGAAATCGTCGAATCCATCCAGAGCCACCAGCTCGATACCCCGGAGCGCCGGCAGGTCCCCCTCCCCTTCAAGAAGCTGGCGGGCCTGCCAATACACACCGATACGGTCGTACGCCTGCCGCTCAATGAGCGCGGCCTGATACTCCTGGTATGCATGCGCAACCACGAGGTCCAGGGCGGCGTGATGCCTGCGCCGCCGGACACACTGCAGGAATTCCTCCGGTTCCACGGCCGCCTGTTTCAGATTCTCAAATACACGCAGGAGATGGCGCAGAAATCCTCCGGTTTCACTGCCGGGCCCGGCGTTTTCAAGCTCCCCAGCGGCACGGAGCCGCTGCAGCGCTTCCTGCAGAACGAGCCGCCGCTCCAAATCATTGAGGGGCAGCGCCTCGGGATCGGCGTCCTGCAAGATCGTTTCCGCGAAAGTCTGGAGGGTGCTCACCGGTGTGCCCCAGGCGCCTGCAATGTCCGGCCTGACGAGCAATTCTTCGAGCCGTTTCCTGGCGAACAGGTGGGTCGGGGTCACCAGCAGCGCATGCCCCCACTGCGCCGCCAGCAGGCGATCCAGCCTCTCTGTGCGCGCGGACCCCTCCGGTCCAGCAAGCACATCAACGGCCCCCATGGCTACAACTCCTCGTAGTCTTTGATCTCGTAATGGTAGCCCTGCTCCGTGAGAAACAGCTGCCGTTTCACGCTGAAATCCTGGTCGCAGGTATCGCGCGAGACCAGCGAATAGAAATGGGCGATCGAGCCATCTTCCTTGGGCCTGAGAATCCGCCCGAGCCGCTGCGCCTCTTCCTGACGGGAGCCAAAGGTGCCGGACACCTGCACCGCGACGTTGGCATCGGGCAGATCGATAGCGAAATTGGCGACTTTCGACACCACCAGCAGCCTCTGTTCTCCCCGCCGAAACGCATCATACAGTGCTTCACGCTTTTTGTTCGCGGTCTGCCCGGTGATGAGCGGGGCTTTCATCGTCTTGGCGAGCGCCCGCAGCTGATCGAGATACTGGCCGATGATCAGCACATTGTCGCCCCGGTGCCGTTCGATCAGGGTCCGGCAGATACTGGCTTTGATGGGGTTCGTGGATGCGATGCGGAACTTGCCGCGTTTGTCGGCGATGGCGTAGCGGTACCGCTCGTCATCAGGAAGCGGAATGCGCACTTCGGTGCAGGCGGCCGTGGCGATCCAACCCTGTTTTTCGAGAACCTTCCAGGGCACATCGTACTTTTTGGGGCCGATCAGGCTGAAGACGTCGTCTTCGCGGGCATCTTCGCGTACCAGCGTGGCGGTCAGACCCA
>DAOSJS010000072.1:0-13736 GCA_035367355.1 Candidatus Hydrogenedentota bacterium
TGCCGATTCCACCTGGGAATTTGCCGGGCGGCTCTTCAAACATCCGGCGATGCGCCCGGAAATACAGGCCCCGTACGAACAGGAGATGAACCAGCTCGGCGAGAAGGTCTACAACCTGTGGGGCCAGCGCGTGACGGCACTTATCCCGCACCGGGAAGGATTGCTGGCATCCACGTCCAACAAAAACGGATCGCCCAGCGAGCCGCGCCTTACCTTTCTCAAGGGCGGCCGGGATCGGGAGTATGGGGAGGTGTACCGGCTCTACCTGGCCGGTCATTTGACTGCCCCGATGGTATGGACCGGTGCGCCCATCGAACTCGAATTTGAGATCACGCCCGGCGGTATGGCCGTGAGTCAGAACGGCCAGCGCCTGGGAACGGCGAACTTCCCACCGGCCTCCATGGATGGTTTTGCCATCGACCAGGTCCGTTGGGGGGACGGTGTCTTTGGCCCGCTGCAGGGACGCCTTTCGGCAGAGTCTCTCGAAACACTCGCCTCCGAATGAGGAGGTTCCGTTCCTCGAAGGCCGAAGCGGGAGCTCTCCAACTCGGGGCGGATCTCCGCTGGCATGGCTTGACGCGACGAAGGAGTGCGTTAAATGAAAATGGGTCGGATCTTCGTGTTGTGCGGATTGCTCTTCGCGGTCCACTGGGCGGCGTTTTGCGAGGAGGCGGCGCCGTATCCCCGCGTGAGCCGCGAGGCCTTCGAAGCGAGAAAACCGTTCTTTGCGTACGATAAAGACATCCCGCTGGACGGGCGTCTGGTGCTCGAGAAGAAGGGAGACCATTCGACGCGGTGGAAACTGGTCTTTCGCGGGGTGCAGGGGTTTCTGGTGCCGGGATACCTTGAAATCCCAGCGGCCGCCTCCAAACCCTATCCACTCGTGGTGCTCCTCCATGGCTGGAGCGGCAGCAAAGAAGACTGGTGGCAGGAGCGTAACTACATCAGCGGCTCGGAGATGCGTACGGCGCTGCTGGAGGCCGGTTATGCCGTCCTGGCGTTTGATGCGGCGGTGCATGGCGAGCGCGCCCACGAGTCAGACTACCTCCATGTGAACCCCTGCGACGACCCGGCGGCGCCGGCCCGGCGCAGCTATTTCTCCCTCCCGGAAATCGTGATTCAGACCGTGAAGGATTGCCGCCGGGCGCTGGACTATCTCGAAGGCCGGGGCGACATCGATATGGAGCGCGTGGCCGCTTTGGGCTACAGCATGGGCGGTGTAAACACGATGCTGCTCCTGGCGCTCGAACCTCGGTTTAAAACGGGAGTGGCGTGCGTACCTCCCTGTTACAATGCCGCCTGGACGCCCGTGGAACCGGTCGATTACACCTGGGGCATCACGGAAAAGCCGTTGCTGATGCTCATGGGCCGCAAGGACGGATTCTATACGGAGCCCGAGATCGAGGCTTCCTGCAAAGCGTACCTGCCGCCCGACACCACCCGGGTCATCTGGTACGATCGGGATCACCAGCTGACATCCGTCTATGTCGCGGATGCCCTGGAGTGGATACAGCGTCACTTGTAAGGCCCAGCCAGCCCTCCGGCAGCCGGTCGGCCGCATTTTGACAGCGTTTTCTGGACCTCGCAGGATTTGCGAATGAACATTGGTTTAATCACTCTCGGTTGTGACAAAAACACCGTGGACAACGAATACATCGCGGGACTCTTTGAGTCCCGCGGCTGCGGCGTCGTGTTTGAACCTCAGCCGGGAACTCCGGGGCTCGACGCGGTACTGGTCCTCACGTGCGGCTTTATCGCGGACGCCCAGGAGCAGTCCGTGGAGACGCTGCTGTCGTGGGCCGAGGTCAAGACTCGCGACGGCGCTCCCCGGCTTTACGCCGCGGGCTGCCTGGCGCAGCGGCATGGCGCGGAATTGCTGGATGCGATACCCGAGCTCGACGGCGTTGCAGGGGTCGGGCGCTTTGAGCAGATCGTGAAGCTGGTGGCATCCGGCGCCCCGCGCGCGAACCGGGTACAGCCGGAACCTCTGGTGGAGATTCATTCACCGCTGCCGCGGCGGCGGGCAGGTACTGTGCCGTATGCGTTCCTCAAGATCGCCGATGGCTGCAATCATGCGTGCTCTTTCTGTTCCATCCCCCTTATGAAAGGGCCTCTCCGCTCAGTTCCACGCGCCATTCTCCTGGAAGAGGCCGCAACGCTGCTGGATTCAGGTGTTCGCGAGCTGGTTCTCGTGGCGCAGGACATTTCAGTCTACGGCAGGGACCTGGGCGATGCGCACGGCCTTCCCGCTCTGCTTCGCGAACTGTGCGCTTTTCCGGGCGATTTCTGGATACGGTGCATGTACTGTTACCCGGCCGGGATCTCCCGGGAATTGCTCGATGTCATGGCGGAAGAGCCGAAGATCGTCCCCTACATCGACGTGCCGTTGCAGCATTTTGACGCAGACCTCCTGCGCCATATGCGGCGGCCGTCGAGCAACCTCAGTCCGCACCGGCTCGTAGCCCGCCTGCGCCAGGCCCTGCCCGGCATCGCGATCCGGACCACGATGATTGTGGGATTGCCGGGCGAAACCCCGGCCCAGCACCGCCGGATGCTCGAGGGCATCCGCGAACTCCGCTTTGACTGGCTGGGGGCATTCTCCTACTCGCGCGAACCCGGCACGCCCGCCGCAGAGGCCCCGCGCCAGGTGGGAGCGCGTGTGCGTCTGAAGCGCTGGGAGGCCGTGATGGCCGCGCAAGCCGAGATTGCCGAGGAAAAGAGCCGCGCGCGCATCGGCGGGGTTGAACGCGTGCTGGTCGAAGGATACGACCCGGACCGCGGACTCTGGTTTGGCCGGAGCGGCCGTGAAGCGCCCGAAGTCGACGGAACAGTGCTGCTTCAGGCCGGTACGGCGCTTGAGCCGGGGCACTTTGTCTCCGCCAAAATCATCGGCGCCGAAACCTATGACGCGCTGGCCCAGGTGCTCGAGGCGCCCGCCACGAATGCGCAGGTATGTACCGGTAATGCCGAGGGGAAGGACGGCGCATAGCCTCGGACCGCCATTGTTCCCGGGCTAAGCGCAGCGACGCGCCCTGCCCTGAACGCCGGGATTTCTCCGCCTTACCCGCGTGTCTTACGCAAGGCGGCCAGTCTATGAAACCAGCTTCGATTGTGCGGCCCGAACCCGCGCGATCACGCTTCGCCCAGGCTGCGTATCGCGTTCAGAAGGACCTCCCGCGCCTGGAGATAATCGTTGGTTCCCACGTATTCGAGGATCAACGGGGCGTTTGGGGTGTGTTTGGCGGCAAGGGCCGCGAATTTCCGGTAGTCGATGTCGCCCTGGCCTGCCGGTACCCCAAAATCGACATGGAGCTTGCGATCCTTGGCGTGGATGCAGTCAATCCAGAGGCTCAGCTGGGCAAACATCTCTTCGAGATCATTGATCTCGAGAATATTGGCGGGATCCAGCAGAGCGCGTATGCGCGGCGAATCCACTTCTTCGAGGAAAACGCGGGTGCGCTTGGCGCTGGCGAAGAAGCTCAGGAAGGTTGGCTCCATGAGCACGGTGGCATTGCAGGCCTCTGCCCGTTTTGCGAGTTCCCGGACCGTCTCGACTGTCCGGTTCCAGGTGTCGGTCTGGAAGTGGTAGGGAACGCTGTCCTGAGTTTGGTAATGGCCAGCCTCGGTAATAAAGGTGTGGACGTCCATCTCGGCGCCGATACGCATCATGGCCTCGAAATAGTCGAGGTTCGCGGCACGCTCGGATGCTTCGGGGTGGATCAGGTTGGTGTACACGCCGATGCTGTGGATATCGATACCCCGGGACCGGTATTCGTTCGCGATCGCCTTGGCGCGGTCGGGAGTGATGTCGGACACGTCGCTTCGGCCGTTGTAGGCCCAATACTGGTTGTCGGTCTGGTTGAAAAAGAGCTGGATGGTGCGCACCTCTTTCGAGGCGAATTCTTCAGCGAGTTCGCGGTTGCTGCAGTCGCCAAAGCCGAGGGTAGATACGCCAATCTTGGGCCATTGGGCGGGGGCGCCGGACTGTCCGGCGGTTGTGAAGGTGGCTATCCCGGGCACCAGGGCCAGCGCGGCACCCGAGCGCAGGGCTTCGCGGCGTGTGAGTCGGTTTGTGTCCATGGCGGATACCCTCCCTGAATGAACAGCATTGTCGTGGATGCCCGGTTCCATCTTGCCACAATGCCAGCACGGAATACAGATCAACCGCGGAGACCCGTGTTGAAATCGAGATGAGAGGGCCCAGGGGGCTGTCTGTTCGGCTGCGGTGGGTGTTGTCTGCGTAGTGGGGCGTTTGCGCGGCGGCTGCCGGGCAGATAGTATGGGCGGAGAATCTGTTAGCGCGGAATTCGATGCAAAGGGGAATCCTATGTTCGGGTTGCAGGAATGGCGGGGTTCAGGTGTGTTTTTCCTGGCGGCGATTGGTCTTCTTTCGGCGATCTGTTGCGTCGCTGCGTATGCGGAGGAAGCGGGCGTCCCGGATGATGTCTACCGGGGAGAACTGGTGGCCTATCCCGGGCCCTGGGGATTCATGCCACGCCCGCATATCATCCTGGTGAATGACGAAGAGCTGGAAGCGATCGCGTCCGATCCGGATAAAATCCTTAATCTGGCCACGGGTTATGCGCCCCAGGAAGAGAGTCTCCGGATGATCTGCGAACGGACGCAAAAACAGGGATTGCGAACGCTGATTGTGGCGTTTGACCAGTTTTTCGCCCAATACCGGCCCGGACAGGACAAACCCCGCCGATTGATGCCCGATATGGACGAATATGTTGGGCATATTGCAAAAATCGGCGCGTTCGCGGCGGAGTATGGCCTGGGGTTGGAATTGAGCCTGTTGAGCCCGCTGGAGATCGGGCCCGCCTATGCGCGGGAGACCGGCGAGTCGGGCCAGTGGATGCATTACCGGAAAGGCTTGCGGGACGTCGAGACTGGCCGGTTCAGCGTCCAGCTCTGGCGGCAGACCCGCTGGACCAACAACAAGGGCCCCATCGATATCGCGGATGCAGGGGTGCGCGTGTTTGCGTTCCGCGAGCGGGGCATCCGCGGCACGCCGTACCGCGTGGTTAAGCCGGATGAGATCGTCGAGATTACGGACGTTGCCTCGGTGGATGTGTGGGACGGAGCGAAGACGCCGCTGGCGCAGCGCATCCGGGTGCATGGCGAAGGCCGTACGGATATCGGTGCGCTCGACCGGGTGCTGGTGGTGCAGGTCTACCGCACGCCGGAGATGGACTATTTCAGCCCGAACGCCCTGCCTTTCCTGAAAGAGCTGGTGGACCAGTACGCAGACGCGGGAATTCAGTTGAATGGCTTGTACGCGGATGAAATGCATATTCAGCAGGACTGGTCCTATTTTGGCCACCACGATCACGGGGAGTTTGCGCTGCGGTATGTCAGTGACGGCCTGGTGAATGCCTACGCCAGCACGTATGGCGAAGAGTACCGCGATTTTGCGAAATACCTGGTCTATTTCGTGCGGGGGCAGGAAGATTTCGCGCCCGACCTGAGTGCCAAGGCAGGCGTCATGCATGTCTTTGGAGGTACGCCCGAAGAGATCCGCCGGACAGCGCTGTTTCGCGCACGGTATTACCATCTGCTGCAGGACGGAGTAGTGGATTTGTTCACAGCCGCGAAACGCCATGCCGAGGCACGGATGGGCCGGCGCCTCGAATCGCGGGCGCACGCTACGTGGGCGGAAAGCCCGACCATTGACCGGTGGGATACCGGGCGGGCGCCACAGGCGCCTCAGCAGTACGAATACACCTCAAACTTCATCTGGTCGTGCACGGTGCATCAGGCGGCGTCGGCGTGCTACGACTATTTCAAGTGGGGCGACTTCCTGACCGGCAACGGCAACGACCACGCCGAAGGCGGTTGGCTGGACCGCAATTACTTTGCCATGGCGCTCGCGTGTTCGACGGGGATTCTGAACGAGGTGCCGTACGCGTATGCGGCCCACTGGGGCATGCCCGGCCCCATCAGCGCCTGGCGGACCAGCCTGGTCAATACCTACGGGACCGGGGGCTCCCCGCTGTGGGGCATGGTGGAGGATATGCAGCACCGGGACGTCGACGTGCTCATGCTGTATCCCCTCGATCTGGTCGCCGTGGATGAACGGTTTGGAAGCTGGATGACGCAATACGGGTACGCCAACTACGTCAGCGCGGCGAAACTCCTCGAGCGCGGGCGCGTGTCCAATGGCGCGATCGAGATGGCCGGCCGGCGTTTCTCGACGCTCGTGGCGTTGTTCGAACCGTTTCCCGCCAAAGCACTGCTCGAAATGGCCGGGGCCTTGGTCGCTACCGGGGGGCGCGTGGTGTGGTCCGGACCGCCTCCGGTGCTGACGTATGAAGAGGACAACGCGCTGGAGGCCTGGCAGGACCTGTTCGGCGTCGCGTATGCGCCCGACTTCGATGAAGGCTTGCTTGCACCGGGACGCCGGGTTGAGTTTGAAGGCAGTCTGGATGGCGTCGAAGCGCAGGAAATTCTGACGGACTTTCTGGTAGACCGCATCTATCCGGTTGAGCCGCAAGCAGGGACCAGCGCGGCGGCGCGGGTGGCAGGCCGGGTTGTGGGAACGGTACGTGCCGGCGAGGGCGGAGGAATGGCAGCCTTTCTGGGCTACCGTCCTCGAGATGATCAGTCGCAAAGCCTGGGTTATGAGACACGCAACTGGTTCGGCGTCTTGACGGCTCTGGGCGCCTATCCACCCACCGGAGCGTTTTCGGGCGTAAACGACAATACGGAATACCTGTCGCGCACCACAGAGTATCTTGCCTGCCGTTTTCCAAACGGCGCCGTGGCGATAGCGCGGCATTTCCGTACTTTTGAAGAGGGGTGGCCGGGCGGTTTTGCTCGAAAGGAAGAGGAAGACAACGCCTACATGGAACAGCGTCCCCTGCCGGACGACACGATCCGCCTGGAGAGGTTCCAGGTGAATGGCCATGAAGTGGAGTACGAAGGCAAACAGGCCATGGCGTTCCGTGTGAATGAGCGCGGTGAGTTGATCGCGTTTGCCGGATCGCAGGCCCGGGAAGTCACCATCGACGGCCGCCAGTTCCAGTTTGCGGATGCCCCCTTCTGGCAAGTTGCATGGGCGCCCGTATCTGAAGAGCGCCAGGTTGACGGCGGGGCGTTGCTTCAGATCATGGCTCATGGCCAGGGGCTCCTGCGGATACCAAAAGGCGATCTGCCGGATGAGTTGACCATCGTGGCGCAAGGACCCACGCCGGGCAGCCGCGGACACGAGGTCCCCTCCCAGTGGGACGCCGGGGCGCTCGTATTTGAAGTGACGGGTAAAGAATCCGGACGCTGGCTCTGGGTTGTCCCCAAATAAATAATCGATACCCTGAAACAGGATGCCATCGGCGCAGATCCCCGGGCCATTCGCCTTACGGGATTTCCGAGTCTGCTTTCGTCGCCTATCTAACTGAAGGGCCTGTCCTGCCTTCCATGTGCCGGGAAACGACCTCGGTTTCTGCGTTTGCCGCTGCGCTGCTCCCCCGCAGACCGCCCAAAAAACCTGGCTCGCTAATCGCTACGTGAAACCTCCTTCAGCCAGGCCGGAAATTCACGATAACCCCAGATTTTTGTACGCTATGACATAGGGAAGGCTCTTTGATAGTGCGAGCTTCCAATGGGCTGTGCGAGAGTGGTCCTGCGCGAGACAATGCACCGACTTGTCGGGTATGAGGGACAACCGGGGAGTCTGTGCAAGAGTTTCGATTTTTTTTGCGGGATTTTCCGGGCAATAGCTGTTTCATTTTGCTGTGCAAGGCACCAATCTGTTGACAGAATTCAGGGCCTCTGCTAGTGTGCTTAAAATGCGAATGTGGCTAGGTACGAAGTGTTTGGAAGTTGCACATTTTTCGGGGCAGGCAATAATCAGGCCGTAATCCAACAGAAGGGAACATCGGTAATGTGTAAGCTCGCATCGTGCAATACTCCGTACGTAAGTGTTCCGGGGCGAAACCGGGCGGTCTGGCTGCTGGCGATCTTCCTTTTGATAATGGCGCCAGGGGCCTGGGCCGTGCCGTATTTCGGCGACGAGGTGTTTACGTATCGTCAGCCGGACGGTTCGACCTTCGAAGTGAGGCTGTACGGCGACGAATTTTTTGCCTACCAGCGTACAGCGGATGAAGGGCGCGAAGTGGTTCTGGATGAAGCCACGGGGTTCTGGTGTTATGCCAGGCTTTCAGCCGATGGGCGTTCCTTCGTCTCAACAGGCGTTCCGGTGACCACGCTTGCAAAATCGGCGCCAGAAACCAACAAGGCGCTGGCGATCTCGGCCGGAGCGGCGCAACCCAATGCGACGCTGCCTTATGATGTCATCATATCGCGTGTGAAAGCCGAGCGGGAGGCATTGACCAACGCCGCCCGGGACTATCTGGCGGGCACCGGAATCCCGTATGAAGTCCAGCCAAAAGCGGCGACAGGTACGATCATTGGCCTGTGTATTCTGGTGGATTTCCCCGATGACGTAGCGACCATATCTCAGGCGCAAGTGGAGCGGTTTCTGAACCAGCCCTCAGACTACACCGAATTTGGTAACGCGTGCTCGGTGAACGAGTATTTCCACATTCAATCGAATGGCTTGCTCAACTATGTCAATGTCGTTACCCCCTGGATTCGGATGCCGCATCCGAAAATCTATTACGACGACAATTCGATTAACAGCTCGAAACCGGGGGAACTCCTTTCGGAGGCCCGGAGCATTCTGTCGCAACAGGGCTACGATGTTAACGCGTATCCCGCGGTGAATGTCTTTTATGCGGGTAACTGCCTGTCCGGCTGGAGGCGCGGTCTGTGGCCGCACTCGGCGGGCAATTATCAGATGACCGCTATGGGCGGCGAGTTGGCGCTGGGCACATTCTGCCACGAAAATGGCCACATGATCTGCGGGTTCCCGGACCTCTATTCGTATACAGCCGCATATCTGGGCGTTTCCGGGTCACTCGTCGGCGAATATTGCCTGATGTGTGGTGGGGGAGGAAAACACCCACCCAGTTTTTCACCCATTTTGAAATCCAATGCAGGGTGGGCAGAGATCGTGCAGTTGCCGTATAACGGCACCCCGCAGTATGGGCTGTTGCAGGCCGACCGGAACCGCTTCTACGCCTACACGAACCCGGACCGGCCAAATGAATTCTTCCTCCTGGAGAACCGGAACAACACCGGATATGAGGGCCCGTATGGGGGGGCCGGTCCCTGCGCGCCCGGCCGCGGCCTGGTGGTCTGGCATATCGATCGAAACGGCAGCAATATGTACAGCTCGATCCAGGATCCGATGGTCGAGGAAGAGGAATTGTTCAGAACGCCATATTACGCGTTCGTTGTGGAAGCAGAGCCTGGCTCTGAAGACCCGTGGTATGCGGATCCCAACCCCCGGCCGGATGCGAACGATACGTTTTACGCGGAGCACGGAGCGAATCCGCTGTATTCCTACCCGCCTCTGCCCAACAGCCTCATGTTTGGGGAAACAGACCCCAATGATCCGGACAAGGTCGATTTGAGTCACCCCGATCTGTGCTTCTGGGACCGGGAGGATTTTTCGAAAGGCCGGACGGTCATTTCGAAAATGGTGCTCAGCACCTTTGGCGAGCAGGGCCATTACATGCCCTTCATTGCCGGTGTCAACCCCTCCCAGTCAGCGGACTGGATGATACTGGGGGTCATGGGTCAGCCCAAGATTACAACGACCTGTTCGACCATACGGGCGCGGTGCAACTGGGGCCAGAACCCGCCGAACCAGCATTTCCGGGTATTCAATTCAGGCGGCCAGGGCACACTCTATTTCACGGTTACGAGCGATCAGCCCTGGCTGCTCGTCTCCCCCGGGTCGGGCTACGCCCAGCCGAAGCTGGGAGGGGAAAATTTCCAGATTTCCTTTGATGCCACCAACCTGGCGCCGGGCACGCATACGGGAACGGTCACGGTGTTTGCGCCCGACCAGGTGCCGGCCACCCCGCTGCACATTAGCGTAACCCTGACCGTTGAGGCGCGTCCGGAATTGCTCGTCACGCCGGGCGCCATGTCGCTGACCCTGAAGCCAAACGAGGTATCCACCGACCGCCTGGTCAAGGTGACGAACATGGGCGGCAGCTCCATGAAATATACCGTGACGAGCAGCTGCGCAGGCTCGCCCTGGAATTGGCTTACCCCCTACGTCACATCCGGGCTGTGTGTAGGAGGCATGCAGGACAGCTTTCCTCTCACCATCGAACCCAGCGACGCCAGCCAGAAACCGCCGGTGTTGCCTGCGGGTATTCACACGGGAATCGTGACGGTCGCCTCACCGGGGGCCTTGAATTCGCCGCAGAGCACAACCGTGACCTTGAATGTCGACGGCTACATCGAGGTGGTGTCTCCCAATGGCGGGGAAGTCTGGCAGCCAAACCTGGATCTGACCGTTCCGATCGTCTGGGCGACCAATAGCGCCGAGCCGGTCGGCATTGAGCTTGTCCGCTGGGATTCAGGTGCGATGAATTATGTGGTTGTTGAAACGATCGCCAGCGGCATCCCACATGACGGAGACCCCGACGCGGACGGCCGGAGTATGTACAACTGGCCGTTGCCGATCGATTTCACGCCAGGCGCAGACTATCGGGTCCGCGTGTTCAGCGGCGGATCGAGCTGGAGCACAGCGGCGCATCGCGATGAGAGCGACGCCGATTTCCGCATCATGCGCGTGGTGTACAACACCACCATGGACACCAATCCCGGCTGGACCCTGGGAGGCGGATGGGCGTGGGGCAAGCCGTTGGGCAAAGGCGGAGGAGAAGGCGGCTCGGGCAACGTCAGCAATCCGGATCCGACGTCCGGCTACACGGGCGAATCGGTGCTCGGCTACAACCTGAGCGGCAACTACGCCAACGGGATGACCACGACGGAATATGCGACGCTTGGTCCGATCAATTGTGAAGATTTCGTCGATTTGAGCCTGACGTTTCGGCGCTGGCTGGGTGTCGAACGGACGGACAACGCGATGATCGAGATCAGCAGCAACAATACTACCTGGCACCAGGTATGGCATAACCCGCCGGACGTGGACATTACGGATGGAGACGCGGGAACCTGGGCACTGGTGTCCTACGATATTTCCGACTATGCCGACAGCAAGCCAACCGTATGGATACGCTGGGGCCTCGGCCCGACGGATGCGACGGACCGGTTCTGCGGGTGGAATCTGGACGATGTGGCGGTACACGGCCGCTACATGCGGGTCGGCGCGATCACAGCGCTGATTACGCCTCCGGGCGCGGCCTCGGCGGGGGCACAGTGGCGCCGGCTGGGTACAACGACCTGGTTCAACAGCGGCGACACGGAAACGGGCGTGCCAGTAGGCACCTATGCGATTGAGTTCAAGGCGGTGCCGACCTGGCTGGCGCCTGAGAACGTGATTGTAGAGGTGCTGAAATCGAAGACTGCTCAGGTAAACGGTACGTATCGCCAGATAGGTTCGCTGCAGGTGAATATCGCACCGGCCGGCGCGGCCTCCGCGGGCGCACAATGGCGCCGGGTGGGTCAAACCACGTGGCGGAACAGCGGGTTTATCGAAAGCGGCATATTTACCGGGTCGTACACAGTAGAATTCAAGCCCATCAACCGGTGGCGCGCGCCGGCAAGCCAGCCGGTGACCATCGCGAGCGAGCAGACTACGCTGCTCACGGGCACCTATGAAGAGATCAAGTACGGTTCGCTGCAAGTGTTGATCAGCCCGGCGGAAGCGGTGTCGAAAGGCGCGAAATGGCGCCGTGCCGGCACAGGAGCCTGGCTGAACAGTGGCGCCACGGAAAGCGACTTGCCTGTCGGGCCGTATTCGATCGAGTTTAAGGCGGTCGCGGATTGGCAGTCCCCGCCCGCTCAGAGTGTGGCCGTCACCGAGAATCAGGTGGCGGTCGCCACTGCTGCGTACATCAAGATCATCAAGCAGGGTTCGCTGCAAGTCACCATTCAGCCGGTCGGCGCCCGGATGGCCGGAGCACAGTGGCGCCGGGTGGGCACGCTCGCGTGGCACAACAGCGGAGTAGTCGAAGCGGGTGTGGATGAAGGCGAGCACCTGGTTGAATTCAAACCGGTGCCCGGCTGGGTAGAACCTGCCGATGCCTTCGTGATCGTTGCGCCGGAGCAAACGGCCAACGCGGCGGGCACCTATACGATGACCACGGGCATGCTGCAGGTGTTCATCGAGCCGCAGGGCGCGCGCGATGATGGCGCCATGTGGCGGCGTGTGGACTCTGTGGCGCCGAAGGAAGGCGCACAGGCGGAGTCGGGCAACGTGTTCCGTCTCGGCACGCCGGTGCTGGATGGTACGGCGCTCGACGTGCCATTGCTGCTGTTCCGGGGCGATGATGTGCTGTCGCAGGATCTCTTCGACGCAAACGGCCTGTTTGCGGGCGGAAGCGCTCCGGCAGCTTTCGCGCTGGATGTAGTCTATGACCCGGCGCTCCTGTCTCTCCCGGGCGGAGCTGAGGGTGAGGATGCGGATGCCGGCCAGTTCCCGGGTGTGGAGGTCTCGGAGAAGCTGGCGGCGTGGTACGGACACACGGTTACGGTGGCCGAGCCGGACGGCCCGAACGCGGGCCGCTTGCGGCTGATCTTCACCGATCCGGTCCATGGGAATCAGATCACCACCGGCGACAATGTGCGCCCGGATGGGGATCCCGCTGATTCGGAGAATCCGTTCCAGCTTGCCACGCTGCGCTTTGACTGCAATGCAGCCGAAGGCGGGTCGGTGCATCTGCTGATACAGAACCTCGCGGTAACGGATGGCGAGCAGATGCTGGAGAACGTGCAGGCGCTCCCGGTTTCGTTCAAGATGAGCAAGGGCTCAGACTGGTTGCCGAGCGGCGCTACCGAAACCGGCATCACTCCGGGAAGCTACGTGGTCGAGTTCAGCGATGTGACAGGCTGGGCCACGCCGGAGGACCAGAATGTCGCGATCGTCAGCAACGAGACGGCACTCGCGACAGGCACCTACGTTTCGGTCCCGACACAGGGTTCGCTGACGGTAACCCTCTCGCCGGCCGGCGCGGTTGCGGCAGGGGCGCAGTGGCGCCGCCAGGGTACGCGAACCCGGTTCAACAGCGGCAGCACCGAGACCGGCATTCTGGCGGGACTCTATACCGTTGAATTTAAGTCCATCGCGGGCTGGACCGCTCCCCCGGCCCAGACGGTCACGATCACGGCGGGCCAAACCACGGCAGCCGCCGCGATCTACGCCGAGATGGTTGCAACAGGCTCGTTGCGTGTGACGCTTGCGCCTGACGCGGCCGTGAAAGCCGGCGCCCAGTGGAGGCGTACCGGAACGGCGGCCTGGAAGGACAGCGGCGTGACAGAGGACGGGCTCCCGGCCGGCCCCTATACCGTCGAGTTCAAGGATGTCACGAAATGGCAAAAGCCGGCGTCAGCGAATGTAACCGTCGTGGCAAATCAGACCGCCCAGGTGTCGGGCACGTACAGGTCCAAAGGCGGCACCGGTGGATGCCCGCGGATCACGAAAGCGCTGCTGCCGTTCGCGGATGTGCAAGTCTATGAGCCGGTGCTTCCATCGGCGGTGGACGAAGCCGGATTGCGCGAAACTGGTCCGCTGACCCCGCTGGCCATCCGCCTGCGCTGCAACGACACTATCGATGAAGCGTCGGTGTGGGGCGCGGTGTATTGGGGCGATGCGGCGTCGGAAGACGTAACGTGGCAAACGCTGGATGCGGCGGGGACCGACGGCTGGGTGGTGTTCCAGCCGGAAACCGCCTGGTCTGATGGCGAAGTGGTCG
>DAOSJS010000073.1:0-10481 GCA_035367355.1 Candidatus Hydrogenedentota bacterium
CGAAAAGGGATATTACCTGACCGTCATCATGAAACCGGCCGGCGCCCCTGAACGGGGCCTTGGAGACCCACTTGCGGTCACAAATTTTATCCTGACCCACACCCTGAACGGCGCGTGCAAACCAGCGGCTGGGTTGCCGGAAAGCTGGCGCGACTGGCGTATTGCCGATTTTGCCCGCACGGGCCCGGTCTATGTCGAGGGCGGCGCCGCCGTTCTCGAAAAAGGCGACGACATGAGCGGCATCACCCGGGTGGGGCCGTTTCCGAAGATGAACTATGAGATCACGCTCGACGCCATGCGCGTGGCCGGCGACGACTTTTTCTGCGGGCTCACGTTTCCCGTCCATGAGGACCCGTGCTCGCTGATCCTGGGCGGATGGGGGGGGACAACCTGCGGCCTCTCCAGCCTCGACTACAACGACGCGGCCAACAACGAGACCACCCGGTACCGCGAATTCAATAAAGGCGAATGGTATGCCGTGCGGTTGCGGGTAACGGAGGGCCGTATTCAGGCCTGGATCAACAACGAGACGCTGGTCGACGTCAATACGGAGGGCCGCGATATCGATATCCGCTGGGAAGTCGAGCCCTCGGTGCCGCTCGGCATTGCCACCTGGCGCACCACCGGCGCCGTTCGAAACATCCGAATCCGGGAACTCACGAAAATCGAGATTCAACAAGCCGCCGAGACCCGGCCTAAACGATTTTAGCCGCTCACACCTTACCCAATGGGCGTGGCGCTCTGACAATCTCCGCGCGCGGCTGGAATGGCGCTGGGTACCGTTATGATGGATGAGCGTTTCCGGCGTCCGCTGCTTCGTTTGCGGCCTGTTCGCCGGAGAGCCGGTCGCTGAAGCGCTGATACAGGACGGATGCGGGCAGCAGGAGCAGGCCAACGGCGATGAACGACAGGATACGGTACAGTGGCTCCACTGCCGCGAGGTCTACGAGCCACACTTTGATCATGGTGAACGCGAAGAAAGCCAGCCCGAGCATTCGCTGGGTCCGGCTCCGCCAGACCATCCCGATGACGATCAGGCAGAACGCCTGCAGACCCCACGCCGATGAGATGAAACTAAGCGCCATCTTATCGGAAACGAGCTCGGTGCGTTGCGTCCAGTGCCATAATTCGACCGCCGAGAGCACGGCGAAGACGATGTGCCCTGCGGCAATGAGGGCATTGCTGAGGGGACGGTTCTTTTTCCGAATCCGCTTCGCACTCACCCAGAACGACAGAGGCAGGGCGAGGCGGGCCAGGAACGGTGTGTTGAGGAGGAGCCATGCCGTCGCGAGCTGGTAGTGGGCGAGCCCCGCAAACCAGACGACGAGTGCGGCGACGTAGCAGAGTATGGCGGCCGCCAGCCAACGGTACAGGCGCCTTGCGCAAAGGAACAGGAGGACGGCCAGGGGAAGCACGGCCCACAGCACCGCTACCGAGCTGTGCTGGTGGACCCGGTAGTGGGCGTAGCCGCGCGTGCTCCAGAACAGGGCGATCTCAGCGGTGAGCAGGTAGCATGCGAGCGCGAGTGTGCTCAGTCCGATGTATGCGATGGCGGGGACTCTCCAGTGCGTCGCCGTGTCCGCGCTCCGGCTGAGCAACAGGGCGATGGCCGCACCCGCGGCGATGACGCAGGCCCACGAGCCGAAGGCCGTGTTGAATACCGGAATGAACCGCACGGTATGGAGAGGGAGGGTGAGGTACAGCGCGAGTCCGCCGAGCGTCCACGCGGTAATCCCGCTGCCTGCGGCAAGTCCGTGCCGGTACTTCAGAGCCAGATACACGAACACGAACCCCTGGACGGCCCAGGTGACCTGATAGGCGTAGAGCCTCAACAGGATGGGAACGGCCAGAATCGCAAGGCCCATGGCCAGAACGAGCAGGACGCCCTGTGCGGCGGCGTCTCCGGCAACGCGCCTCCGCCACGCCAGCATGACCAGCACGGCGAGAAGAGCCTGTCCAAGTACGATGGCCCCAAGCGTATACCGGTGGTGGGCGTAAAGGACGTTATAAAAGGCAAAAAACCAGAACACCGCGTTCGTTGCCGCCAGAACCAGGTCCTGGGGGCGTGATTTCACCTGCCGCACCAGCGGATAAATCGTCGCAACACCGAAAAACAGGATATAGAATGTCGCGGCATACAGGGCTGCGGGAACCGTCATGTCAGGTTCGCCGTATCTTCCGAAGAACTTCAGATACCATGCACTGTAAATCAGCGCGGTGCCCGCAAAACACAGGACGTCGAGAAAGCGCCAGCGTTTGAACCAGGCTACTCCCACCGCGACCACGTTGAGTAACGTGATGTAGCTGAACAGGCTGTAGGGGTGGTTTTCACCCGTCGAAATGAGAATGGGACTCAAAAATCCGCCAAGAATAGCCAGCACCGCAATTGAGGGAGCGTGCTGAACTACCGCCAATACCACGGCCAGCACCGTCACTCCGGCTGCCAGCGTGAACGATACAGCCTGCCCGGTGAACGCATAGATATGAAACGAGAAATAGACGCACACGTAAAAAATGGCAATACCCAGGCCGGAAAAGCCCTGCGAGATGACTTCCCAGCCCTTTTTACGAAACCACATGCCGAGACCCAGCGCGAGCGCGCCCCCGGCCACCGCGATCAGCAGCCGCACATGCTCGTCGATGAAACCCAGGCTGTACAGGTAGTTGAGAAAGAGCGCCACGCCGACGATCACGAAAAGCACGCCGGCCCAGAGCAGGCCTTTTGTCCCTGCCAGCATTTCCCAGGAAAGGTTGCCGGTAAGGGTGCGAAGGTTCTCCGGGAGTCTGGGCCCGGGCGCTGCTTGCGGCTTTACTGCGCCGGCTGGCCCGGCATCCTGCCGGGAGCGGGCCATGTATACCGGTGGTTCGGGGGCGGTGCCGTGGGCAGCCGCCGCCAGGGAGGTTTCTTTTTCTGCCGTCAATGAGGATGCGGGGCGTTCCAGAGGAGGCGCGGAGGGATGCCCGGCGCGCTGGGCGAGGCGCTGCAGCTCCAGCTCGAGCCGGTTGAGCCGGTTCTGGATGCTGAAGGTGCGGATGAAGGCGAGGAATCCGCATACCAGTGCGGCCAGAATCGCCAGGACGATCCCCAGAAGCACAATTACCATGGTAGCCCCTTTTTGCGAACGCGTAATTGCAGGAGCGGACTGCGTAGACTTTCCGTACGCTCAGGGCGGAGAGCCGGCATCCTGTGCGAATTCAGCATATAGTGGACACGCGTACTGGCTCAATAGAATGGGCTGCGCAAGGTCGTCAGATTTCGACAGCAGAGCGTGCCTCAACAAGGTCACGCGAGGCCATAACCGGACTTCGTTTGATCGCGGCAATGCGAGCAGGTTGGCTATTTCTTTGGGGCTTTCTTTGCCGCGGGAGCTTTTTTGGGGGCCGGGGTCGACGGTAGGATTCCGTAAAAGAATTTGCCTGCCTCCAGGATGTTCCCCAGATTTCTTTTGCACTCGTCGTCCATGGGCATGCCCAGCGCTCCGGCTTTCGCCAGGAAGGCTTCCCAGTCTTCGTGCTCCCAGACCCCTTTTTGTGTTGCAATGAACTGCCCGGCGAGTGCGAGCAGCTTTTCGACGCCAGCTTTTGCGGCGGCCATGGCTACCTCCTTCCTGCGGACATTGTCTGCGGGCATTCCCAAAAATCCCAGCAGTTGGCAGTATAACACAACCAAAAAGCAGGCACGAAGATTTCCCGGGACTGCAGCGCCGGGACTTCAGTGAGCAGAAAATGCCCACTGATGTGGATACCTGTCATCCCATTCAGCTGCTGATGGACGCCTCTACAGCGCCGCGGGGACGTGGCCGGGGGGCGCGGTCTTATCGAACTTGCAGCCGCACGTACGCGTCAAGTGACACATCCACCCGGTACGCGATATCAATGGAGGGCAGGCCGCCAAAGGACAGCTCGATTCTCAGTTTAGGGCATTCGCTGCCCGAATAGGCGTCGTCTTCTTTAATGAGATCCAGGAAATCCACCCGGCTCGAAGGGATCAGCACGATAGTATCACCGAAGCCGGTGGGCGAACTCGCCGTTCCCAGCAGGATTTCTCCAGCCGGGTTACCCGCGGGGAGGTAATACAGCGACATGCTCGTGACAGCATCAAAACGGCCTGACGTGGCCGTGATGGCCATTTCCACAAGTTCCAGGCGGCTGACTCGAACAAGCCGGGACACATTGAAGCCCGAGACCTCGGTCAGGTAGCTCTGGACTTCGTTTTCGGTGGGCATGCTGCAAAAATCGCGGGTTACTCGGATCCCAAGCGTTTGTTTTGGCAGAAAAAGGTCACGAAGCAGCGTGCCTGACGCCGCCGTGAATTCGTATCGAAAGGGTCCGGCTTCGGGGCCGCCAGAGCCGCAGCCCAACACGAAGAAAAGTGCAAACACGGCGCACAACAGTGTGCCCGTGCTTATCAATGCAATTTTCACCTTATTCTGTCGCATGTTCGAGTCTCCAATGCGGCGAGCCCTTGATCGAGATGCCTCCAGCAGACATATACTGAGTTCGCCCGGGTTCGTTACCGGGAGAGGCGTGTCTATCGCCGCGCCTGGCGGAACACTAACTGAACCGGGCCTGGATGGCGCCCGCGAGTGCGTTGATGGTGTACGGTTTCTGCACGTAGCCGGCGAGGTCTTCAGCGCGGAACCCGGCCTTGGCCCGCTCTTCCGGGTAGCCGCTGGACAGAACCACGGGCACGTCGGGCCGGATCCGCCGCAGCGCATCGAAGGTCTCTTCGCCGCCCATATGCGGCATGGTGAGATCCAGGAGCACGACCTTGATCTCGTCTGCGTTCTCCCGGAACACGTCGATCGCCTGTTTTCCGTTTTCGGCGAGAAGTACATCGAAGCCCAGATGCTCGAGGATGCGCTGGGCGACCACGAGCACCGTGGCCTCGTCATCGACTACGAGGATCTTGCCCGAGCCCCGCCAGTTGGGGCGGCGGTCTTCCGTGGGCGTCTTGACCAGAGCAGACGCCGGGATATTCAGCGCAGGGAAATACACGCGGAACGACGTCCCTTCGCCGGGGTTGCTCTCTACCGCGATGGCGCTCCGGTGGCCTCGCACGATGCCGAGCACAGCCGAAAGCCCCAGCCCCCGCCCCGTGAATTTCGTCGAAAAAAACGGATCGAAAATACGCCGCAACGTTTCCTGGCTCATCCCGCAGCCGGTGTCTTTGACCTCAAGAGCAACGTAGCGTCCCGGCTCGATTTCCTGTTCAAAGCGGCTTTCCTGGATCTTGCGCGGATCGAAGTCTTCCTCCCAGGTGGAGATGGTCACCATGCCGTTGGAGCCGGAAATGGATTCGGCGGCATTGATCGCCAGATTCATGAAGACCTGCCGGAGCTGAGACGCATCCCCTTCGACGGCGGGCAGATCGTTGCCCAGCTCGAACGCAAGATGCACTTTTCGGTCCAGCGAAGCGTCCAGCAGATGCACCATTTCGAGCACCAGCTCGTTGAGGTTAATTTGTTCGATTACAAATTTCCCCTTGCCCGAGTAGGCAAGCATCTGACGGACCAGGTCGGCGGCTCGCTTGGCTGAAAGGTTGATTTGGTGCAGATAGGCGCGCGACGGGGAGCCAACCGACAGCTCTTCGAGTGCGAGGTCGGCATTTCCCAGGATGCCCACCAGGATATTATTGAAATCATGGGCGATCCCCCCGGCCAGGATGCCCATGCTTTCCAGCTTCTGGGCTTGTTGCATCCGGGCCTCGAGGCGGCGCCTTTCCGCGTCGGCACGTTTGCGTTCGCGAGCGTCGCGGCTTACGCCCACCATGGCAACGGGCGCGCCCGTCTCATCAAAAATCAGCCGGCTGACCACTTCACAGGGGACGATGGTCCCGTCTTTGTGCACATGATCGTATTCCTGAGGCGGGTCGTTGCTGCGTTCTCCCTGCGAGAGCTGGTCGAGAGATTCCCGGATGGTGGCTCGGGCACGATCAAAGGCGGACTCGGTTAGAATCTGACGCATATGCACCCCCGCCAGCTCGCCCGGCGTGTAGCCCAAAACCCGTTCCGTGGCCCGGTTGCAGTAAGACACGTATCCTTCGATATCCGTCATCCAGACTACGTCGGAAATGCTCTCCGCCATAGTCCGGTATTTTTCTTCGCTGGCCCGCAGGCTTTCTTCAATGCGTTTGCGCTCGGTGATATCGCGCGTCACTCCAATGAGGCCAGTGGGTATCCCATGCTCGTCCAGTAGAAGCTTGCAGGTCACTTCGCACGGAACGACATGGCCCTGTTTGTGAAAATGATGGTATTCCTGCGGGGTTTGGGTCACCCAGACGTCGCCGCCCTGGGCGGCGCGTTCAATGGCTGCTTTGGCCTGCGTTTTGAGACGGGCCTCGGATTCAGGCACCAGCACTTTGGTTGATTTGGAGGCGAGTGCCTCCTCGACCGTGTAGCCCAGGATGTGTTCAACGGATGGGCTCACGTAGGTGAACCGGTTTTCCATATCCGTAGTCCAGACGATATCGGAGATGCTCTCGGCCATGGTGCGGTATTTCAGTTCGCTGTTCCGAAGGGCTTCTTCCGCAGCGCGCCTTTCGGTGACGTCAATACCGGATTGCTGGATAACGGGTTCGCCACGAAACTGAGTAAACGCGGTAAATACTTCAAACCATTTGATCGTGCCGTCTTTGCAGATTATCCGGAATTCATAATGAGCCGGTTCATCGCCGCCTGCGAGACGGCGCGCGCCGCGTTCCCACACCCAATCCCGATCGTCCGGGTGGATCAGTTCCCGCACCTGTTCGGCGGTCATGGCCACCAGTTCGCTGGCGCTGTAGCCGCTGATTTGCTCGAAAACCGAGTTCACGAACAAAAACCGGCGATCCTGCCAGATGACGAGGGCTTGCAGTGTGTTTTCAACCAGGGTCCGGTACGCGTCATCACGCTCCTGGACCTCCTGCATTTGTTCTTCGATCAGCAGTTTGTCTTTTTCGGTTTCCATCATGCTGAGATAGAAGGCCACGAAGAACGTAAGGAACCCGATGTTCAGGGCAATGTTGGCGAAATGCTTGCTGTTCTCGAAAAAGATGCGTATCAGCGGCAGAGAGCTCAGCGGCGCGAACATGGCCGTCTGAACCAGGCTGAGCATCGGCGGGAAGACCAGCAAGATCGCTGCGGCCACTGCCACAGCGGTCACCCGTGAGGACCGGTGCACGCGCCGGAGGGTGTAGCAGAACGGGACTGCCACCGCACATACCGCGGCGAATGCCAGGGCGTTCTGTACTGATTTCGATGCCAGGCTGAAGGCACGAACTGAATAATAGCTGAGTGCCAGAACGAGCGAAGTCAGAATGGAGATAAGAAATCCGCTGCCCGGTCCCCGTAGTTTGCTCATTTTTCCCGTGTTTTGACTATGGCTCACCACCAGCGCCCCTCTTTTCCCCCCCCCCCCCCGGTGCACTGTCTTTCTTAAGAGTATACCATGATATTCACATATTGACACTAGATTTCTGCGGGAATTTCGGTGTACCTACTCCCGATGCGGCGTTTGCGCGGCGTTCGACTGCGGCATGGCCGCACGGTTGCATGAAAACGGGGAGTGGGCTATGTGGTCATTCGCTGAGGAACGTGTTCCGGGCGATGACCAGCGCCACAAGAAACGCGGCGAGCATCAAAATGACCTGCCCTGAACGTTTGGCCCAGGGGAAGTCACCGCTGAGGCTCTCCGCGCTTGCCGTTTCCGCGGGTTGCGGCTGCTCCAGCGCGAGCAAAGCTTCCGGAGGGATCTCGTCCCGCTCGGGTTGCCTCGCTTTCAGCCCGGCGCGACGCGCCCGCTCCGCCAGCTCGACCTCTTGCGACACGACGAAGGTAGTTTTGCCATCCGCGGTGGTAACCTTCGTGTACCCCCGTTCGGCCCAGCCCCGCTCGATTCGTTGGTCGCGCATGTCCGTTGTTTCGAGCAAGGGCCCCGCCTCCAGCATGGCGTCGCGCAGGGTGACCGTTCGCCGGCTGCTTTCCCAGGGGGCGTCGATCTCGACCAGGTACCCTCCTTCGCGGTTCTCGACGATGCGGCCGAACACCGTGCGTTTTTCGACAGGGAGAGAACCCTTTTCGATAAACTCATAGGTTTGCCGCGGGTCGCCTTGCACGATTTCCGCTGCCGACGCAATTAGTAGTAAGATAAAGGCCATACCCTGAAGTATAAAACGGCGCGATGCGCCAGGCAAGCAGGCGAGGCCCCTGGCTTCTCGCGGCGCCATGCTGTCCAATGGACAGCGGCGCCGGCGAGCCGGGCCCCGGAATTGCAAGGGAGAAGAGCGACGTGCCGTTGACCTGGCTAGGGCCCTGGATCCTCCCCATCACCGCGTTCGTGGCGCTTGCCGGGGCAGGGGTGGTGTTGTGGCTGGCCTGGCGCGTCCGGGAAGAGACGAACCCTTCGGGGGTGCAGCTCCGCCACGATGACAGCCTGGAATTTGAATGCAGCGAATGTCAGAAGCTGCTGGTAATTCTCCCGTCGGAGCTGACGCCTTTATCCGGGCCTGAGATGGCGCTGGTAGTCGGTTCCCGTCCGAATCTCGTGGGGCGCGCAGTGAGCGAATACGTGTGTCCGCATTGCGGGGCAAGCCATTGCTTTGTCGTAGATCGGGTGCCTCCGGTCTGGGTTGGGGTCAATTTTTATGCGCCCCAGGCGCGCAGCCACAATTGCATGGAATGCCGGAAGCGCCTTCGCGCTCCCGCCTGGGCGGCAAGCCCGGAGAGCGATAATGTTGCGAATGTTCAGGACTTGCGTCCAGATTACGGCTTGCTGTGCTCACGCTGCGGGGCGATCTGTTGCGTGGCCTGCGTGGCTCAATATTCCCGCCAGGACGTGCGAGAAGAAGGCGCCCGTTGTCCCCGTTGCGGTCGGAGCCCGATCAACACGGTTTTCCGCCCGTGACGCCGGTGTTAGAAGGTGATGCGGAACTTCCCAGCCCTGCTTGGTATCATTACTGCGATAAAATGCAGTGTAACGCGGGTTTTTCAGCGGATGAATCCGGGATGGTAAAACGATGAGTTCAGCAGTCCGGTGGTCTGTTCGGGTCTTTTTTGCCTGCCTGCTTGCGGGCCTGGTGCTGGCGGAGGGAGCCAGCGCCGCTGCGCAGTACGGAGGGGCAAGCCGCCGCGACCGGCGGCTCAGGGACAAGTCAGAGGCGTCCAGTGCCGGTTCTGTCAGGTCACAGGCCGATGAAACGGTTCGCCTGGGCATGTTCCTGCGCGAACTGGGCGAGAAAGGCGTCGACGGCCTGGTGCTGATGAATGGGATGGAGGACATCCATATCACGCCGTTCTCGCAACGCCGCGGCCCGGCCGCAAAAATGGCCGGGCGCATTGCAGAGGTCGTCCCGTGCCTGGTGCAGGAGACGCCGGATTACTGTTTTCTCTATTCCCCGGGCTTTGAAGCCCTGACCCAGATCCAGCTGGCGCCGCTCGACCCTGCGTATGATAACGTCAAGGCGGAGATGGTGTTCGGTGCGAACCTCCCGCTGTACATGGTGCTGGCCTGGATCAGCCAGGCTACGGGCAAAACCATCGTGGCCGACAACCTGGCAGCGGCGGCTGTTACGGGCGAACTCGCGCTGGGCGAGGTTCCGCTGCGTACAGGGCTCGAAGCCTTGCTGAAATCGGCCCGCGCGGTAGGCGTGGGAGTCGATAGCACGCCCGAATACATCTTCTTCTACCATCCGGCGCGAAACCCCTACATCAACAAGCGTTCGCTGCTGATCCATGGCGCGGAGCTGACGCCGGAGCAGCAGGCTCTGCTGGACCGGCAGGTCAGTGTCGTGCTGCCCGCCGCGTCCGGGACGCGGGGCCCTGTGCCGTTTCAGTCGGGCGCACTGCCCTTTTCCAAGGCGGTCAAGTCGCTTTCGCGCCAGCTGGGAGTCCCGATTGACATCGACACCGCGCTGGCGGACCTTCCGGTGAATCCGGCGGCGTTTTCGCAGGTGCGGCTGGGGACCGTGCTCGATCTCACCATTCGCCAATGGCTCTATCCCGGCATTGGGTATGAGGTGCGGAACGGCCGCATTGTGATTCGGCGTTTACTCTCGCCGGCCGGTTCAGAGAAGGCTGATTCGGAGATGAAACGAGCCGTGATCGATGATGGTACCGCGCCGGCACAGGAATCCGCTGAGGTCTCCGAAGAGGCGCCCGCCGGCCCGGATACCGCGGCAGCGGCAGTGGTCAGCGCCGCTGTACCGGAGAAAGCCGCCGAGAGGCCTGCGACAGCGGAAAGCCCTTCCCCAGACGCTGCGCCCGCGGATGCCCAGGCGGCCGAGGTGCAGGCGCTTGCCAAGCAACTGGCGGCGGAGCGTGCTGCCGCCGAAGCCGCATCTCAGAAGGCCGCTCAGATGAAAGCGGAAGCCGAGGAAGCATTGAAACGCTTGTCCGAAGAGCGGAAAGCGGCTGAGGAGGCGATTCGAAAGGCCCAGGAAATCAGCGCCGCGGAGAAAGCCGCCGCAGAGAAGGCCGCCGCAGAGAAGGCGGCTGCGGAAGAAG
>DAOSJS010000073.1:10581-13690 GCA_035367355.1 Candidatus Hydrogenedentota bacterium
CCGCGCGCAAGGCCGCTGAGGAACAGGCTGCCGCGGAGAAAGCGGCTGCAGAGAAGGCCGCTGCAGAAGAAGCCGCGCGCAAGGCCGCTGAGGAACAGGCTGCCGCGGAGAAAGCGGCTGCAGAGAAAGCGGCTGCGGAAGAAGCCGCGCGCAAGGCCGCTGAGGAACAGGCTGCTGCAGAGAAAGCGGCCGCGGAAAAGCCGCCTACGCTCAAGTCGCGTCTTGAACAATTGAAGACAGAGCTGGAGGAATCCCTGTCTCCAGAGGCGAAACAGGCCTTTCAGCAGGGGATCGAAGAGGTCGCCCAATCCGGCATCGTTGATAAGGCCAGGAAGCCCGGAGACCCGGCGCCACGGTTTGAGCTGCCGAATGCGTCGGGTCAGACAGTCAAGCTGGACGAACTTCTGGCGCAGGGGCCCGTCGTTCTCGTGTGGTTCCGGGGCAACTGGTGTCCGTACTGCAACCTTCAGCTCAAGGCCATGCAGGAAGCATTGCCCCGTATTACCGAACAAGGCGCGCGGGTGCTGGCTCTCAGCCCGCAAAAACCGGAGTATTCGGCCAAAGCGGTGCAGGATGCCCAGCTGGGTTTTGATGTGCTTGTTGATGCGGGGAATAAGGTGGCCAGGCAGTACGGTATTGCGTACAACCTGCCGGATGACACGGCAGCGCATCTAAGCGCGCGCGTGGACCTTGCTGAGTACAACGGCGACAGTGCCCGGGAGCTGCCACTCTCTGTCGTTTATATCGTGGATGGCAGCGGGGTCATTCGCTACGCTTTTGTGCGTGCCGATTACCGGCTTCGGGCAGAGCCCGCCGACATCATCGCGGCTCTGAAAAAGCTGAAGGAATCGCCGCCGCCGGAATCCGCCCCGGCCCCCGAGCCCGCCCCAGCACCTGAGCCCGCCCCAGCGCCGGAACCCGCATCCGAGGCGGCCCCTGCGCCGGAACCTGAGGCGGCTACTCCGCCCGCCTGATCACGCGCAAGCTTCGGCCGGTGGCCAGCCGCGGCGCCATGCAATTTTCTGCCGATTATTGCCGGGCTCTTGCCCGCAACCGGACGTAATGCAGCTTCGAGACGAAGGCGGTGGCGCGTTCATGCATTTCGGTGGCCATGTCGTCCACGCGGGCGCTGAGCCAGCTGTGAAACGCGACGGCAGGGATGGCGACGATGAGCCCCGCCACCGTGGTAATCAGTGCTTTGGAGATGCCTTCGGAGAGAACGCGCGGGTGGCCGACGCCTTCCACTGAGATCGCATTGAACACGGTGACCATACCGAGCACGGTGCCCAGCAGGCCGAGCAGCGGGCTGACGTTTCCAATAATTTCGAGCAAGGTCAGGCCGCGCTCCATCGTGCTGACCTGGGTGCGCCCGGTGGCCTGCAGCGTCTCGATCACCTGGGCATCGGGGAGGTGGCGCGCGCCGATGATCTCTTCCACAATTCGGGCGAACGGGCCGCGCGCACTCCGGCAGATTTCGAGGGCCGTCTCGGGCGGCGTGTCTTCCGAAAAATGCTCGACAAGGTCAATGACGCTGGGGGCGAGAATGCGTTCGCGGCGGAGCACCACCATGCGTTCAATGATGATCGCCAGCCCCGCCAGCGAACACAGGCCGATGGGGAACATGATCCATCCGCCATGTTTAAGCATCGTCAGGATTTCCACAGGCAGACTTCCTTTCTCGAACGGGGATGGTGCCTCATGGCGGCCGGATTTTGCAACAGGCAGCGAGGCGCAGCGCCCGGTTCACAAATAACTGAACGTCCAGCGGATTTCGAGGTTTTGCGATCGGTAGATCGCGGGAACATCGAACGGAAACGGGGAAAACGGCGCGGCCTTTTCAATGGCCTGCTTGCATAGAACCGCGAAGGTCGGGGAATCGCCCGGCTCCACGATTTTGACGCGAACAAGCTTGCCCTGAGGGCTGATCGCGCAGTCGAGAACGGCCTGGGTGCGCGATGCTCCCGAGAAACGCATTTCGAGCGCGGCGCGCCAGTTGCGCTCGACACGATCGCGGACTTCTTTGAGATAAGGCCCGAGTTCGTGCTCCAGCGCCTCGAAACCGATGAAGCCTTTGCCTTCGGCCGCACCGCCGGGCCGCGCCTTGGACACACCCAGATGGGGCTGAGGCATTGCGGCTGGCTCACTGGCGGGCTGAGGCTCGGTTTGCGCCATCTGCTGAGGGGCGGGTTCGGGCGCTTCGGCGGGGAGCGGGGGTCGGAGTTCACCCGCACGGGCAAGTGCCGTGAGAGCCTCCGGTTGCGGCTGGGCCGGTGATTCCGGCGTTGTGGCGGGCGTATCCGGTTGAGCTGCCGGCTCCGTGGCATCGGCTTGAGGTGCGAGGGGAGCCGGCGCAACGACCGGCGCGGGAGTCGCAGATCCCGCCAGGTCATCGATCTCGGCCTGCTGTTCCAGGCGTGGGCCCGGACGCTCGCCTTCGGATTCGCGCAGACCACTGGCTTTGGATGCCTGATCGGAAATCAGATCCGCATCCGGGTCGACCGGAGACGCAGCCGGCACGGCCGTATCCACGAAATGGCGGAAACCCTGCGGATCGGGCTCCAGGTTGAGCACAATGGGCTCTTCGCGGGCGATGTGCGGGCCGATGGCATCAACTACCGTCACCGCGCCCACGGCGCTGAACAAGGCAATAAGGGCAATATGGATCACTACGGCGGCGGCGGACGCGCGAAGCATGCGCTGGCCGTAATTGTCAGATTCTCGCGTGTGCATGATTCTCCGATTGTATCAGACCGCCTGTCGCGCGGGGAATGGAATGAAGCGCTTCAGGCGCAAGTTGGCTCGATGAGCGCCAGTAGAAAGCCCGGCGTGATGAGTGGGTTTTTTCGGCGTTTCTTTTGTACTGCGGAGGTATGGTATAGTTGCCGCACCCTTTATGAAACGCTGGCAGAATCTTTGTCCGGCCGTTCCGCATGGCCGGCCGGGCGCCCGCGCGGAAGACTCCGGTCCATGGTGACTCTACACGCGTCTGAGCGTCAGCGATCATGCGGCGGGTACATGCCCACTACGGCGCCTGCTGCGTGAGAGAATACAGCCAAAACAAAGGAAGGTAGTCATGTCGAACGCGTTCAAATTCATCAATCCGAAATTT
>DAOSJS010000074.1:0-13652 GCA_035367355.1 Candidatus Hydrogenedentota bacterium
CACGATCCCGTCTACCGGAGCGAGAAGCGCTGAGTGCTCCCGGCCGAAGACGCTGGAGATGGTGGCCAGGCATTCGTTGCGACGGACGAGATCGCCAGGCCGGGCGTGAAAATCGAGGATGCCCCCGGTGGGGGCGCGGACCCAGGAGGTCTTGGTGACGATCAACTGAAATGGCGGTTTTCGCGGTTCGCCCTGGAGCATCCCGACAGTGCGCAGGACATTGAGGACGCCCCGGACGCCGATTTCGACCACCGTGGGTTCGATCTTCCAGACTTCGCCGGCTTCGAGGATGATGCACGGTACACCGGCTTGGACCGCGGACCGCCGCAGCGAGCCCTGCGGCCCCTGGTTGTTGATGATCAACTCGCAACCAAAGGCTTCGGCAAGCATGCGCGTCTTGAGATTGCGGGTGTAGGCGCGGACATTGGGATAGTTGACGCGCCGTATGGCGGCGCTGTGGAAGTCGATGCCGTAATCGCATTGCTTGACGATTTCAGTGAAGATCGCGTGGGCCATGCGGCTGGTCTGGCTGCCGCGCGCCGAGCCGGGAAAACAGCGGTTGGGGTCGCGGCGGTCGGGCATGTTGCGCGCGTGGCGTTCGAGACCGTGGATGTTGATGACGGGGATGAGTATGAGCGAGCCCCGAACGAGCTGCAGCGGGTTGCCGTAGAGGAGCTCGCGGATAATGCCCATGCCATTGAGTTCGTCGCCGTGGAGCGTGCCCGTGAGAAAGACGCGCGGGCCGGGTTGTGGAGCGCGCATGACATAGATGGGCACGGAGACGGGCTCACCCAGGTAGGTTTCGTCAAAAGGCAATTGCAGCTCGCGTGTTTCGCCGAGCGGAATGCTCTGACCGGCGATCACGAGGGTCTCGCGTTCCTCGAACGGCCGGGTTGCCCGGGCCGTCCGGCCGTTCAGGCCATTTCGGGCACTCACCCTTTGCTCTTCTCCCAACTGCTGCGCTTCCGCGGACGTTTTCGCCGCCTGCGCGGCGGCATCATACTACGTAACTCACGCAGATCGCCATAGCAGAGCAATACGTCGCCAGTCTGGATGACATCATCCGCCTTGGGGTGCGGGACAACCGTGTCGTGGTGGGCGATGTTGAGAACGTAGATGTTACGGCTGGCCAGTGGCGTTTCGCGCAGCGGTTTGCCCTCCAGTTCGGGCATGCCATGGACGGAAACCTCGGCAATTCCGACCCCTCCGGTGAGGCGCAGCCGCTGACGCAGATCGGCGTCGGGGAACAGAGCCTGCTCTTCAACAAACTCAATTACGGCACTGGCCACATCGATGCCCGTGGCCTTTTCAATGCCTTCAAGACCAGGGGATGAGTTGACCTCCATGACCTGAGGGCCTTCGGCGGACTCGAGCATATCGACGCCCGCGATGCCCAGTCCCACGATCTGAGCTGCACGCAGCGCGGTGTGCGTGAATTCAGGCGTGAGCGTGACCGGTTCGACGGAGGCGCCGCGGTGCACATTGCTGCGGTATTCGCCCGGCTTGGCAACGCGGCGCATGGCGGCTACAACGCGGCCGCCGACAACAAACGCGCGCAGGTCGCTGCCGTGGCTCTCCTTGACGAATTTCTGAATGAGGACATTTTGTTTTGCGCCATGCAGGGTTTGAATAATGGCCTCGGCAGCTTTTTCAGTTTCCGCGAGGATCACGCCAACGCCCTGGGTCCCTTCGATGACCTTAATAATGACCGGCACGCCACCGACGCGGCGAATCGCCGGGAGGATGTCGCTGCTGTCGCGCACAAATTCCGTTGCGGGGATGCTGATGGAGTAGCGGCTGAACAGCTGGGTGGCACATAACTTGTCGCGCGACCGGGAAATGCCGGCAGAATCGTTGGGGACGTAGATGCCCATTTGTTCGAACTGGCGGAGCACCGCGAGCCCATAGAATGTAATGGACGCGCCGATACGGGGGATAACGGCGTCCAACGCCGGGAGTTTCCGGCCCCGGTAGTATAGGTCGGGTTCCTGTTTTTCGAGCGATATTGCGAAGCGGAGCGTATCGAGTACCCGGACGCTGTGGCCTCGCCGCTTGGCGGCTTCGCGGAGCCGCCGGGTGCTGTAGCTGCGCGGCTGGCGGCTGAGGAGCCCGATCTTCATGAGGGCACAGACCTTTTTTGTCTGGGTTTTTCGGGTTTGCCCAGGACACGGCGCCGGGACACATCCACCAGAAAATCCTTTTCGAGGGCTTTTCGGCCCAGTAGCATACGATAAAGCATCTTTTCGCGCGACGCCAGTGAGAGTTCGATGTTTTTCTCAATGGCGCCGATACGGGCGCGGGTGTGCACAAAGCAGCGGGTATGGTAATGGCCCGTGCTGGAGCGAACCCGCCCCCACTTGGCTATTCTGGTAACGACGTGAATCCGCCGGTTGCTGTGCTTTCGGCTCAGGACCACTTCAAACGAGACGTGGTGCGCATCAACGATCTGCAGATTGTCGACATGGAGCGAACTCGTGCGCGCACCGGTGTCGATCTTGGCCGGGAGCCGGCTGATACCCCATTCCGGCAGGGCAACGTATTCGGACCATCCGATGATGGTTTTCGCAGCCTGCTCCCTGGGATGTCCCGCGGCTTTTTCCCGCATGGAGCGCGCTACCTTGCCAGGAGTTCGCGCTCGGTCATGGCCTGGTGAACGCGTTGAAGGGCAACGTCGATGCTCGCTTCGGTCATGGATCGGCCTTTCTTCATGAACGGCAGCATGGCCTCGTAGGTGGCGTCGAAACGTTCACGGATATGGGCCAGCGTCATCGCGCGGGTAAAGCGTTGTCCGCTCAGGGCCTGGCGGAATTCGAGATGAGATGCGATGACGCCGCCCGCGTTGGCGTAGATGTCAGGGATGAGGTCGACGCCTTTCTCAGCGAGGGTTTTCATTGCATCGTACGTGACGGGCATGTTGGCGCCCTCGACGATGACGCGGGCCTTGATCTGACCAGCGTTGGAGGCGTGGATGACGTGGCCCGTCGCAGCGGGGATAAGGTAGTCCACGGGAAGCCGGAACAAGCGCTGGCTGGTCAGGGAGCGGGCCTTGTAGCCGGTGAGCGAGCCATGACGGCCGTAGTGGACGGCCACGCGCTGTACGTCCAATCCAGCCGGGTCGTTGATACCACCGGTGATGTCGGCAATGCCGACGATCCGCACACCGGAGCCCTGAAGGGCCGTGGCGGCGTGCATGCCGACGTTGCCGAACCCCTGGATGGCCGCGGTGCATTGATCGGGGGCCAGTCCGCGGCGCTCCATGTCTTTGAGGATGGCGTACCAGATGCCGTAGCCGGTGGCCTCGGTACGGCCGGGGAGCCAGCCTTCGACACCGTCGGGTTTTCCGGTGACGGAGGCCGGATCGAGGGTTGCGTTGTAGATGCGCGCCATTTCCGCAGCCCCGCTACCCATGTCGGGCGCTGGAATATAGTGGTTGCGCGAGAACAGCCTGCCGAAGTGGCTGGTGAACTCGACCATGATGTCGGCTTTGGCGATGCGGGCGAACTCACGGAAATCGCCGACAAACCGTTTTTCCTCGCACATGGCGGTGTACAGAGCACGGAGATCGACGCTGATCCCGGATTTGCCGCCGCCAAGATCCATATCCGCCAGCGCGGTCTTCAGGGTCATGAGACGGGCAAGCTCGGTGGTTTCCCATATGTCGACATCCTTGGCAATCCGGATACCGCCCTTGTACGGTCCCCGGGCGCGGTTGTGCAGGACGATCCCCGACGTGAGGTTGATCACTTTGCCCATGAGAGGCACGGGAAGACGTTGGATATGAACGGTGTACGGCTTGATAATCTCGGCAACGTCGTCAGGTTTAATTCGAAGACGCCGCGCGCTTTCGAGGAGAAGCATGCCGGATCGGGTCTGAGGCTCATTGCTGTGCACATATTCTTCGATGGTGTTGCCGAACTTCATGCGTCGCGTTCCTTATCGGGGAAGGAAGTCCCCGTATTCAGCGGGCTCGCAGCCGCTGTCCACTTGCATCTCGTCTTGCCGTACCGGCGTAAAGACGCCGGTACGGATAAGGCCCCCGAGTGCGGGCATGCTCGGGAAGCCGGGAATCCGCCAGATACCACTATGTCTTCATTGCGAAATACTTGTTGAGGGCGTTGAGGTACGCCATCACGGCGGCTTCAATAATATCGGTGCTGGCACCGGTGCCGTAATAGGCTTTTCCCTCAAATTCGACCGTGACATGGGCGTCGCCCAGGGCATCCTTGCCCGGAGTAGCGGCTCGAACCTGAAACTCGGAGAGCCGCCCGCTCACACCGCTGATGCGCTCGATCGCCATGCAAGCGGCATGAACGGGCCCGTCGCCGGTCGCGGTTTCGAACATGGTGTCCTTCCCGCGCTGGAGTTTCACGAGCGCCATGGTGGGATCGCCGCCAGAGGTACGCACGTGGAGCAGGCGGTAGGTTTCGAAGTTCTCATGCCTCAGCGAAGCGATGAGGACGCGCAGATCGTCCTCAAACACTTCCTTCTTCCGGTCGGTGAGCTCGATGAAGCGGTCATAAAGCCGCTGCAACTCTTCTTTGTTGAGAACGTAGCCCAGTTCCTCGCAGCGTTTAGCCAGGCCGTGCTTGCCGGAGTGCTTTCCCAGGACGAGTTCGCTCCGGGTGCGCCCGACTGATTCGGGAGTCATAATCTCGTACGTGAGCCGGCTTGCGATCACGCCGTGTTGATGGATACCGGCTTCGTGCGCGAACGCGTTGCGCCCCACGATGGGCTTGTTGTAGGGGACGGGCAACCCCGTGACATTGCTCAACTGGCGGCTGGCGTTTGTGAGCTCCTCGGTGACAATGCCGGTCTCAAACGGATAGATGTTCTGGCGTGTCTTAATCGTCATGACGACTTCTTCGAGCGAGGTGTTTCCGGCGCGCTCGCCGATGCCGTTGACCGTGCATTCGATTTGCCGCGCCCCGCCGCGTACTGCCGCCAGGGCGTTCGCCACGGCCAGGCCGAGATCATTGTGGTTGTGGCTGGAAAATACCACGGTGTCCGAGCCCGGGGTGTTGGCGATGACATAGCGGAACATCTCCTCGATCTCGCCGGGCGTGGTGTACCCAACGGTATCGGGAAGATTGATCACGGACGCGCCTGCCTCGATGGCGACCTTCGTAATCGCGACCAGGTAGTCCAGTTCGGAGCGGGTAGCGTCTTCCGCCGAGAATTCGACGCGGCCGATGAGGCTCTTCGCCAGGCGCACTCCGTTGCCGGCCTGCTCGAGGACCTGTTCACGCGTCATGCGCAGCTTGTGCTCGAGGTGGATATCGGACGTCGCGATAAAGGTATGCAAGGTTGGAAATGCCGCCTTTTCCAAAGCGGCCGCGGCGCGCTCGATATCTTTGTCTACGGCCCGTGCCAGCGCGGCCACGCCGGGTCGTTTCACGGTTGCGGCGATTTGCTGGACGCTTTCAAACTCCTGCTGGGACGCAATGGGGAAACCCGCTTCGATCACGTCGACACCGAGGCGTTCGAGCTGCAACGCCATCTGGATCTTCTCATGGGCGTTCATGCTCGCGCCGGGCGATTGCTCCCCGTCGCGCAGGGTTGTGTCGAAAATCGCGATTCGTTCCGCCATCGGATGTCCTCCAATCCGGCCATTTCAAGATGCGCTGAGCCTCAGCTATTCCGTCGATATGCGCATTGAGGTTCGAAACATGCAGGGGCGAAAGAGTATCAAAACGCTTCAAAGTGTGTCAATTTTTAATCATCAGGCACGCGGCAACGCCGCCCAATTCGGCGCGCCAGGGAGAGCGTCCGGCAATCCTGCCGCCCGGCTGTACATGGCGCATCTGTTGTGGGTTTCACTGATTTGCTCCGCAGATGACGGGGTCAGCTCCGGGTTTTCATCTCCGTGCGGCGCAGGCGGAACAGATTTTTGATGCCGCCCACAATCTCGCGGAGACTCATTTTTGACGTGCCGCGGGCGCGATCTTCGAAAATGATCGGCGTCTCGGCTACGGAGAAACCCGCCTGAACGGAGCGGTACAGGAGTTCTACCAGGAAGGAATACCCATGGGAAGCCAGTGTATCGAGATCAATGCGTTCCAGCACTTCCCGGCGGTAACAGCGGTATCCGGAGGTCACATCATGGATGGGCAGGCCCAACATGAACCGCGCGAAGATGTTTGCCGTACGGCTCAAAATCTGGCGGTGCAGGCCCCAATTCCGCGTTCCTCCTCCCGGAACATACCGCGATCCGATCCCGACATCGGCCGTGTCCAGAAGGGCGAAAAGAGCCGGGAGCACGCTCGGATCATGGCTGAAATCAGCGTCCATACCGGCGATGCGCTGATAGCCACGGCCAAGCGCATAGCAAAATCCGGCGACATAGGCGGTGCCCAGCCCCAGCTTGCCCGGGCGGCGGATTACGTGGACGCCCTCCATGGATGCGGCGAGTTCACCGGTCCCATCCGGGGAGGCGTCGTCGACGATCACGATGTCGAGGGCGCTGCAGGCATCCTGAATGGCGCTGATCAGGCGCTGGATGTTCTGTGCTTCGTTATATGTGGGAATGATGACAACCGAATCGGCAGACATGGTCTACTCGCCTTTCCTGCAGGCGCGCCCGGGCGGCTCAGACGCTGAGGCGCAATTATAAGCGGGCAGCTCTCTTGCTTCAATGAAAACACGGCCGATATACTCACACCAGCAGAATTTCCGGCACGGGTTGCGGCGTAGAAATCCTGAAGGAGCGAGCAATGCCCCGGTACCCAAACATCTACTTCCAGATGTATGCGATGACCCCACGTAGACAGCTGGAGTCGTTTTCTCCCACCGACTGGGAACCTCCTCTGGACATCTATGAAACCGATACGAAGTTCGTGATTATTGCCGAACTCCCCGGGGTGAAGAAAGATCAGGTGCATGTCCGCGTCGAACAGAATATTCTGACGATCGAGGGAGAGCGGCCGAAACGAGTGCCCCTGCGCACGGTACATGTCCATCAGATGGAAATTCCCTACGGCCGGTTTGCCCGGCGTATTCAGCTCCCCGCGGAAACAGATGTGGAACGCATTGAGGCGAAATTCCGGGAAGGATATTTGCGCATTGAAGTGCCAAGGAGCATGACGCGATGACCGGAGACAACAGCGCCCCCCACGTGGTCCTCACGGACGGCACAGCCTCGACTCCCGAACTCCTGCCGCTGCTGATGCTTCGCAAGCAGGTCTTGTTTCCAATGGCCGCGTTGCCGATCCGGCTGACTGACCCGCACGAGAAACGCCTGATAGACGAGGCCGTGCTGGGCCCCAAAATGGTTGCTCTCCTGACGTTGCGGGAACAGGACGGAGAGGCTCAAGGGCTGGATGCCGCCTACGACACGGGCACGACGGCCCGGATACTGCAGCTGCAGCGCCTGCCCGACGACAGCCTGGTCGTCCTCCTTCAGGCGTTGAGCCGGTTTCGCCCTCTGGGCCTGACACGGCGGGAACCGTACCCGTTTGTTCGGGTGCAGCTTCTCGAAGACCAGATCAGTCACCCGGATAAAATCCCTGCCCTGGCCACGGCCATTCGCCAGCAAATGACGCGCTACGCCCAGCTCTCGCCGTCCATGCCGGACGAGGCCGCGCATGTGCTGGACAATATCGAAGATCCCGGCCGCCTGGCGGACATCGTGGCGGCGAATCTCAACATCCCGATTGAGGAAAAGCAAAGGCTGTTGTCGCTCATTGATCCGCGGGAACGGCTTGAGCGTCTGGTGTATCTGATCAGCAACGAGCTGCAGGTGATGGAGACCTCGCACAAGATCCAGGCGGAGGTCAAGAGCTCGATCGACGCCAGCCAGCGGGAATTCTATCTCCGCCAGCAGCTCAAGGCGATTCAGGACGAATTGGGGATGGGCGGCAGGGACCATCCGGAAATCGACACATACCGCGAGAAAATTGAGGCCCTTCAAATCAACGATGCGATCCGTAAGGAAGCCTTGCGCGAGCTGGACCGCCTGGGTCAGATGAATGAATCCAGCGCGGAATACCACGTCATTCTCACCTATCTCGACTGGTTCACGGATCTGCCCTGGAACAACGAGACCAGAGACCAGCTCGATATCGGCCGCGCAGAGGAAATTTTGGACGAAGACCACTACGGTCTGGCCAAGGTCAAGAAGCGTATCCTCGAATACCTTGCCGTGCGGAAACTCCAGCCCGAGGCGCCCGGGCCCATCCTCTGTTTTGCCGGTCCGCCCGGAGTTGGAAAGACGTCGCTCGGCCAGTCCATCGCCCGGGCGCTTGGGCGCACGTTCGTGCGCATGTCGCTGGGCGGCCTGCACGACGAAGCCGAGATCCGGGGTCATCGGCGCACCTATGTTGGGGCCATGCCGGGCCGCATCCTTCAGGGTATCCGCAAGGCCGGTTCCAATAACCCGGTATTCATGCTGGATGAAATGGACAAGGCCGGCGCGGATTTCCGGGGCGATCCCTCCTCGGCCCTGCTGGAAGTGCTGGACCCGGCGCAGAACAATTCGTTCAATGACAATTATCTTAACGTGCCCTTCGACCTGTCACGGGTGATGTTCATCGGCACGGCGAATGTGCTGGATACGATTCCCTGGGCCCTGCGTGACCGGATGGAGATCATCGAGATTCCGGGGTACATCCTCGAGGAGAAGGTCCATATCGCCCGGAACTACCTGGTGCCGCGCCAGATGACCGCTAACGGCATTCCCCCGAAACGGGTCACCATCACCGCGGCAGCCCTGCGGCGCATTGTTGAGTCTTACACCCGCGAAGCCGGCGTGCGCAATCTCGAACGTGAGATCGGCGCCGTCCTGCGGGGATGCGCCACCGCCATCGCCAAAGGACGCCGAAAACCCATCCGGATAGACGCAAAAGATCTCGGACAGTACCTCGGCCCGGAGCGGTTCTACCGCGAAGTCCTCGACCGGACGCGCCTCCCCGGGGTGGCGACCGGCCTGGCCTGGACCCCCACCGGCGGAGACATTCTTTTCGTCGAGGCTACGCGCATGCCGGGCAAAGGCGGATTGACGCTCACTGGGCAGATGGGCGACGTGATGAAGGAATCCGCTCAGGCCGTCTTGAGCTACGTGCGGGCCAACGCGGAATCGCTTGGTGTCTCCCCGGAGGACTTCCGGGACTTCGATATCCATATCCACGTGCCGGCGGGAGCCGTTCCCAAAGACGGGCCCAGCGCGGGTGTGACGATGCTGACCGCCGTGGCGTCGCTGCTCACGGGGAAAAAAGTGAAGCCCAACCTGGCCATGACGGGCGAAATCACCCTGCGCGGCCTGGTGTTGCCGGTTGGGGGTATTAAGGAAAAAGTGCTCGCTGCCATACGGGCAGGCGTGAAGCACATCATCCTCCCCGAACGTTGTGCGAAGGATCTCGATGAAGTGCCGGAAAAGGCGCGCAAGAAGGTCACGTTTTATTTTGTCTCGGAAATGCGGGAGGTATTGCATCTGGCGCTGGGCCTGAAACTGTGATGCGCGGGCCCTGGCTGCACGAAGGAGCGTTCACATGACCCGCAAAGAGATCGCGGCCGTCCTGGAGGAAATCGCCGTTCTGCTGGAATTATCCGGCGAAAATCCGTTCAAGTCGCGCTCTTACAGCAACGTGGCGCGGCAGATTTTGCAATCCGGCGACGATATCAACCAGCTCGTGAAAGAGAAACGGCTGCGGGAACTGAAAGGCGTCGGAGATGCGCTCGAGCAGAAAATTACGGAGCTGGTGACTACAGGCCAGCTGCAGTACCATCAGGAACTGCGCGCCAAATTTCCCGAGACCTTGTTCGACCTGTTTCAAATACCAGGCCTCGGCGCCAGGCGGATCAAACTGCTTCATGACGAGCTGGGCATTGCCACCCTGGGCGAATTGGAATATGCGTGCGAGGAGAATCGCCTCGCCTCGCTCAAAGGATTCGGCCCGAAGATGCAGCAGAATGTGCTGGACGGGCTCGCGTTCGCGAAGCGCCACCAGGGGCAGCACCTCGTCAGCGCGGGCTGGGAGGCCGCAAACGCCCTTCTCGACTGGCTGCGGGAACAGACTCCCGTGTCGCGGCTCGAGGTCGCGGGAAGTCTGCGGCGCCGTAAGGAGATCGTCAAAGATATAGACCTTCTCGCGGCGGGAGGCGCGCCAGAACAGATCATGGCGGGCTTTGTGGGCGCACCGGGTGTCGAGACCGTGACCGGCCACGGGGAGACGAAGTCCAGCGTGGTGCTTGCCTCGGGCATCGCTGTGGATCTTCGGGTTGTTTCCGAAGCGCAGTTCCCGTATGCGCTCGCTCATTTCACCGGAAGCAAAGAGCACAACGTCGTGATGCGGCAGCGCGCAAAAGATCGCAAGATGAAGCTGAACGAATACGGGTTGTTTGCCGGTGAGGAACGTCTCGTGCCCTGCGGAGACGAGGCGGCCATATTTGCGGCCTTGGGACTTCCCAATATCCCGCCCGAGCTCCGGGAAGACCGCGGCGAATTTGACGCCGATACGATGCCGGCGCTGATCCAGCGCCCGGATCTCCTCGGCGTAATGCACTGCCACTCCACCTACAGCGACGGCCGCAGCAGCGTTGAGGAAATGACCTCAGGCGCCAAAGCACGCGGCTACCGTTACATCGGCTTTGCGGACCACAGTCAGTCCGCGGTTTATGCCGGGGGACTGGCGCCGGACGACGTGAAGCGGCAGCACGGTGAAATGGACCGGGTGATGGAGAAGATCGAAGGAATCCGGATTCTCAAAGGCATTGAATCCGATATCCTGGCCGATGGCTCACTCGATTACGATGAGAAGACCCTGAAACGGTTCGATTTCGTCATCGCCTCGGTACACAGCAAGCTCACCATGACGGAGAGAGAGGCGACCCAGCGGCTCCTGGCCGCAATCCGGAATCCCCACACGACCATTCTGGGCCACCCCACTGGACGGTTGCTCCTGTCGCGCGAAGGGTATCCCCTTGATCTGGACGCCATCTTTGACGCATGTGCCGAGTACCGGGTCGCCATTGAGATCAATGCCAACCCCCACCGGCTGGACCTGGACTGGCGGCACCTGCGCAAAGCCAGCGAGCGCGGTGTAAAGCTGTGTATCGGACCGGACGCGCACAGCGTCGACGGCCTCGACGATGTCGAATATGGTCTGGGCATCGCCCGGAAAGGCTGGCTGACGAAGGATCACCTGCTCAATTGCATGGAGGCAGAGGAATTGCTCTCATGGCGGCAAACAAGATGACACGGCCGGCAAAGCGGGAGCGTGCGACCGAGGTGTTGGACCGGCTGATGAAAGCCTACCCCGATGCGCGCTGCTCGCTCGATTTTAAGGATCCGCTCCAACTGCTCGTTGCGACAATCCTGGCGGCGCAGTGTACCGATGCCCGGGTCAACCTGATCACGCCCAGTCTCTTCAAGCGGTACAGAACCGCGAAAGACTATGCCACGGCGGCGGATGACGAGTTGCAGAAAGCCATCCAGAGCTGCGGTTTTTTCCGTCAGAAGGCCAGGTCAATAAAACAGGCCAGCCAAACTATTGTCGAGCGATTCGGTGGCACGGTGCCGGGGACGATGGAGGAATTGCTCCAGCTGGACGGAGTGGGACGAAAAACGGCCAATGTGCTGCTGGGAGAATGCTTCGGAGCGCCCGGTATCACCGTGGACACCCACTGCAAGCGGGTAAGCACCCGGCTGGGTTTTACAAAGAGCGCCAACCCGGACAAGATCGAACAGGACCTCATGGGGCTCCTGCCCGAAGCGCAATGGACGAAGTTTTCCCATTGCCTGGTGTTTCATGGCCGTGCGATCTGTCAGGCGCGCGCGCCGTATTGCAGCCGGTGCTGTGTTCGCGATCTCTGCCCGTTCCCCGACTCCCGGGAGGGCAGAAAGATTGCCCGATAGGCAGGGCACGGCATGAATTCCCCCGAACAGGAGGCAGCAGGTTCACAGCGCGCAGCCCTGCTTGCTGCCGCCTATGTGCTCCTCGTGCTCGGGCTGGACGCACTGGCCACGCAAAATATGCGATTCCCTGTTGAATGGCGCCTGCTGCTGAAGTATCAGCCCGGCGGCTTTGACGTGTTCAAATTCGCGGCCTGGTTTGCATTGCCGCTCCTGTGCCTTCTCCCCCGCCTCGACGTTCATGCCTTTACCTTCACGCGGTGGCGGCGGGCAGACTGGTACCTGCTTGCCGGTCTGGCGGCAATGGGCGCGCTCGCTGTGCTGCTCATCCCCCTGTTACCCGGGGTTCGCGAGATGTACCGCGGAACCGGCGCCTTCCTCGCCCGGCGGCGATGGGAAGCCAGTATCTGGTATATCAGCTGGACGGCCTCCTGGCTGCCCGGGTGGGAACTGCTGCACCGGTACGTGCTGCTGCGCTCCTGGGATCGATGGCTTCCCCGGGCGGGATGGCTCATCGTGCCCCTGTCGGAAGGGGTGTATCATCTGCAGAAAGCCCCTCTGGAAGCCCTGGGCATGGTCGCTCTGTCGATCGTGCTGACCCTCTGGGCGCGTAAACGCCGGAACGTCCTCCTGCCGTTTCTTGCCCACGCGATCATCGAGTTGGAATTGCTCGCCTTCCTGTTGTACGCGTCGCCGGGTGTTTAGACTGGCAAACCTCCAGGGGCCGGCACCGTAAAGATTGTCATCGCGTTACGATTCGCTGTCGATTGGGCGAAGGGTGATGTAAATGTCGTCTCCGTCGCATCGAAGCCCATAGCGCCGGAGCGGTGCGGAATCGTGGTTGAGACATTCCCCGGTGCGCAGATCATATTGCCAGCCGTGGCGGGGACAGGTGCAGAGGTTGCCTTCGATGCGGCCGGTGGAGAGATCCCAGTTCTGATGTTTGCACACGAGTTCCGTGGCAAACAAAGCGCCGTCCTCTCCCCTGAAAATCCCTACTTTCTTCGCCAGGATGGTAAAAACCCGAAACCGTTTGCTTTCAAAATCGCTGACGTTGGCAATTTTGACGTATTTCATGTCGCTGCCGGCAGCCGCCCCTCCCCTTCTTCTTTCATAGCCGATGATTGTCCTGTTATGATTTGTGCACGACCATACGGAGAACTGGGAAGAAATACAACACCAAATGGCCCGCGCGGGCCGGTGTGTCCGCCTATGACATCCTTGATTACCTTAACGAGTGACTTCGGCGAACGGGACCCTTACGTCGCCGCCATGAAAGGCGTGCTCGCTTCGCTCTGTCCACAGGCCGTTATCGTCGACCTGGGGCACCAGGTGCCGGCACAGGATGTCATGGGGGGCGCCCTGTTTCTGGAGGGAGCCGCGCCGTACTTTCCGGCAGGCACCATCCATATGGCGGTGGTTGACCCGGGGGTCGGCACGGCACGACGGCCCCTCGCTGTCCAGGCGGGAGAGCAGTACTTCGTCTGCCCGGATAACGGGCTGCTGACCCTGGTGCTGGAGCGTCTTCCATTGCGCGAAGCGCGCGTCATCACGAATCCCGCCTGCATGCCCGCGGAAATCTCTCCCACGTTTCACGGGCGCGATATTTTTGCCCCGGCCGCGGGATACCTGGCCTCCGGCAAGGCGTTTGACGAGATGGGCCCGGTCGCGGGTGAACTCTGCCGCCTCGAGGTGCCCGAACCAGCCCAGCTCAACGACACGCTGTTTCGCGGCGAAGTGATTTCTATCGATGCGTTCGGGAACCTCATCACGAATTTCCGCCGGGAATCGCTTGCCGGGCGGGCGG
>DAOSJS010000075.1:0-13636 GCA_035367355.1 Candidatus Hydrogenedentota bacterium
GGGATACAGAACCTGTATACGCACCAGCAGGAAGCAGTCGAGGCAGCTCTCGCCGGGGAAAACGTCTGCGTAGTGACTCCAACGGCCTCCGGGAAGACCTTGTGTTATAACGTGCCGGTTTTGAACACGTTGATGCAGGAACACGAGGCCCGGGCCCTGTATATCTTCCCAACCAAGGCGCTGTCGCAAGACCAGGTGCATGAGCTGCAGGACACCATCGAGGATCTCGAGGTCAAGATCGGCACCTATACTTTCGATGGCGACACGCCCGGCTCGGCACGAAAGGCAATCCGGCAGGCTGGGCATATTGTTGTGACAAATCCGGACATGCTGCACACCGGGATTCTGCCGCATCACACCAAGTGGCTCCGTCTTTTTGAAAATCTGCGCTACGTGGTGATCGACGAGCTGCATCACTACCGGGGCGTGTTCGGCAGCCACCTGGCCAATGTGCTGCGCCGCCTGAAACGTATCTGCTCTTTTTATGGCAGCAACCCCCAGTTCATCTGTTGCAGCGCGACGATCCGGAATCCCCGGGAGATGGCGGAACGCCTCGTGGAACAGCCGGTACGCCTGGTCGACAACAACGGCGCGCCTCAGGGCGAGCGCCATTTTCTGTTTTACAACCCGCCCGTAGTCAACGCAGAACTGGGCATTCGCCGCTCTTCCGTGAAGGAGGCCGTCCGGTTGGCGCGCCATTTCCTGACGCGGGATGTGCAGTCGATCATCTTCGCTCGAAGCCGGCTGCGCGTTGAGATCATCGCCACGTACCTCAAGGATGCCGTGCGTAAAATGGGCAAGAGTGAGAACCTGATTCGCGGCTACCGGGGCGGCTACCTGCCGACGGAGCGCCGGGACATTGAGCGGGGACTGCGCGACGGCGCGATCATGAGCGTGGTGAGCACCAACGCGCTGGAATTGGGGATTGATATTGGCTCGCTTGACGCCTGCATCATGACCGGCTATTCCGGCAGCGTAGCCAGCACGTGGCAGCAGGCGGGCCGGGCCGGACGCCGGTCGTCGGTATCGCTCGTCGTGCTGATCGCGTCAAGCGCCCCGCTGGACCAGTACATCATCAACCATCCCGACTATTTTTTCGGGCAGCCGCCGGAAAGCGCGACCGTCGACCCGAACAACCTGATTATTGTGGCGAGCCACATGAAATGCGCGGCTTTCGAGATCCCGTTTGTGCAGGGCGAAGCGTTCGGGCTGGACCCGGTTTCCACGGAGGAGATGCTCGACTATCTGTCGGAACAACACGTGCTTCGCCGCGTGAAGGATAAATGGCACTGGAGCGCGGATGCGTATCCCGCCGAAGATATCAGCCTGCGCACCGCGGCGCCGGGCAACGTGGTGATCCTGGATACGTCGGACCATGGCCGCGTAATTGGCGAAGTGGACCTCTTTGCGGCGCCGGTGGAGCTGTATGAAAACGCGATTTACATGCACCAAAGCGTTCAATACACCGTGGATGCCCTGGATCTTGAAGATCGTAAGGCCTACGTCCGGCCGGTTGAAACCGATTACTATACCGACGCGCAGATCAAAGTGGAACTGAAAACGCTCCATACCTTCCGCCAGGAGACATGCGGCGAGGTGGCGAAATACTGCGGTGAGGTGAGCGTGACGTGGCTGCCGTCCATCTACAAGAAGATCAAGTTCGGCACGCATGAAAACGTGGGATGGGGAGAGATCGCGCTGCCGGAATCCACCATGCACACCGCCTCCTACTGGCTCGAGTTTGCCGGAGATATTGACCAGCGACTTGGCCTGGAGCCCAACGAGCTTTCCCAGGCGCTGAACGGGCTCGCCAATACCCTGCGGCAGGTTGCGCCCGTCCAGGTCATGTGCGACATCAGCGATATCCGGTCCGCGGCCATGTTGCGCGCACCGTTGACGCAATGCCCAACCATTTTTCTCTACGAGACGTACCCCGGCGGGGTCGGGTTCAGCGACAAGCTGTTCACACACCAGAGGCAATTGCTTGAAGCGGCGGTCTCGCTGATTGCCGGATGCGGATGCACAGAGGGCTGCCCAAGTTGTGTCGGACCCGCCCTGGAGGTTGGCGAGCGGGGAAAAAACGGGGCATTGAAGCTCGCCCGGATAGCTTTGGGATTGCCCGATCCGCAGGTTCAGGCGGGCGCCGCACCGGAATAAGTCATGTCGGATTTGCGTGATAAACTCCAGCAATTGCTTGAAAGACAAGGCGTGATGCGCGGCGCCGAGTGGCGCCGGAAAACCGAGGAGCTTGCTCAGCGCCGGGCGTCAGGCGAGTTTGAGATCGACCGCATCGTCCCCGGCGAAGTGGTGGGGGATGCCAGCGAGGGCTTTTATCTGGCCCGCACCGACTTCCCGCTGGACACCGCGCACGGAAACATCACGCTGGGCGAGGCTCTGCTCGCACTTCCCGAGCACGTGGCCTTGTCAGCGAACGACACCGATCTGCGGGACTTCACGCCCGAGACAGCGATCTTTCTGGATACGGAGACCACCGGATTGGCCGGCGGGTCGGGGACGGTCGCCTTTCTAGTGGGCGCTGGTTATTTCGATGGCACATCGTTCCGCCTGGAACAGGCCTTCATGCGCGATTTTGACGACGAAGAGCCGATGCTGCGGTATCTTGACAGACTGTTTCGCGGGCGCGACACGGTCGTCACCTACAACGGCAAGAGCTTTGACATACCCTTGCTGCGGGCCCGGTTCATACAGAACCGGATGCCTTTTCGGCTGGATTCGGCGCTCCAGTACGATCTCCTCCATGCGGCCCGCCGTTTCTGGAAACGCCGGCTTGGGGATTGCGGGCTGACGAATATCGAGCGGGAAGTATTGGCCGTACGGCGGCACGGAGACGTTCCCAGCGCTGAAATCCCGGAACTCTGGCTGAATTACCTGCGCACGCGCGACGCCCGGGCGCTTCAGGCGGTTTTCTATCACCACAAAATGGACATACTCTCGCTGGCCGCTCTGACGGCCCGCCTGTCACAGAGTCTCACTTTGCCGCAGGGCCTGGGATTCGATCACATGGAGGATCGCCTCTCGCTGGTGCGACTGCATTTCCTGCAGAAGCACTACCGCGAGGTGATGGAACACGGTCAGCGCCTGCTGGAAGAAGAGGCGGAATCGGCCATCCGCTGCGAATGCCTGTATCTCATGGGAATGGCCAGCAAACGGTTAAAGCAATGGCCTCAGATGGAGGATGCGTGGACCCAGCTGCTCGCGGAACGGCCGCGCGACCTGGTTGCGCGCCTGGAGCTGGCCAAACATTTTGAGCACCGGGCACGCAATCTCCTCGAGGCCGAACGCCTGTGTGCGGAAACCGTCGAACTTTTTGAAACGCGCGGCATCCCGGGCTCCGACGAGCCCCTGCCGGGCCTGGAGGGGTTCCGCGCGCGGCTCGAACGCATCCAGCGAAAGCTCAGCCGGGGATAGACTGGCCCGCCGGATCATTCGGGAGGCGCAGCGGGGGCGAGCAGTCGGTCCAGGACGGGCCGGAGAAGACTGGTCCAGACCAGATAGCCCTCGTGGCTGAGATGGAGGTGGTCCGCGAGAAAATAGTGGTCATGGGGTTTGCCCTCGGCATCGAGCAGGGGGGTGTTGACGTCGAGGAAGGTCACTCGCGGATCGCTTTCTGCAAACTCGGCCATGAGCCGGTTGCTCTGTTCCATTTGCTCGTGAAGTTCCCATCGGGCCTTGCTGGTTTTAATCGACAGAATGACCACCGGAGTCTGCGGATTTGCCTGGTGAATCGTGCGCACCACGGCCTTCATGTCTGCGGCGACCCATTCGGGTGATTTTCCGCGGGCGACATCATTGTCGCCGTCATACAGGACGACAACACGCGGGCGCAATGGGTGGATGATCCGGTCCGCATAGGCCAGTGCATCGAAGTATTCCGAACCCCCGAAACCGTGATTTACCACGGGGAGATCCGGAAAGTAGTCTGCGACTTTCCAACCGCGGATAGACGAACTCCCAACGAACAGGATGGGGTTTTCGGGGATATTGGGGAAGTCTTTTTCCATGGTCTGAATGTTTTCTTCCCATCTCTCAAGCTCCCAGTGCGCCACAACGACGGTCTCGGGTGGCGTGCGCTTTTCCGGAGGGACGCTGAACCGGACGGTCCCGTTGTCGCCGGCGACAAACGGAACCTCTTCCCCGGACGGCTGCAATGAGAGGCGATCGGGAGGAAACACATAGCGCAACTCGACGTCCCCTTCATAATTTGCCGGGATGCGCACGTGCCAGTCTTTTCCCTGGATGGTCAGGGGGACGTTGGAACGGCCGGCACCGGGAGGTGAAAACGCATCGGTTTGGGCGCCCGCAGACATGCATGTGACCACGATCAAAGCCATGCAGCGTGACAGCATTCATATTCTCCTTTTCAGGTGACGATCATGTGTGCGGCAGCATAACACATTTTTCAAACGCTTCTCATGGGCGGCGAGGAGACCACGAGGGGCAGTGCGGGCAGGGGGGGCGGCCAGGCGCAGGCTGGGGGATCCGGAGGCTGCTGCCTGAGCCGTCACGATCGTGTCAGGGCGTGGCGAGGTGCTCGTACGCGTACTGCAGGCACGCATCCGTCATATCCCAGCTCATGCACGGGTCCGTGATGCTCACGCCGTATTTCAATTGGCTCTTGTCCGCTGGGATGGCCTGATTACCGGGGTTGAGGTTGCTTTCGAGCATCATGCCTATCAGGGAGTTCGTCCCTTCGGCCCGCTGAAACATGAGGTCGCGAAGGACCTTTTCCTGCAGCTCATAGCGCCGGGTGCTGTTGTCGTGGCTGCAGTCGATCATGATCCTCGGTTTCAGACCGACGGCGCACAGCTGTTCTTCGGCGAGAGCCACGCTCACACGGTCGCAATTCGGGCTGCCCCCGCCTCCGCGCAAAATGATGTGGCCCCAGGGGTTGCCGAGGGTGGTGATCACGCAGGTCTGGCCATCCTGGTCGATGCCGAGGAAATGGTGGGACTGGCGGGCGGAAAGGAGGGCATTAATGGCCACCTTGAGGTTGCCGTCGGTGCTGTTCTTGAACCCAATGGGCATGGACAACCCGCTTGCCATCTCTCGATGGGTCTGAGACTCGGTGGTACGCGCACCGATGGAAGCCCAGGTGATCAAATCCGCGATGTACTGCGGCACGATGGGGTCGAGGACTTCGGTGGCTGCCGGCAGGCCCATGCCCGCGATATCGAGCAGCAGGCGCCGGGCGATATGGAGGCCTTTTTCGAGGTTGTAACTGCCATCGAGATCCGGATCGTTGACCAGACCCTTCCATCCGGTGGTGGTGCGCGGTTTTTCAAAATAGGTGCGCATGACGATGAACAGGCGCTGCCCGTACTTCACATGAGCCTGGTGCAGCCGCTGCGCGTAGTCCAGCGCCGCGTCGACGTCATGGATCGAGCAGGGGCCTACGACCGCGAGCATGCGTTTGTCCTCACCGGACAGAATGCGCACGACATCTTTACGGCCGTTCATGACCGTTTCCTGTGCGCGGTCCGACATGGGGAGGGCTTGCTTGATCTCCTTTGGCGAGATCAGCGGCATCATTTCCGCGACGTGCGCGTCGTGAATATGCTCTAAGATTCGTTTTGTCCGATCGAGTTCCATCAGGCTGGTATCTCGTTTCACGCGTTTTTGCGCCCAGGCAGCCGGGCACCCTTATTATGACAGGGCGAACGAGTCGGGCACAAGCAGAGGCACGATTATTCTTGGGAAGAGCTTGACGCAGGCTGCCGGGGGCGGCCAAGGCGCCAGGGACGGGGTAGTCAGGCTCCTTTGCTTCCCTGCGGCCCGTCAGGAGGCCAATGGGCCAGGACAAACGCACAGGCCTCTTCCCGCGTGGTTAATTCGCCTTCCAATTGGAGGTTTTCGACCCGTTTGAAGATTTTCGAGAAGAGTGGCCCGGGAGAATACCCCAGGGCGATCAAATCTTTTCCGTCTATCAGGGGCGCGGGCCGGAGCGCATCCGCCGGCAGTTGGGCTTGATAGTCCTCCACCCATTCAATCGTGTCCAGGTTGCGGTGACTGGCCAGGCAATCCAGGCGGCAGAGCTCTTTGAGCTCCTCAAATCCTTCGGCGCGGATTGTCCGTTTGCGCTTGCTTTCCCGCATACCGGGGATGTGCTGGAAGCGCATATGCTGCGCGACAAGCCACACCACGCGCTCCGTATCGCTGCGGGGCAGTCGGAGCCGTTCACAGACCTCGCGGGCAATCCGGGCGCCCGCTCTATCATGGTCGTTAAACCGGATGCGATCAGTCGTAGTCTGTGTGACGGGTTTACCGGCGTCGTGGAGCAGGGCGGCCAGCGCGAGGGTATGGCTGGGCCCCTTCAGCAGGTCGAGCATGAGCAGGGTATGGGTAAACACATCCCCTTCCGGATGGAATTCAGGCGGCTGTTCCACGCCCTTCATGGCCGCGACCTCCGGAAGGATCTGCTTGAGCAGCCCGCACTCATCCAGCATCTCAAACGCGCGCCGGGCACCGCCTTCCGTAAGCATCTTGAGCAGTTCGTCGCGAACGCGTTCAACGCTGGTCGACACAATAAGAGGCGCGGCCTCTTTGATCGCCTGGTACGTGTCTATTTCGATGGCGTATCCCAGGCGCGCCGCGAAGCGGATGGCACGCAACAGGCGGAGATGGTCTTCCTGAAAGCGTTCCCGGGGAACGCCCACCGCGCGGATCAACCCGGCCCGCAGATCATCGAGGCCGCCGACGTAATCCAGTACCTTGCGCTCAACGGGATCAAAGAAGAGGGCATTGATCGTGAAATCGCGGCGGCGGGCATCCTCTTCCTCATCGGTGAAGGCGACACGGCACGGATGGCGGCCATCCAGATACGGCCCGTCCTTCCGGAACGTCGTGACTTCGAAAGGGCCTTCCGGCAGCAGGACCACCTGGACGCCGAACGCCGCCCCGAAGTCCAGGCTGCGCTCGAAAAGTTCCGCGACCTGAAAGGGTTTGGCATTGGTGGCGATGTCGAAATCCTTCGGATGAAGTTGGAGTAGCATATCGCGAACACAGCCTCCCGCCAGCAGCGCGCGGAATCCACGTTGCCGCAACGTGGCACAGATCGCTTCGGCCGCAGCCTGCCTACTCATCCGGCGAGGGTCCGCGGGGTTCGGCCGTGCTCTGTGGTGAGAATGCGCGCCGGCGTCGACGTTGATGGATGGCCAGGGCCAGGACCGCAGCCACAGCCAGCCAGGCGAGAATCGCGAACGGATAGAGCCATCCTCCGCCTCGCGAGAACGAGAAGGCCATCTGGAGTACGGCCAGCACGAGAACGAGCGACGCCGCCCAGCGGTACCGTGCTTCACGGAAGAGAACACTGAGGCCGATACCGGCCAGGCCATGTATGAGCCAGTACAGGGCCAGTTTTTCTTCTGAAGCCCACTTATTCAGCGCGAGCAGCCCCAGTCCAGCACCGGCCGCGACGAGCAGGGTACGGAGGGTGTCGTCCATCGGATGGGTGACGGCCGGGCGTTTGTGGGCGAAAAAAATGAGGCGTTCGGAGACAGCATAGGCCATCAGGAACGGTACCAGATAGTAGAGGAAAGCGGCACCGCCAGGCTGAGCGGCAGCCGGATCAAACAACAGATTGGAGAAATAGGCGGCGCCTATCCCGAACAGGGCGATCCCCGCGATCTTAAGTCCCGGGAGGGGCAGGAACAGCAGAAAGATCAACAAAACAGTGCCGATTGCGTTGTAGGTTGCGGGGATGTAGATAGCGCCATGCTTATAGGCCATCAGAGTCGCAATCATGTAGGTGGCGCCCACGTGCGGGAGAGGAGCGACCAGATTGTGCTCCCATGCCCGGTCGTCTCCAACTCGTTTGAGATAGCGCTCCCAGAGAATCCCGGCAAGATAGGTGTAGAGCGCGAGCAGGATGGTCCCGTAGGCGTAGCCGCCGTCCTGCTCAAATCCGGATTTGTCGACCAGCAGGAAGAAATGGAAGCTGACATGCGCGGCCATGAGCAGGAGCACGGCGGCGGCTTCCAGCTGCGGTGTTGACGCCAGCACGCCCACTATCGCCAGAGCCAGGCTGAACGTTCCCAGTAGATACGGTAGATCGGGCTGTTGCGCCCGCTCGGCGATCGTCAGCGTCATGAGGAGCAGGGCCCCTGCGGCGGCGTACAGCATGGCCACGGAGGGGCCAGGCGGGTCAAGAAAGGTATCGGCCAGAAACCACTGGCCACTCCGGCGGCGTTCCTGCATGGGCCAGCTGCGCGTAGCCCGCTCGTAATAGAGGGCGATAAAAAAGAAGACGATGGCCGGCCCCGCACACCCCAGCCAGCGTGCGGGTATGGCGTGCTGGCCCCACACCGCGTATCCGGGCGCCTGAACCGTGAAGAACGCGCCGACCGCCACGACGAACAGCAACAGGATGCTGCCCGCTTTGAGGATGATGGCGCCAGAATGCTGATAAAACACGGCGAGCGCAAAACACACGAGCGCCAGGGCGGGCCACAGGGTAATTCCCGGGTAAAGCGAGATCATCGCAAGGATGGCCATCACGAACGCCTGGGCAATGTACGCCTGAAACAGGTAATTCTTTCTCGAGCCGCGTGTCTCAGCAAGGAGGGCCAGCGTGGCCAGCACCACCGTGAAGGCCAGGCGAAACACCCACGCGTGAGGCGCATGGAAGGCATGAATCCCAGTCCATACCGCGGGGAAAAACACCGCGGAATTCAGCAGGGACAGCAGCAGCATGCCCCGGGACCGCTGGTCCGGGCGCCGCACATCAAGCACCGTAGCAAGCCCCAGAACCACAAACACAAACGCCAGCGCGCCCCGCGAAATCCAGAAATAGGCTTCCGGCGTAAGCAGGATGCCTTGAGGCTGGGAATACAGGAAGGGAAGGATCGTGCCGTAGGAACCAAGCAGGACGAGCCACACGAGAAACCGCCAGTGGAATCGTATATGAAGCAAGACGGCGCCAGCCGATGCCAGAGCCACGCCGCTCAGGGCATACGTAAGCTGGGGCATTGTGGACGCATCGCTGGCTGTCAGGCCAAACGAATAATAGACGACCGGCCAGGCAATGACGGCGGCCGCGTAGCTGCGGCGCCAGGCAACGGTCGCGGTCATCCCCAGGATAGCCGCGAACAAAACAGGCAATGCGTACCAGGGTTCGGCGAACAGCCGGGCATTTGTGATGAAAAACGCCGCGTACGTCATGAAATAGGCGGCTGCGAGGCCGGTCCCGAGGGCAAGACTGGCCAGGAGACTGCGCCGGTCGGGGAATGCCGCCCCCAGGAGCAGCAGGAGAGCTGCCATGCTGTACGCGGCCAGGGCCTTGCTGCGAAGGTCGAAGGCGGACGTACTGGCGCTCTTGCCAGCCGCCAGGATAATGGCCACAGTCACAAAAACCACCGCGAGCCGGCTCACCCACGCCGGCCAGGCGCGCGTCGCTACGGGCGCGGTGAAAGAAGAAGTCTCGGGCGAAGGGGAGTGGGACGGGGCAGGATGCGGCGCTTCTGAATCCGTGCCTGGCGGCTTGCGAGTTTCACGGAACTGCTGCAACTCGCGGGTGAGCCGCAAGACCTGCGATTCCAATTCTTGTATGCGCTTCTCGGCGTCCACACGCGTTCTCGGTTCGTTGTTTCGAAGGGAACGGTCTCGAGGGCCTCGCCCCAAGCGCCCGGGCCCCTGTTGAGGGTATTGTATCGGCAGGAATTTGGGCATTCCAGTAGACAACGCGCCGAGATCGGAAATGGCGGACCTGACTGCCCCTGAGGAGCGTAATTTAAGCAGAAAATTGACCTGTGGATCCGTGCAATCTATACTTTTGCCCAGACTATGTTTTTGCCCAGATTTTCCGTTCCGGCCTGGACGATTGAGGCTGCACACGGAGGCATCCGCCTTCGCCCAGTGCATTTCCTCTCGTCCGGCACCCCGCCGATTGAGCATCGGATCGGCTTTTGCCTGGTCAACGCGTGGTAATACAGAGAGAAAACATGCGTAACGTCTTATTTCCCAAAGCGCCCTTGGTTCGAGTCGTGGTAATCGTGTGTGTTGGATGTCTTTCCGCTCAGGCTGAGCTGCGTGAACCGGGTTCGATCGCTGTGCTGGCCGATTTTGTGGAACAATTCAAGCATGGGACGGTTACCAACGATTTGACCTCCTCGGCGAGCTATGCCGAGGGCGCGCTAGAAGACCGGATGGCGGCTATTTTTCTGCATCCGACGGGTCTGGACGATGCCATCCTGAGCTTCAATGGAATTCCTGTGCCCGAGCTGCAGGACGGTCAGCGATGCATCCTATATTTTCATATCGGATTTCGGCCGGGAATCGACTGGACCAGCCCTTCAAAAGCGCCCAACGGGGTTCGCTTTTCCGTATTTGTGGAGGGAGCGGCCGTTTTTGAAGAGGAGGTGGCGGGGCCGGGCTGGAATCCTCGCTGCGTCGACCTGTCGTCCTGGTCCGGCCAATTGGTGAGCGTCGAATTCCACACGAATGCGATATCGGGAAACTCGAGTTATGACTGGGCCGTTTGGGGCAGGCCCCTGCTTCTGCACTTCTGGCCCGCACAGACGCCATCGACCCTGCCTGCTCAGGCCGAAGGCCTGAGTCTGATTGAGGTAGCCTGCGAACAGACAGTGAAGGTTCGCCTCGCCGATGGGCGCCGGCCACTGACCGTGATGCTGGAGCCGGGCACCCATCTCCTCCCGCACGCGTTTGATGATTTTTCCGCGCCGGCTGTGGAAATTGAACCTGACGCCGCGACCGTAATGGGCGTCTCCACCGGGATCTTCCTCCCTGAGCTGGAAGCCGCTCCTCCGGAACTCAGCTCGCCCCTGGTGACAGTTGGACAGCCCTTTGACATCATCCAGCGCATTCGCAACAGGGGCCAGGGCACTCACACTGGCCGGGCCACCTGGAGCCTCCGCTCGGGAGATGGGCGAACCCTGGCGGAACTGGGCCCCGGCGCAATGGAAACGCCCGCCGTAGAGCGGCTCGGGCCCGGCGAGGAGGCCGTGCTGGTCTGGCGCGGCCTTACGGCGCAGTCGCCGGGAGAATGGCTGCTGGATACCGGCAGGAGCCTGCGTGTGCATGTTTTTGCAGAGGCGCGGGTGCCTCCACATCCTCGTAACGGAGAGCCCGACGTGATCGTCGAACGCAACGGCGACATCCGTGCCGTCGTGGCGAACGATTGGTCGCGGCTCGCGGTCGCGGTGGACGAAAGCGGCGCGGCATACGCCCTGGCTGACACCTGGGATGGCACTGCCTGGCAGCGCGTGGCGTCGCTCTATCCGCTCTGCCGGCTGGTATTGCGCCATCCGGACAACTCCCTGGAAGAATTGCGGATCCAGATCAGTAACATCCACCCGTTGCGGTCGACATGGTTGTGCATTTATGGGATCGCCGAAAGCGAAACCGGAGTGTCGTGGCCTATCCTTCTGACGGCCTGTGCCGAGGCCGGCAGCGCGCGCATTCATCTCGAAATTGAGACGATCGCGCCGGAAGATGCTGAGGTCGCCGCGTTTTCGCTGCCCCAGGTATTGGCGGGAGACCGCGCATTTGGTGCGCGGAAGGACTTTGCACTGTTCCCCGGGTTGGAATACCTCGAAGGAGGCGAGCCGTCGTCGTCCGAACGCGATCTGGCGCCGCCTCTGAACGATCGCCGGGTGCCGTCCGCCCATAAGATTGCGACCCCGCTGATGGCGGTGCAGGGGGAAGGCGCGCTGGTGGCGCTCTTGTGGGATGCGCAGCAAGAATGGACCACAGGCCAGCGGCGCCCCGCGGCGCGCTTCCTGGCGCCAGCCAGTGACGACGGCCTGCAATACACGCACATGTCGTTATTTGCACCGTCTGTTGGCGATTATGTGCACGAAAACGAGTACGAAGCCGGGGATATCCCGTTCCCGGTGAAGAAAGGCCAGCGGCTGCATCTGGAGGCCTGCCTGGTCCTCGATCACCAGGAACGCTACGCGGAAGGCAGCATCGTTCACGGCCCGCATATCGGTGGACTGGTGTTGCAGGCCATGCAACACTGGTTTGAGCTGTTTGGCCTGCCGGGTCCGGGCCCGGCCCCGAGAGACTGGGAGGAAGAGAAGGCGCTTTGCCGTGAAGCCTATTTGAAATCGGTGTGGCACGAAAACCCGGCCGGCTGGAGCCACTGCCGGGGATGGGATAGCGCCCCATCCCTCGGACACGCGGTCCCGCTGATGTTGGACCTGGCGGCTGGGGTCGCACCCAGCGTTGTGCCTGAGATCGAGCGGCGCATTGATGCGGCCGCCAAGCGCAGCCTCCAGGAGATTGGACCACGAAACCTCTGGACGCCGGCGGCATGCCATATCATGAGCGGAGAATTTCCATTTCTGTACGGCTACCTCCCGGAATCGCTCAAAGGCCTCAAAGACAGCGCGTACGGCCGTTTGCGGGGTCGAAAAGACGGCCTCTGGGTGTGGAATCCTGCGGGAGAGCAGCACCAGTCCCTTGGCAAGCCGGGCGACCATACCCTGGGCCAGGCTTCCGGACCGGCGCTTCATGTCCTTCGCGCCGCGCGTTTGACCGGTGACCGGCTGCTCGTGGAGCAGGCGCTCGACGCGATGAAACAAATGGAACGGTATGAAGTTCCCCGGGGGGCGCAAGTCTGGGAGTGCCCCTTGTACCAGCCTGACATCCTGGCCGCCGGACAGGCGATCCGCGCCTATTGTGAAGCCTACCGGCTGACGGGCGATCCCGCTCATCTGGCGCATGCCCGGTACTGGGCATGGACGGGCCTGCCGTTCATTTACATGTGGGGGCTAGACGGCGTTCCCACCATGGCCCACAACGTAATTGCCGTATTTGGCTCGACGTTCTACACCCATTCGTGGATTGGCCTCCCCGTGGTATGGTGCGGTCTGGTCTATGCGTATGGATTGCAGGACCTGGCCGAATTTGACGATTCTTTCCCCTGGAAGACGATCGTGGAGGGAATTTTGATGTCGGCCATGCGCCAGCAATACACAAGCGGCCCCAGCAAAGGCTGCTACCCGGATTCGTGGGACATAGTCCGAAACAAGCCCAATCCCGCGGACATCAATCCAGAGAACATCCTCGTGAACGGGTTCCGGCTGCGCGGGCAATCGCCTGAAATACAGTGCGTCCGTTTCGAAGATGCGGACGGCGGGCCGGTGTTTTTGAATTCGCCCGCGGCGATATCCGTTTCCGATGACGATGCCGGGCTTCGAGAGGGGCGGCTGAGATTCACGCTGCGCGACGTGTATGCGCCTGCTACGCACACCAGCCTCGCGCCGGTACCGGAACCGAAATCGGTTCAGGGGGCGGGGGCGCGTGTGTCCCGTTCTGAAGACATGCTGTCGGTTGAAAGCGCCTGGCTGTATGACGCGGAACTCCAGAGCGTTATACTGAAACATTCCACGAAGGGAACCGATATCACGTGCGAAATCCTGTGGTAGGCGGAACTGCGTGATGGGGTCATATCGAAACGATCTCTTTTTGCGTGCCGCCCGCGGAGAACGGACCCGGCGTCCGCCAATCTGGTTGATGCGGCAGGCAGGGCGGTCCATGAAGACCACCACGGACGTGCGCCCCGACTCTTAGACGTGCGCCTCACTTTTATTGCCGACCCCCACGACGTCGGCCAGGCGAGCCACGCGGACGAGTGCCGGGGCAGGGTCGGGGGCGG
>DAOSJS010000076.1:0-13588 GCA_035367355.1 Candidatus Hydrogenedentota bacterium
CGGGCGATGGGCACGAGCGCGGCGGCCTCGCGGAGGGGTCCCGCTTTTGGGAACGTGACGTTGCCGGCAAACGAGATATGAAAACCCAGCTCGACGCATGCCGCGGCGAACGCCGCGTTGCTGCCGAAGCAGTGCATGACGACCCCGGGCAGGCGGTTGCGGGCGTTGCGCAGGATGGCAAGGGTGTCGTCGTCGGCGTCGCGGTTGTGGATGACGACCGGCAGGCGGAGGGCTGCGGCGAGTTCGAGCTGCGCTTCAAACGCGCGCCGCTGTTCGGCGGGCGTGGTTTCGGCGTAGCGGAAATAGTCGAGCCCGATCTCGCCGATGGCGACGACGCCTTCGCTGGCAGCGAGGCGGGAGAGCGCTTCGAGAGCGGCGGCGTCCATCTGGGCGGCATGGTAGGGATGAAAGCCAACGGCCGCATAGACGCGGTCGCGGACCAGGCCCACGGCGCGGCGGCTGGTGTCGAGGTTGTCGCCGATGATTACAAGACATTCGAGCGCCTCGAGGCTGCGCCCGAGCACGGCTTGACGGTCGTCGTCAAACCGGGGGTCCTGGAGATGGCAGTGTGTATCGACGAGGGGCATCAGCCCTGCGCCCCGCCACTGTTTCCGGACGCGCCGCCTGAGTGTTTGGTCTTTTTACGGCGCCGGCGCCGCGGACGGCGTTTGGACGCCGGGGCATCGCCAGACTGCGCGGATTCCTGCGGCACGGGGCTGATTGCGGGCTCGGGCACGGGCATCTCGCCGGGGGCTTCGGCGGGCTCGTCGTCGAGGACATCCATGTCCGCCTCTTCGAACGGCTCGGCCTCGATGATCTCCTCGTCGGGCTCGTCGGCGAACTCCTCATCGAGTCCGGGATCGCTTTCGGTCTCCTGGGGGAGCGCGGCCTGCGCGGCGGCCTTGAGCTTTCGCGGATCGAGGTACATGTCGTTTTCATACGCGAGGCAACAGAGGAGCCGGCCGCATTGGCCGCTGATTTTCGACGGATTGAGCGAGAGATTCTGGCGTTTGGCCATTTTCATGGAGATGGGTTTGAAATCGGTGAGCCACGACGCGCAGCACAGTTCACGCCCGCAGACGCCCAGCCCGCCGACGAGCTTGGCTTCGTCGCGCACCTGGATGTGGCGGAGTTCGATGCGGGTTTTCAGCTCCTGGGCGAGGTCGCGGACGAGTTTGCGGAAGTCAACACGTTCCGCGGCGGTGAAGTAAAAGAGGACCCGGTGTTTATCGAACGAGTATTCGACGTCGACCAGCTTCATGGGGAGCTTGTGCTGGCTGATCTTCTGCGCACAGACCTCCCTGGCGCGGATTTCGTCGCGCTGAAGCTGGTTGAACGTGGTTTCGTCGGCGAGGGTGGCCCGGCGCACGACGTTCATCTTGACGAGTTCTTTCATGCCTTCCGGGCAGTCTTCCGGGGCGACGATGCACATGCCGTATTCCAGGCCCCGATCACTTCGCACGATGCATTTATCGTTGCGTTTGAGGGGGATATCTTCGCTCAGGAAGGTAAAGACCCGGGTGGGTTTACGAAGGCGGATTTTCACGGTCTGCATCTATATACCACTCCTTCCTGGGGCTACCGGGCCGCCAGCGCGAAAAAAAGGTCGCGAAACACGCGCTCCTCGTTCACGAACCGGTCGAGGAAATACCGCGCCTTTTCCACCGCCGCGATCTTCTGATCGGGGGCGGTCGAGACCTGCTCTCGGAGCTGGCCCAGGCAGTCCCGGTTGAGGATCTTGCTTGTGTCTGCCGTGGCCGCGAAAATCATCTCGTCGCGGTACCACGTTTCCCACAGGAACAGATAGTCCAGTATAGCACGGCGAATTGCCGCGGCGGTATGGGCGAGGCGCAGCTCTTTCAGAGCCTGTTTGTCCTGCGCGTCGGCCGCGTTGTCGCGGTCGATTTTCAGCTCCGCGTCGATGGCGTCCTCGATCTGTTTGCGCTGGGTTTCGAGGTTTTTGGCAAATTCCTCCGCCAGCTCGACCGGATCGCCGCCGTCGCGCAGCTGCGCGACGATCTGCAGGGCAAGCTCGCGTTTATCGGTGTCCACGAGGTCCAGGGCGCGGTCCATGCGGCCCAGCGAGAGCGCGGCGATGGCCTCGGCTCGGTCCGGGGAAAGGTCGCGTTCGCGCCGGAGCAGATCGAGCACGGTCTCCGGGCGGAGGCTCCGAAACCGCACCAACTGGCACCGGGAGCGGATCGTGGGCAGCAAATCCCGGGGAAATTCGCTTATCAGGATGAACAGGGTGCGTCCCGGCGGTTCCTCGAGCATTTTGAGGAAATGGTTTTGCGCAGGGGGATTCATGCGCTCGGCATCGTGGAAAATCACGGTGCGCCACTCCGATTCGAATGGCCGCAGGGAGCAGATCTCATTGACGTCGCTGATGTCTTCCACCGGGATGGTGCGCGATTTGGCCTTTGGCGTGACGATCTTGACGTCGGGGTGGTTTCCGTTCATGACTTTGCGGCAGGGCAGGCAGGCGCCGCAGGCGTCGTCGTCGAGTTCCGTGCAATTGAGGGCTTTGGCGAGCTCGAGCGCCGTGAGCGCCTTGCCGACCCCGCCCGGCCCCCAGAAGAGCAGGGCATTCGGGATGCGGCCCCGGCTGAGGATGCGCCGGATGAGGCGCACGGCCACTTCCTGATCTCTGATGTCCGAGAGGCTCACGGCTGCCCCACTACGTCTCGAACCAGCACGTGGATGGCCGCGGCGACCGCTTCGACAGGCTGAGCGGCGTTGACGACCTTCACGCGGTTGGGTTCGGATTCCGCGATGCGCAGAAATTCCTGGCGCACGCGTTCGTGAAATTCGACCGGTTCGCGCTCTATGCGGTCGCGGGTGTGTGCGGCGCCGGCGCGTTTCAGGCCTTCCTCGACGGGAAGGTCGAGCACAATGGTGAGATCGGGCCAGAGGGCGCCCGTTGCCAGGTGGTGTAGTTCGCGAACCGCCTCGCGTGGCAGGACGCGCCCCGCGCCCTGGTAGGCGGTGGTGCTGTCGGCGAAGCGGTCGCAGATGACGATCGCGCCCTCGTCGAGCGCAGGCCGGATGCGTTCGACGACATGCTGTGCGCGGGCGGCCTCGTACAGGAGGAGTTCGGTCACGGGCGCCAGGGCGGTGTTTGCCGGATCGAGGAGGATGCCGCGAATGGCTTCGGCAATGGGCGTGCCGCCGGGTTCGCGGGTCAGGAGGACGCGGTGGCCGTCTGCTTCAAGGCGATCACGGAGCAGGGCCATCTGCGTGGTTTTGCCACTGCCCTCGACGCCTTCCAGCGTTATAAACGCACCCTTCATGGTTCTCCCAATGCTTTTGCGCGCGCCTCCCGGGCTTCCTGGAAAAATGCTTCGAGCGCGCCGGCCTGGCCTTCTTCCACCATGCGCCGCACGTCGCCCAAGTCGCGCATCAGGGCGTCCAGACCCTCCGCGATGGCCGCCGTGTTGGTCAGGCAGATGTCGCGCCAGAGTTCGGGGCGTCCATCAGCAATGCGTGTGACGTCGCGGAACCCGGAGCCGACGGCGGGCCGGACATCGCCCGCGGCGGCCGCCAGCCGTGCAATGCATCCCGCAACGATGTGTGGGATGTGGCTGGTGCGCGCGACGAGCGCGTCGTGGTGCTCCGGCTCGAGCGGCACGACCCGCGCGCCGACCGCTTCCCAGAGGGCCGTGACCTGCGCGCGCGCGTCCGCAACGCCGGGACTGGCGTCGACGATGGTGACGCAGCCTTCGTACAGCGACGGGGTGGCGAACTCCGGGCCGGATTTCTCGGAACCGGCCATGGGATGGCTCCCGACAAAACGCGATGGGGCGGGCCAGGTGCGCGCGGCATGGGCGCAGATGACTGCCTTGGTGCTGGCGACATCGGTAACGAGTGTGGATGGATCACAGGTGGGCCGGATCGCATCGAGGATGGCCGGCACACCCGCCGCGGGCGTGCACACGGCCACCAGATCGGCCCCCTGGCATGCCTCGGCGGGGTCTTGAAAGGCCGTATCGATGATGCCGAGCGCGATGGCCTGATCCAGGGTCTTGGGGTTGCGTCCCACGCCGCGCACGGTATCCGCCAGGTTTCGGGCCTTCATGGCCAGGGCGAGCGAACCGCCCAGGAGGCCCACACCGATGATGGTTACGGCGCCGTAGCGTGGCGTCACATCCTTCCCTCCGCGACGGCGATGGCTTCGCCGATGTCGATGGCGCCCAGATACAGGGCACGGCCGATGATGACTTCGTCCACGCCGTCCGGCTCAATTTCCTTCAGGCGCTGGATGTCCTGTATGGAGGCGACGCCGCCGGAGGCAGTCACGGGGACAGCGACAGCCTGTGCAATCGCCTGGGTGGCCTCCACATTGGGGCCGCTCATCATGCCGTCGCTGTTGATGTCGGTGTAGATGATGCGAACCACCCCGGCCTGCTCCATTTCCCGGGCGAAGTCCAGCGCGCTGGTGGTGGTGTCATCGCGCCAGGCGCTGAGGGAGACGCGGCCGTCGCGGGCGTCGATGCCCGCGGCGATCTTCTCCGGAAAGGCAGCGACGGCCTGCCGGAGGAAGTCGCGGTCGCGGTATGCTGCGGTGCCCAGAATGACGCGCTCGGCGCCGGCGGCCACGGCGGCCTCGACATCGGCCAGGCCGCGGATACCCCCGCCGATCTCATAGGGTATGCCGGCGCGGTTCAGGGCCTGCAGGGCGTCGAGGGTGCAGAGGCGGCCTTCGCGCGCGCCATCCAGATCGACGATGTGCACGAGGCTGCGGACCGCTTCAAACCACTGGCGGGCCTGGGCGACGGGATCCTCGGCGAAAACGGTCTCCTGCCCGTAGTCGCCCTGCACGAGATTGACGCAGCGCCCATCGCGAATATCGACGGCCGGTACAATGCGCATGGCAGCCCGGCCTAGTCGAGTTCGGCTTTGGCTAATTCCACCAGCTTCGTGAAACCGGCTTCATCGGATACGGCCATCTCGGCAAGCATTTTCCGGTTGACGTCGATATTGGCTTTGCGCAGGCCGAGGATGAAGCGGCTGTAGGGAATGCCGTTGGCGCGCGTGGCCGCGTTGATACGGGCGATCCACAGCCGCCGGAAATCGCGTTTGCGCACTTTGCGGTCGCGATAGGCGTATACGCCGGCATGCTCGACGGCCTGGCGCGCGGTCTTGATCAGGCGGTGGCGGCTGCCCCGGTATCCGGACGCAAGCTTGATAAATTTCTTCCGGCGCTGGCGCGACGCGGGCGAATTTGTTGAACGTGGCATGATTCAAATCCTCACGAAGTTGACCGTCCCGAGGACGGGGGCGTTTTCTATTCTCCGGGCTCGTCACCCATACGGGAGCATCCGCTTGACGCCGTCAGCGTCTTCAGAGCCCAGAATGACGGCCTTGCGGAGGCTGCGGCGGCGCTTGGCGGACTTGTGAGTTTTCAAATGACTCGCAAAGGCCTTATGCCGTTTGACTTTTCCGGTCTTGGTGAGCTTGAACCGCTTGGAAGCGGACTTGTTGGTTTTCATTTTTGGCATTCGTTTCCTCCTTCATCTCCGGTCTACGGGCCGTCGTGCCAAACCGGGCTTCGTTGTGAAATGGCCTTATCCGGGGCCGTCCGAAACGAAGCACGTCTTGACGCGGCGTGGCGAGCTGCGGGGCCTGCCCTTCTCGCCGTGCGGTCTTAACGCGCACCTTGTATACCGGCAGACAGTTGCACCACCAGCGCGCGGCCAATTGCCGCGCTCATTCTTCCGGTTCGATATCAGCTTCTATATCCGTACCCGCCTGTTGAACCACTTGCTCCGGGCCTTTCTCTTCAACAGGCCGGCGCGGCTCCTGGCGGGGTTTTTTCTGTGCGTTCTTCCCCGGCGTCAACATCAGTATCATATTGCGCCCCTCGAGGCGGGCGCGGCTGGCGTCGGGCAGCTCGTCCAGCAGATCGGCCGTTGCTTCAACGACACGGGCCAGGATGTCGCGCCCGAATTCAGGGTGCGTCATCTCCCGGCCGCGGAACATGATCGTGAGCTTGACCTTGTTTCCATCCTCCAGGAATTCGCGGACATGGGAGGTCTTGTAGTTGAAGTCGTGTTTGTCGATCTTCGGACGGTACTTGACCTCTTTGATGGTCACGACATGTTGATGCTTCCTGGATTCCTTAGCGCGCTTGCTCTGCTGGTACTTGTATTTGCCGAAATCAAGGATGCGGCACACAGGCGGCCGGGCGTTTGGAGCAACCTCGACGAGGTCCAGCCCCCGCTCTTCCGCCTCGCGCAGCGCGTCTTCCGGACTCATGATGCCCAGCTGCTCGCCTTCGTCATCAATCACGCGCACCTGCCGGGCGCGTATACGCTCGTTGATGCGTATCCGGCCGGTTCCATCTGTCTTGGCGATAGTACATCCTCCCTGGGGAAACCCCATCCTGTTCCCGGGGACAGGCGCCCCATTGGCTCATCCGCGCCCATAAAAAACGCGGCAGAAAGCGCCAGCTCTCTGCCGCGGCATGATGCACATCACGCAGGAACCCAAGGTTCATGAACCGTGCTGGCTGGCGTCAAGCCGCCGCAGGGTGAGAAGCCGGCGCTTCTTCTTTACTTTAAAATGCAGCGGGAGTCTATCAAACGCACCTGCCGCCTGTCAATTTCGCCGCGAGCGTGTCCGTTGCTGCCCGGGAGATACAGGAGCACGTACCTGGCGGCGCTGCCCGCACAACCCACCTCCGGCCATGCGTATCGCGTTTGCAGGGGCAGGCCCCAGTGCCTGCCCTCCTTCAGGCGGATGCGCGGGGCTATCCAGACAGGCGGCCACAGGGGGCCGCCCCTGCAATCCGGATGACGGTCACGCTGGGCGTGCGTCCCCCCCAGCCAGCGAGAGACACAAGATGCGGAATCGGCGGTGGTATCGAGGCAGTCCACGCGGTCCACACAGCCCACGCAGTTCCTGCGCCCGCGACGCTGCCTGTTGAGACATAACGCCCGGATGCGACAATTTGGATGGTTCAGTTCAGCCCCAACAGCCGCGCCGCGTTGTCGTAAAACATCAGCCGTTCACGCTCCGGCCCCAAGTCAAGCGCGCGGGCCGCCTCAACCGCGTGCGCCTGGTCTTCCCACGGCGAATCCGTCCCGAACACAACATAGTCCGCGGGGTGAGCCAGCAGCGCGGTACGTGCGCGGGCCGGGTCGATCATGTGCAGGCTGTATGAAAAATCCATATACACCGGCTTGCCCCAGAGATGCTTTTCCGCCTCGTCCCAGTCCAGCCAGGCTGCCAGATGAGAGGTCACCAGCTTCAGATCCGGGAACGCGCCGATCACCCGCGCTACACGCACAGGGTCCGCGATCCGGTCGTGCGGATACGCGATATCGAATCCGGTGTGCAGCAGCAACACCAGCCCCTCATCGCGCACGGCTTTGTAAAACGGCCACAACCGCTGCTCGTCCACGCGGAAATCCTGGTAATAGGGATGCATTTTGATCCCCAGGAATCTCGCATCGGCAATCGCCCGCACCCGGCCCGGCACGTCGGCGTCTTCCGGATGGACCGACGGAAACGGTATCAGCCGATCGGACGCGATCCCCAGAGACCACTTCAAAATGGCATCGAACTGGCCCGGCTTGGTCGCGATCGAGGCCACCACCGAGTGTGTAATCCCCGCCCGTTCCATCGACGCCAGCAGCGAACTGACCTTTCCGTCCAGGGCCGCCTTAATGTTCGACGCTCCTTCCAGCTTCGGCAGCGCTTTCTCCGCAACCGGATCTGGAAATGCGTGCGCGTGGAAGTCGATGATACGCAGTCCCGTGCTGTTCATGCTTCGTCCCGCCTCCCTACACAGAGTTGCTGCACCGTTTCCGAATGGCCTCCTCGATCTGTGGCGGCACCAGGCCGCTCAAATCGCCGTCGAAACGCGCGATTTCGCGCACGATGCTCGAACTCAAAAACAGATGCGGCTCATTGGGCATCAGGCAGACCGTCTCCAGGCTCGGATTCAGCTTCTGGTTCGTGATCGCCATGGTCAGCTCGAATTCAAAGTCGGACATCACGCGCAGGCCGCGCACGACGGCCACAGCCCCGCATTGCCGAGCGAACTCGGCTGTCAGCCCCACAAACGAGGTGATCTCCACATTGGGGAGACCCTCGGAAATACTCCGGAGCATCGCCATCCGCTCTTCCACGCGGAACAGGCCCTTTTTTTCGGTATTGGTCGCCACCGCCACGATCAGCTTGTCAAAAAGCGCCGACGCCCGGTGGATCAGGTCCTGATGACCGCAGGTCGGAGGATCGAAACTTCCTGGATACACGGCGACGCGTTCACGCATCGGTCTGCCCCTTCTTTTGAATCGCCGCGGCCAACGCGGCTTGATACACCTCCAGCACCGTGACCCCCGCTTTCTCAGCCAGCGCCCGGCAGTCTTCAAATTCAGGGGCCGGCGCCGATGCGGCTCCCTCCAAAAGGCCATATTTTACGCGCACTTCGCCCCAGGGCGTAGTCACGGGCCACCAGCCGCGCTCCAGGCGGACGCGCGATTCGCGCCGGATCCGCACGCCGCGGGTCGTGGAGTTCTGCAACACGGTCCGCACAAGAACCTCCACCCGGTTTTCAGGCGACAAAACCGTCAACATATGCGCCGCGCGCCCTTTTTTTGCCACAACGGGCGTGAGAAATGCGTCGAGCGCGCCTGCTTTCAACGCTTCTTCAACCAATACCGGTAGCAACTCCGGATTCATATCATCGATGTTGGTCTCGAGGATCGCAATGGTCTCTGTGCCCGGTTCCGCACCGTCGCTCCGGCCCACAAGCACCCGCAGCACGTTGGCGCGGTCGGGCGCGTCGCGCTGGCCGCTGCCGTACCCGATCTGCTCGATGCGCATCGGCGGGAGGGGCCCATAGGCCTGCGCCAGCTGCGAAATCAGCGCTGCGCCGGTCGGCGTCACCCATTCTCCTTCCAGGTCGCCGCCCCAGACCGGCACGCCTTCCAGGAGTTTTGCCGTCGCGGGCGCGGGCACCGGCATGACCCCGTGCGCCGCCTTCACCGTGCCGAACCCCACGGGCAACCGCGACGATTCCACCCGTTCTATCCCCAGAAGGTTCAGGCAAAAGTGCGCCGCAACCACGTCCACGATGGAATCGATGGCCCCCACTTCATGAAAATGTACCCGCTCAACGGTCGTGCCGTGCACTGCCGCTTCGCAGACCGCGATGCGGCGAAACGTCTCCGCGCTCGCTTCCACAACGCTGGAGGGCAGCTTTCCTCCCTCGACGATCTCCAGCACGTGCCGCAGGTGCCGGTGCGGTTGTGGCGCCGACGGGTCTACGTCGACCTTGAATTGCGCCGCTTCGAGCCCTTTCTTCTTCACACGCTCCACCGACACCGTAAACCCGCCAATCGACAGCGAGTCCAGCGCCGCCCGCAAGGCATCGAAATCCGCTCCGGCGTCAATCAGCGCACCCGCGATCATATCGCCTGCCGCGCCGCAGACACAATCAAAATAGAGGGTCTTCATATCTGTTCCTTATAGATCCCCGGCCGCCGCGACGGTTCGCTAATCCCGTTCCCCGTGCGCGATGCGGTTAATCATCGCAGCCAGGACGCCCGCCCCGAACCCGTTGTCGATATTCACGACCGAGATGCCCGTGGCGCACGAATTCAGCATGCCCAGCAGTGCCGCGATCCCCCCAAAGCTCGCGCCGTATCCCACGCTCGTGGGCACGGCGATCACCGGCTGTTCCACCAGACCCGCCACGACGCTCGGCAGCGCACCTTCCATCCCCGCGCACACCACCAGCACATCCGCCCCGCTCAAAACAGGCCGTTGTTCCAGGAGCCGGTGAAGGCCGGCCACGCCCACGTCATAGACGCGGTTCACGCGCGTGCCCAGGGCCTCGCAGGTTACCATCGCTTCCTCCGCGACAGGCAGGTCCGACGTCCCCGCGCTCACGACCGCGGCGTACCCCTTACGCGGCAGCGGGGCTTCGACCGTAATCGTGATTGCACGGGCCATCTCGTGGTGCACCGCGTCCGGGTGCGCCGCCACCACCGCTTCGACCACTTCCCGGCTGCAGCGTGTCGCCAGCACATTGCTTCCGTGTTCCCGCATCCGCGTCACGATGGCCAGCACCTGCTCAGGCGTCTTGTTCTGCGCAAACACCGTCTCCGGGTAACCCTTTCGGAGATGCCGGTGATGATCCAGCTTTGCAAACCCGATGTCTTCAAACGGCAGATTTTTCAGGCGCTCCATCGCGTCGTCCGGTGTCAGCGAACCGCCCGCGACTGCCTCCAGCAGTTCCTTTAATTTTTTCTGCTCCATCGGGAATGCTCTCCAGGGCCTCTGCGCCGCACGCTGCCTCCAAGGGGATCGCGGGGCCTGCGGGTCCCTCGGCACCCACAGGCCCCACTGCCTCAAAATCGCCGCCGGCTATTTCGAATACGCCTTAATTACCTTCACGAGCGCATTCGCGATCTGATGCATGTCGTCCTCGGTAAAAGTCGGAAACGCAAAGCAGGTGAACGTATGGCTCTGATGCCACACCGCGTTGGGCACGTCCACCGTGGTGAAATCGACGCTGGAGGGCGTCGCGTATTCCTTCGACGTGAACGGGAACCCCGAATTGCCAAAGCCCCTCTTCTGCGTGAACGCCTTCTCCGTGTGGCACTGCGGCCAGAACACCTTCCAGCAGGGCGCCCCTTCGGCCCCCGCGGCCGCGACGAACTGCTCGATGTCGCAGTTCATGTTTTCGATGTCCAGCGAAAATGCCATCACGAACCAGCCGTTCCGCCGCTCGTCCGTGTCGATCGGGGGGTATAACACCTGCGGCAGATCTTTCAAGGCGTCCATGACAATGCGTGCGTTGCGCCGGCGTGCCGGCATATTCCAGTTGTCCATCCGGTCCAGCTCGGCCAGCCCTATGACCGATTGCATTTCGGTCATCCGGTAATTCCACCCCACCCGGTTGTGGATATACGGCAGTTTCTGTTCAAGTTCGAGCAGGCTCAACCGTGCTTTCACGTCGTAGCCATGATCGCGGAAACTGCGTGCTTCCCAGGCGAGATCCTCGTTGTCCGTGGTGACCATGCCGCCTTCGCCGCCCGTCGTGAACGTTTTGTTCTGGCAGAAACTGCACGCCGCGATATCGCCCAGCGTCCCTGTTTTCTTGCCTTTATACTCTCCGCCGAATGCCTCGGCATTGTCTTCGATTACAAAGAGGTTGTGCTTTTTCGCAAACGCGTTGATCGCGTCCATGTCCGCAACATTGCCGTACAGATGCACGGGCATGATTGCTTTGGTGCGCTCATTGACCAGTTTTTCGGCCGATTCGACGCTGATGCAGTGGTCGTCCCGGTTCACATCCGCAAACCGCGGGATCGCACCAGCCTGGCAGATGGAAAAGCTCGATGCGATGAACGAATAGCTGGGCACGATAACCTCATCGCCCGGCCCGATTCCCAGTGCCGCCAGTCCCACATGCAGCGCCGAGGTCCCCGAGTTCACGCTGATGGCGTATTTGCTGCCCTGCCATTGGGCGAAGCGGTCCTCGAATTCGCGCCCTTTTTTGCCAGTCCAGTAATTGACCTTTCCTGAGCGCAACACCGCTTCCACCGCTTGAATGGCGGCGTCGTTGAATTGCGGCCAGGAGACCAGTGTGTTGGTTACCGCCTTCTGCCCGCCGTCAATGGCCAATTTGTCACTCATGATCACGTAATCCTTTGCCTGTTATTCCTAAGCCAACCCGCCTGAACAACACCCCTGCTCAAAAGGGAAGCCCGTTACGCGCCAGTGCATTGATTCTGCATCAAGGCCGCTCCCGGCCGCAAACAGTCTCTCAGGGCCAACAGCGCGTCCCGGTTAAAACGAATACCGCACCGTTCCGTACACGTTCGTATTGTCTTCGAACTGGCCGAAGAACGTCGAGGGTTTCTCGCCAAGAAAGACGTTGGCCCCGCACTCCACGGTCCAGTGGTCGTCCACTTTGTAGCTCACCAGCGGGCGGAAATACGCGTCTACGTCGCTTGGACTGAAAAAGGTGAACAGCGAGAGGGTCAGATCCTGGCGCATGAGCAGTTTGGTCAGCCGCAGCGTGAACAGGTGGCGATCCTGGTCCCGGGCATTCATGATCAACGAGATGAGCGAATTGCGGTACGCGCTGTAGTCCATCATGTGCTCGAGGTAATACTGCACGCCGCCCGTGAGTTCCTTGGCCAGTTCGCGCTCATAGCCCAGCAGCAGCCGGAATTCGCTGTTGTTCACGAACGGATTGGAACCACTCCGATCCTGTCGCGAATCGAAGTACGCCAGTTCTACGTTTCCAATGCCTTTAAGAAAGTTGCCCCGCAGGCTGGCGCCATACACACTCAGTTTCGGAAAGGTCGCCTGCATTGGGGGAAACCGCTGGCCGCCCGGGCTCTTCCAGTAGCCGGAATAGGCATAAAATGCCAGCTCCGCCGAACCAACCATCCGGTACAGGCGCAATGCAAACTCGTCGTCCACGAACCAGGTGCTCGGCGCATTGAAATTTACTTTCCGGTCCGCGCCCACCGTGCGCCCGTATAACGAATTGTAAAAACTCATGCGCTCCCCGGTGATGAATCGGTCGTGATCGAACTGCGGCGTGTACACAAAATCCACGTTCATCCAATCCGTGAACCACGTCGCGCGAAGCGCGTCCGACGGCGCCTTCAGATATTCCACGTCCCGGCCGCTGAGAAAGGCCTGCCAATCCTTCGGGAACAGGTCGTTGAGAAACAGCAGATCCCCCGTGCCCCAGGTCAGCACCTGCCGGCCCACCTTCACATCCACAGAGCGCGCCGGTGAAAACATCAACGACAGCTCGCGCAGATCAAAATCGCCTTCCTCGAGCACGCCATCCCCAATGAAATCCCCCCGGTACTTCAGCACCACCCCCCGCCAGGCCTTGTCGGCTTCCAGTTGAAGCCGCAGCTCGCCCAGGGTCGCGTCTTTTGATTGGGCCGGATCGTTCTGTGTCCGCACGCCGCCGCGCAGGTCCCAGAACCCGTGCAGCCAGGGCGGGCGCAGTTTTTTGGATGGCGTCTCTTCCGCACCGGCAAGGAATTCAGTGTCTGGCGCCTCGCCCAGGCCCTCCGGCAGCGCAGGGCCGCTCGGCGTCTCGCCCAACCCATCCGGCAATGCAGGCCCATCCGGCGCCTCTCCACCCAGCCCTTCCGGCAGGGCGGGCCCGCTCGATACGCCGCTGTCCAGACCCTCAGGTAACGCGGGGGCCGATTCCGCAGTCGGCGTGGCGGCCTCCAGACCCTCGGGAAGCGCTGGAACTTCTGCTGCCCCCATGGCCGCCCACGTGAGCAGCAGAGCAGTCGCCCATATCCTCAAACTGGACAGCCATCTCCCAGGTCGCCTGAAATTACTGGTCATTGAACTCCACCTGCGTACTCAGCACCAGAAAACGATGAGACTGTGTACAGAGTACCCGGAAACGGGGCGCGTTTCCAGTCTCTGAGTCGCGCCATCGAAGTTCTCAGTGGAGATGACGAGAGTCCATCCCCCTGCCGCCGCAGTCCAACCCGTGCGCACGGGCCGCACACCCCCGTAGCACGCTTGTAGGGGCAGGCCCCTGTGCCTGCCCTGTATCAAGGTCAACGCGTGAGGCTGAGATGGG
>DAOSJS010000077.1:0-13509 GCA_035367355.1 Candidatus Hydrogenedentota bacterium
GGTGCATCACGAGGCGCAACTGGTCGCGTCCGGTGATGTATTCGGTGATGGATCGTTCCCACGCGATGCGCTCTTTCTTTGAGACTCTGGCGAATCCGTATCCGGGCAGATCGACGAAGTGGACGGCGCCGTTGACGTCGAAGAAATTGATCAGGCGCGTTTTTCCTGGTTTCTTGCTTGTCTTGGCCAGGCCGCGGCGGTTGAGAAGGATGTTTAGCAGGGTCGATTTGCCGACGTTTGAGCGTCCGACAAACGCAAACTCAGGACGCCGCTCAGCGGGGTACTGATCCGGGCGCACTGCGCTGGTGATGAACTCCGCGTGGATGACCTTCATTTCTTCTTCCGCTGCTGGGCAAATGCGGCCGCGAACGCCTCGTCAATGCGTTCCACCAGGACAAAATCCAATTCCCGCTTGACCTCAGCGGGGATGTCCCGCAAATCTTTTTCGTTTTCGCGGGGTAACACGACGGTCTTGATGCCTGCCCGGTGCGCCGCCAGCACTTTTTCTTTGACGCCGCCTACCGGCAGCACGCGGCCGCGCAGCGTGATCTCGCCCGTCATGGCCAGGGCAGGCGCCGGGGCTTTTTTCTTCAGCGCGGAGAGCAGTGAGACGGCAATGGGGATACCGGCCGAGGGCCCGTCTTTGGGGATGGCGCCCTCGGGCACGTGTACGTGCATATCGTACGTCTTCGCGAAGGTCGCTGGAATGCCCAGCTCGGCGGCATGAGCGCGCAGGAAGGTATAGGCCGCCTGGGCCGATTCGCGCATCACTTCGCCGAGCTGCCCCGTCAGCGCGAGTTCGCCTTTGCCGCGAGAGAGGCTCGTCTCGATGTGCAGGATATCCCCGCCGACGGCGGTCCACGCCAGCCCCACCGCCACCCCCACACCGGGCATGGTGTCGGCGCGGTTGCCGAAGTAGTCGGGCGGGCCGAGCAATTCACCCACGCGCTTTTCAGTGACGATCATTTTTCGGTTCTGGCCCTTGTCGACGACGTCCACCGCCACTTTTCGGCACACGCGGGCCACCTGGCGCTCCAGTTCACGCACACCGGCCTCGCGGGTATAGCCCTGGATGATCTTCTGGATGCCTTTCGGCGCGAAGTCGAGCATGCTTTCATCCAGCCCGCACTCTTCCCGCTGTTTGGGCACCAGGAAATCGCGCGCGATTCGCTCTTTCTCGAACGAGGTGTAGCCCGACAGCCGCACCACTTCCATGCGGTCGTGCAGGGGCGCGGGGATCTCGTATTCGTCGTTGGCGGTCGTGACAAAGAAGACTTCCTGCAAATCCACGTCTACTTCGAGATAGTGGTCGCTGAAGGCATGGTTCTGCTCGGGATCCAGCACTTCGAGCAGCGCGGACGACGGATCGCCGCGAAAATCCATGCTCATTTTGTCGATTTCGTCGAGCATGAACACCGGGTTCTTGACGCCGCCGCGAACCAGGCCCTGGATGATGCGGCCCGGCAGCGCGCCCACGTAGGTGCGGCGGTGTCCCCGGATCTCCGCTTCATCGCGAATGCCGCCCAGCGACACGCGGACGAATTTTCGTTTCATGGCGCGCGCGATCGATTTGCCGAGCGACGTCTTCCCTACGCCCGGAGGCCCCACGAGACAGAGGATCGGCCCCTTGGACTTCTTGTTCAGCTTCCGTACCGCCAGAAACTCCAGGATGCGTTCCTTGACCTTCGTCAGACCGTAATGGTCTTCGTCGAGCACGCGGCGGGCTTCGGCGATGTCGATAATATCGCGGCTCCGCCGGCTCCATGGCACGTCCACCAGCCATTCCAGGTAGGTGCGAATAACCCCGCTTTCGGGGCTCATGGACGGCATCCGCTCAAAGCGGCTGTACTCCCGCAGCGCCTTCTGACGCACTTCCTTGGGCATATGCGCTTTATCAATCTGCCTGCGGAGATCGGCGAATTCATCGGCGCCTTCCTCCCGGGTGCCCAGTTCCTGCTGGATCGCCTTCAGCTGCTCGTGCAGATAGTATTCCCGCTGGCTGCGCTCCATCTGGTCCCGTACACGGTCGCGCACCCGGCGCTCAATATCCATCAAGTCGTTTTCACGCATCAACAGGCTTGAAATGTGTTCCAGGCGCAGCGCGGGATCCAGTTCTTCGAGCAATTCCTGCCGTTCCGTCGCGCTCAGCGGCAGGTAGGCGCAGATCAGGTCGGCCAGGGCGGCGGGTTCGGCGATGCCATGAAGTGAACCCACAATTTCCGGCGACACACGCTGGCTGGCATGCGCGTAGTCTTCAAACTGCCGCAACGCCATGCGCATGCGCCCCAGGGTCTCTTCGCCCGCTTCGATCTGGTCGATTTCAACCCGCTCGACCTCCACCTCCACATAGCCGTCCTTTCGGGCGAGTTTCAGCACGCGGCCGCGCGCCATGCCTTCGATGACCACTTTCATGGAGGCGTCGGGCATTCGGAGCGTCTGGAGGATATTTCCGGCCACGCCCACCGTGTGCAGATCTTTGATCCCAGGCGATTCCACCTCGGGGTCGACCTGGGAACACAAGAAGAGCGGCCGGCCCGAGGACAGGCTCTCTTCGACCGCCGCGATGGACGCGGGGCGCCCAACCAGCAGCGGAAGAACCATTTGCGGAAATACCACCACATCTTTCAGCGGCAACAACGGCAAGCGGTCCGTGTTTTCTCGTTTCTTGCGTGCCATACGTGCTTCTTTCGTACTCCTGTGCGGCGAGGCGCCCTCACGATTTCAACGCAATGCCGGAGGGAATGTCAATTCGGCCGCCGCGGGTCCGTCCATGCGCGCACAAAGACCGGCCGGAGGGACAGGGCGCCCCTCCGGCCTCCAAAGGTGATCCTCTCGCGCGAAAACTATGATGAGGTCCGGCGTCTGGCGGGCGGGCCTCAGGCCGAAGCCGATGACGTCCCTTTCTTGGGACGCCCCTCGGCTTCGTGTTCATACACCAAAAGGGGTTCCTCTTTGTTGAGAATAACACCCGGCGTGATGATGCATTCGCGAACATCCTTCCGGGACGGGATTTCAAACATCACATCGAGCATCGCCTGCTCGAGAATACTCCGCAATCCGCGCGCGCCGGTGTCTTTTTCTATCGCGTAATCCGCCACGGCGTCCAGCGTCTCTTCGCTGAAACGGAGCTTCACATTTTCCATCTCAAACAGCTTCTGATACTGTCTGACGATCGCATTTTTCGGCTCGACCAGGATGCGGCGCAGATCTTCTTTGTTCAATTCATGCAGGGTCGCAATCACGGGAATGCGGCCCGAAAACTCGGGGATCATGCCGTATTTGATCAGGTCCTCGGGCTCGACCAGTTCAAGCAGCTCACCGACGCTCCGTTCGCGCCGCGACTGCACATTGGCATTGAACCCCATGACATTCTGACGTGTGCGCCGTTCGATGATCTTCTCGAGCGCATTGAAGGCCCCGCCGCAGATAAACAGGATGTTCGTTGTATCGACCTGAATACACTCCTGTTGCGGGTGTTTCCGTCCGCCCTGGGGAGGAACGCTTGCCACCGAGCCTTCCAGGAGCTTCAGCAGCGCCTGCTGCACCCCTTCGCCGGAGACATCCCGCGTGATCGAGGGGCTGTCTCCTTTGCGGGCGATTTTGTCGATCTCGTCGATATAGACAATGCCGGTCTCTGCGCGGGCCGAATCAAAATCCGCCGCCTGCAACAGCTTCAAAATGACATTCTCGACGTCATCCCCCACGTACCCGGCCTCGGTCAGGGTCGTGGCGTCCACCACGGCAAACGGGACATCCAGCATCTTCGCAAGTGTCTGCGCCAGAAGCGTTTTCCCGCAACCCGACGGGCCAATCAACAGCACATTCGACTTGTGAAGCTCGACCCCGTCAATCTCGCCACCCGACAGAATCCGCTTATAATGGTTGTGGACCGCGACCGACAGAATCCGTTTTGCACGCTCCTGCCCAATCGCATATTGGTCCAGGTAACTGAAAATTTCGTCGGGGCGGGGGACTTTCAGTCCGCGGGAGACGCCTTTGCGGGCCCGGTCCTCGGCGACGATTTCGGAGCAGAGCTGGACACACTCATCGCAGATGTTAACTTCAGGTCCGGCAATGAGTTTGCTTACTTCGTCGTGGCGCTTGCCACAAAAGGAGCAGCTGGGGACATCACCTCGCGTGCGATGTGGAGCCATAAATACCTCCCTTGGAGATGAGACTGTCGACGATGGTTATAGCATTCTCGCGCCGTTTTTGTCAACAGTTTTCTCAGCCAAGGTCTTCGATACTGCGCCTCGCCTCTTCAATTATGCGGAAAATTTGTTTTTTCCGCAACTTTCCCCCGGTATACCTCGCATACTCACCGCAGCCCATACGGCCGGGGGAGGCACAGTCTATGTTTTCTGCGCATACTGCGCATGCAACTCAGGACTTGACAGCGCCGCGGCGGAGGATTTCGTCGACAAGGCCGTAGTCTTTTGCCTCCTGGGCGTCCATGAAGAAATCGCGGTCGCTGTCGCGCCGGATAGTCTCAATGGGCTGGCCGGTATGGTTGGCCAGGATCTCATCAATCATCTCGCTCACGCGGACGATTTCACGGGCCTGGATGTCGATGTCGGACGCTTGCCCGCGCGCGCCGCCCATCGGCTGATGCAGGAGGAATCGGGAATACGGCAGGGCGAAACGCTTTCCCTGCGTGCCGGCCGCCATAAGCAGGGCACCCATGCTGGCCGCCTGGCCCAGGCAGATGCATGACACATCGGGCTTAATGTATTGCATGGTGTCGTAGATTGCCAGACCGGCGGTTACACTGCCGCCGGGCGTATTGATGTAGAGCTGAATGTCTTTGTCCGGGTCTTCCGACTCCAGAAACAACAATTGAGCGATGACGTAATTGGCGACGTGGTCGTCGATGGGAAACCCGAGGAAAACGATGCGTTCTTTGAGCATCTTTGAATAGATGTCGTAGGGCCGCTCTCCGCGGCTCGTATCTTCATAGATCGTAACCGCACGCAAATCCAGAGGGTTTCGGAGGTATTCATTCATCGTTCGCGTTTTCCTGGGCCTTCAGCTCGTCTTCCTTGACTTCTTTGTCCTGCACTTTGGCGTTGGCCATGATGATCGCCAAGGCCTTTGCACGGTACAGGCGGCCTTCCGTGCGGCTGCGGCGGTCGCCTTCTTCCAGGAAACTGGCAACCGCATCGGATTGGACACCCGCGTTCCGGGCAATGGATGCGACCTCCTGTTCGTAATCGTCGTCGGAAATCACAATATTTTCGACATCGCCGATCTTGTTCAGGACTGTGCTCGCCTTGACATCCGCTTCGGCCTCTTCGCGCGCCCGTTTGCGCAGTTCGTCTTCGCGGGCTTCGATATCCGCCATCGGGTGGCCACTGTGGCGCAGGCGAGAAACCTGCTCGCGGTAGATACTGTCGGCCATCTCTTCGAGCAGGCTCTTGGGCAATTCAAATGTACTGGCGTTGATCACGCTTTCGAGCGCACGGTTTTCAGCAATCCGGTTACTCTGCTCGGACGCGCCTTCCTGCATCCGCTCCGCGATCTTTGCCTTCATATCATCGAGGCTTTCATAGCCCGCCTGCTTCGCGAAGTCGTCGTTAAGCTCGGGCAGTTCGCGGCGCTTGAGCTCCTTCACCACAATAGTAAAATCCGCTTTCTTGCCGCGAAGTTCCTCGTTTGGCGTATTTTCAGGCAACGTCACTGTGCAGGAAAGTTCCGCACCCGGGGAACTGCCGAGCAACGCCGCTTCGAATTCCGGGAAGAACCGTTTGGTGCCCAGAATATAGGGATATCCATTCGCTGATCCGCCCGCAAATTCCGCGCCGTCGACCGTGCCTTTGAAATCGATAATGACCTGGTCGCCCTCTGCCGCCTCGCCCTCCTGGAGCGTCTCAAACACGGCGTAGCGCGAACGCAGCCCATCCACGGCTTCCTGCACATCTTTATCGGCGACCTTGACCACGGGCCGTTCTACCGCGATGCCCTTATAGTCGCCCAGCTCGACACGCGGCGCCACCTCAAATTTGAACGTGAAGTCCAGAGGCTCGTCATCTGCGCGCTCTTTCTTCTCTTCCAGGCCGTCTATCTCAGGGATGCCCAGAGGATGCAGCTCTTCCACTTTGATCAGGCGATGGAACGCCGCACTGACGAGTTTCGCATCGACCTCGCCTTTCACGATCTTGCCGAACTTTCGTTCGATGAGTTTCCGGGGCGCCCGGCCAGGACGGAACCCCGGCACTTCGGCCTCCTTCTTCAACTCATCAAACATCTCGGCCGATTTGTGGCTCCGGTTCGCGGGAGGAATGGAGACCTTGACTTCATAGGCACAATCGCCTTTGTAATCGACCTCGAACTGCGGGTCTTCAACGAAGTCTTCCTCGTCCTCCGCATCATCCTGCGCAGCGGGCACTACAGCGGTTTCTTCCGCGGCGGCGTCGGTGCTCTCATCCAGTTCAGACTGTTTTTCGTCGTCGTGTTTTTTTGTTTCTTCTGCCATGGGGTCTTCTCTACCTCTGTCGACATTGCCACTTGGCCTACACGGCGTTTACTTACGGCGATTGGTGGGCGAGGCGGGACTCGAACCCGCACACCTTGCGGCACTGGATCCTAAGTCCAGCGCGTCTGCCAATTCCGCCACTCGCCCCGGAGAACACCCTCTCCGGAGATGCCATTCCATGCCCGGGAGACATTCTAACACGGCATTCCGCCTGAGATATGGCGCCCGACCCGGGATAGAAAAAGATGGGCGGTGCGGCCAAGGCCTCGGCGATTCCCGAAGCGGCGTCCGTGCCCACGCATCAAATCCAAACGCCCATGCTACCACAATAAAATCAAGAATTTCAACACGTTGTCGCATCAATCCCACGCCGCTCAGGCCGCCGGAGCATCGTCAGCCCGGCCGGGTGCGGCATCTCCCGGCCACGGCGAAGGCTCGCCCCAGAAAAGTGCATTGCGGGCCAGACCTGTAGTAAGGTAATCGTTAGAAACCGGAGCGGCACGGCCAACGCAGAGGACTATCGCATGAAAGACTCTGAGCTCAACATCGGTTTGATGCAGCTGGTCTTCCCGATGATGAAGACGGTCGACATGATGAGTCCCGCCCTGGCAAGCCATCATCTGGATGTGGCCTACCTCGCCTTGCGCATCAGTGAGCAGGCGGGCCTGCCCGCGGACGACATCCAGACCATCGTCCTCGCCGGACTGATGCACGATATTGGCGCGTTTTCCCTTGACGAGCGCCTGGACATCCTTGAGTTTGAATATCACCAGCCGGAACGCCATTGCAACGCGGGCTATGAACTGCTCCGGCAGTTCGAGCCGTTCGCCCGGGCCGCCGGCATCATCCGGTTTCATCACCTCCGCTGGAACAACGGAGAAGGCAGCCAGCGCGACGGCGTAGCCGTGCCCCTGGGCAGCCACATCCTCCATCTGGCCGACCGCATCGCGGTGCTGGTGCCTAAAAATATCCACGCCTTGAGCAAAGTCGCCGAGATCTGCAAGAAAATTCAGGAACTTCGCGGGTCGTGGTTTCACCCCGATATGACCGATGCGGCGCTCGCACTGGCCAGGCACGACCACATCTGGCTCGACGTCGTCTCCCACGCGGTCGAACGGCCGCTGATGGAATGCCTTGAAGGATCGCACCGTTTGGCCACCCTGGATGAACTCCTCTCATTTGGAGAACTCGTGTGCCGGCTCATCGACTTCCGCAGCCCGTTTACCGCAACCCATACCAGCGGATTGGCAGCCGCCGCGTCGGCACTCGCGGAGCGCCTGGAATTTGAAGAGCCGCAACAGAAGCTCTTGAAGCTCGCCGCTTACTTCCACGACCTCGGCAAACTGGCCGTCCCGACCGAGGTTCTCGAAAAAGCGGGCCAGTTCACCGACGACGAATGGCACACGATGCGAGCGCACGTGTACTACACGTTTCGCGCGTTGTCATCCCTTCCCGCCCTGGACAAGCTCACGTCCTGGAGCGCCCTCCACCAGGAACGCCTCGACGGGAGCGGCTATCCGTTCGGGTATACCGCCGACCGGCTCCCTCTCGGCGCGCGGGTGCTGGCTGTCGCAGACGTCTTTGTCGCCATCACCGAAGACCGCCCGTACCGCAACGGCATGCCCGAACATGAAGCGCGAACCGTGCTCGCTGACATGGCAGCACGGCGCCAGCTCGATCCTGACATCGTGCGCGCCTTATTCGACGACTTCGGCGCTATCAATACTATCCGCGCCGAAGCCCAGGCCAAAGCACGCGCCGCATTTCAGCGGTTTCGGGAAAATCTGTCGGGCTGCACTAAAGACGACAGTGTGTAGACCCGCTGGATACGCGCGCCCGGTCCGCGCCATCAAAGCCCGCGCTCGTGACCTGCGTTACGGAGTCTGCGACCGGGTATCGCTCTCGTAGAGCCCGATTTCCTCGAATGGTATCGGCGCGAGGCCATGTTCCCGCATGAGCGCCGTGAGAGCCTGCAGATCCAGACGCCCGTCGCCGGTCAGAGCGATCTCGGTTGACGTATCGACATTATCGAGCAAAATCCCGCGTTTGCTGTCGCGGCGAATGAATTCGCCGCAGTTCAGCGCGAGATTACGCGCAAGAATATTGATATCGTGGTCTTCTAGAAGGCGCGCGAGTTCAGGATACCGCTGCACGTAGAGTTCCGAATCTATTTCCGGCGATTCCATGGCATTGCCGACGAAGTCCCGCCAGCGCGCATCCCCCCACGCCGAAAAACTGACGGCCGCCATGCATTCCACAAACACGTTGTTGTCGATAAGATTGTCTTTGCCTCCGTGGATCTGCACGCCGCCGAACCCGGCCTTCCCCGACGAAGTCCGGTGAAACACGTTGCCGCAAATGCGCGTGCCCGATATCGCGTCATCGAGGCGGATGCCCGCCTGCCCGCAATCGGGGGCATCCGCCGGGTTGGTCTGGTTTCCAATATGGTGCCAGTAGTTGTAATGGTAGACATTGCCGCGGAACGTTGCATCGCCCCACATATCGGCGCCGCCTTGATCGTCGGACTCCTGAACCACACGATAGATCTCGTTCAGCTCGATGGTATGGTCGTTGCCGTTGACCCGCATGGCGCTGCTGGCGATGTCATGAAAGCTGTTTCGCGCGACGCGGATGCCCACGCCATTCAGCAGAACCGCCGGGGTATAGGTGTGGTCAATACGAGACAACTCATAAATCTCACAATTTTCGATAAGATGATTCCCGGGCGTCAGGCTTTTGCGGTCGCCGCCGGACACCATCATCCCGCCCCGGCCCATGGAATACACGTTGCACCCCAGCAGCGTGTGTGAATTTCCACCTGCCACGACAATTCCATCACCGGCGCAGCGGCGCACGGTGCAGCCGGCGATGAGGCCGTGGCTGCCACCGCGAATCTCGATGCCGTTCGCGCCGCCCAACTCCCATACCAGCCCCCGGAACGACGTGTGCGACACGTTGTTGGCCTGCACAAACGGGAAGTCGATCAGCGACAGCTCGACGATCGCTTCCGACGGGTTGGCTGGCGGATAGAAATAGAGAATGCCCGCGGCGCGATCCAGGTACCATTCACCAGGCTTATCGATTTCGCTCAACAGATTGAGGGCATAATACGGCGCACCGGCCCGGTACCCGTAGCCGCAATAAGGTTCTTCCAGCACAAATTCATGCCGCTCGGTGTCGATTGAAGCCACCCGCTCGTATGAATCCGCCCAGCCGAAAAACCAGTAGCCGTAAAGCGTGACCTCCGGCTCATCTTTCCATCGCGCGGGGCGCTCGCCTTCATAGAACAGCCGGCCGATCTTGCTGCCTTTCAGACCGTGAATCGAGTGACCATCTTCGACCGCCACGCCAGCCACCTGCACGAATCCTTCGTTGGGCCAGCGGGCCAGCGTCATCGGTTCGCCGTTGAAGAAAAGCTCCACGGTGGGATGCGTCTCAAAACCGAGTCCACTGTTGAAACCGCCCAGGCGCAGAGGTTTCAGGTCGCCGATGCCGTATTGCGCGAGGCGGGTCTGCACCACTTTGCCACGGACTTCCTCGGGCCATTGTGACAAAATTGCCTCATCGGTCACTTTCTCAAACTGGTCAATGCGGATCCCGCCGCGAAACACAGGTGTCTCGCCGCCGACAGCTTCGTAGCGAATCGGAGCCGAAGCTTCCCCGGAATCTTCGGCACTCAACACGAACGTCTGGGAGACCTGATAGTCTCCTCCATGTATCACCACAACCGCGCCGCCATGGGCTAATCGGCCCTCTTTTTTCAGGGCACGCAGCATGTCCCGCGCCCGCTCGAGCGTTGCAAACGGCGCCTCGGCGGTCCCGGAGGCCTCGTCGGAGCCGCCAGGAGCAACATGCAGCACCACGGCCGGCTCAGGCCAGGCAGGGAGTTTCACGCGCTCGGCTATGGGCGGCATGGCGGCGCCGGCCTCGGCGGCCAGGGCCGGAATCGCCAGCCAGGACAAAGTGACGGCAATAGAAAGCACCGGGAGACACCGTTTCATGTGATCAACCCTCCTCTTGCGCGTTGAAAACCGGATAGGACCTACAGGTCCGACGAGGCTCATGAGTCAGTGAAAGACTGCACAGAGATTTCGCCCTATTGAATTGAGTCCGCGCAACATTGTTGCAATTGGACCTCGCGAACTGCAATTCCGGAGATCGCAATCCACTTCAAAAACTCCACCCCCAAATCGGCTGACGCCGATTCACCCCCGCCAGGGACAAGTGCGCCGCATCCGGATTGCAGGGGCGGCCCCCTGTGGCCGCCCATCTCATCGGCACGCGTTGACCTTGACACAGGGCAGGCACAGGAGCCTGCCCTTACACACGCGCTTCGTGTTGGACGGGGTGGCCGCGCGGCACGCGTGGCCGAGGGTGGACTCTTGCCAAGGTCGGTAATCGTAGCTGGCGCGCTCTGCACTGGCCCCGTTTTTCACGGTCTGACTGTGGTAGACTGGCGCGCGATGGGCTTTTAGGAAGGAGAGAAGAATGAGAGTGGGCGGCATGATTGCGATGGGATTATGGGTGGCAGCGCTGGCGTCGTGCCAGACCGGGCCGGCTGAATCAGGGACTGCAGCGCGCCAGGCCGCGAAGGACTCGGCAGGGGGATTCAGATTCGAAGACAACGGCCAATCCCTGACCCTGCTGGAGGATGGAAAGCCGGTATTAACCTACCGGTACACGTTCGTGGAGCCTCCTGCTGGAGTAGACGGGATATACCGGCGCATGAGCTACATCCACCCGCTGTATGGCCTGGACGGCGACGTGCTGACACAAGATTTTCCAGACGACCACTATCACCATCGCGGAATTTTCTGGGCCTGGCCTCGCTGCGCGGTTGGCGAACGGCCCATGGACGTCTGGCTGGGTACGGAGGCCAAGCAGATTTTTGACCGGTGGGTGGCACGAAAAGCGGAGGCAGACACCGCCACCTTTGCCGTGGAAAATCTCTGGGTGTTCGACGACCGTGCGCCCAAAGTGCGCGAGCGCGCGGGATTCATTGTGCATCGCGCGAATGACCTGGGCCGCGCCATCGATGTGTGCCTGAAATTCACGAATGTATGCGACGAAGTCGTGACCATTCGCGGCGCCACCGAGCAAAACAAAGGCTACGGCGGGCTCTGTTACCGTCCGGATGCAGCGCGTAAACCCATGATGTTTACCACGGCGCAGGGCGGAATCGATGCAGATCAGACCGAATACGATACCCCCTGGGCCGACTGCACTTCCGCCGCACCCAACGGCCCGGAATCCGGCCTGGCCATCTTCCAGCATCCGGGAAATCCAGGCTATCCTCATTCCGGATGGCTTTTCAGGCATTACGGATTCCTGGGCGCCTCCTACCCGCACAATGAAACCCTGACACTGAATCCAGGCGACAGCTTTGAAGTCCGGTACCGCCTCTACGTACACCGCGGAAACGCCGCCTCTGGCCAGGTTGCAGAGCAGTTTGCCCAGTATACGGAGGCGATGAAGCAGGGCGGCGCCGAGCCGTGACGGCCGCGTCAGACCTGGAGAAGCAGCGCACGGGAACGGCCACGGGCAGCACCTTTAAATCCATAAAACATGGATTAAGAAAGCTCTAGCCGATTGACAAAGCGACCGGGCTTGGCCTACGATTTCTGTGACAAGTGTCCAGCCTCCGTGAACCGCGCTGGAGGTCATTGGTTGACGGTGCTGGGAATGGTTTCTTCTATCTAAAGCGTTCAATCTATTGACAGTTTAGTCGGCTCCTGCCTGAAGCACGGGAATTGAACCGGGGTGAGGCGTTGTTGTTTCTGGCGCGCGGCGGGTGGGGCCAATCGCTGCAGGCGGCGAAGCCTCGTGGTTTGGATGGAATCGTTGCAGATATCGCCCGGCGTGCCCGGAAGTGCCAGTCAGGCCGGAAGTTATACTTGGTACACGTAGAGAATAAGTGAAATAGCAGATTCGGCGAGGAAAACGCGGTGGCATCCAAAAAACGCTGGGATACCATTTACGACAGGATTAATCCGTTTTCATTACCTCAGGATATCGCCCGGCAGGTACGATCCATCGCCGAGGAGCGCAGCAACGATATCGACCCCGAATGCATGCGTTACCTCTGGATCTATGTCTCACCTGTCGAGAGTGCGTTCTCCGGCGGAGACTCCCCGGACGACCGCCCCCTCGAGACCGATGAATGGCTGAGTATCATCGATGAATCCGCCGCGCTCGGCACCGAGTGCGTTGTCATCAGTACGGGCCAGGGACTTGATGAACATCCGGAAATCCTTCCCATGTGCTCGTGGGCTCAGGAAACGCACGGCATGCTGGTGGGGCTGCACGTCTACGGCAAACCTTTGTCCGACGAAGAAATCCAGAAGCTCACCACGCTTTACCCGGACCTCTTCGGCCTCTTTGTTGACGCCGAACTCGCCGACCAGATGCCTCTCGCCGAGGAACTGGGCATCCGCGTTTATAGCGCCGAATGCGACGGGCGCAAGATCCTGAACGGAAACTGCAGTATCCCCAAAGGGATGACCTGCGTCGGGCCCACCGGCAAGATGTATGCCTGCGGCTATGTCTACGGCAACCAAAAATACGCCATGGGCCATTGTTTCGAAAAAGAACTCGGCGCCGTGATGAACGACGAGTCAATCCCCCGGACGATCCCCAAGGGAGATGCTGAAGCGATCCGCCGATGTAACGGCTGCCCTCCCCTGATGAAACACATTCTTCAGAAGGCCGTGTCCGAAGGGCGGGTCTCCGCATCAAACAAAGACAGCAAAAAGAAATAACCGATCCTGCAACTGCATATCGTCCACAACTGCCGCCGTTTCAAGCTTTCCCTCCAGTATTCGCCTGAACTCCCGTTTTGATGTTTTTCCTCGCGGCGCCTGATTCCCTGCACTGTGCCTCCCTCAATTTACGCATATTCGCACGATCGAGCTGCGCCCCTCCGGCAGGACTGTCGCGATAGTTGCGTGTCATGGCTTGCCGCGCAGCCGCCTTGCCCGTGCTCAGCAGAAGCAGTACAATACGGCTGCGCGGCCTGCGTCCGCGCACCTGCTCGCGGG
>DAOSJS010000078.1:0-13468 GCA_035367355.1 Candidatus Hydrogenedentota bacterium
CCGTCGGGGATGGCAGCGCCCTTGACTATACCCGCGCCGGCCACGATCCACGGCACGATGGTTTCTTCGGGGGTATCGCCGCCGTGACCTTTGTCGATTCCGCCGTGGTCGGAGACGACGAAGATGGCCGTGTTCTTCCGGATGCCCGCGTCGTCGACGCCTTTTACAACGATGCCCACAAGCTCGTCCGCTTCGCCAACCGCCACGTTATACTTTTCCGAATCGTAGACGTAGGAATGGCCCGCATGGTCGACCATGTCCAGATGGATAAACGTCAGCTTGGGCTTTTTCTCTTTGATGCACTGGGCCGCCTGCGTGGCAATGTAGCGGGAGGCCGCGTTTTCTGAGGTATCGTTCTCAATAGCCTCCTTATCCACGCCGATACGCTGGGTCACGACTTCATCGACAAACAGCTTGCCAAACGTGTCCCATTCGTAGGCCGCGACGAGGACCGCGTTGGGGTCTGCCGCGCGCAACGCAGTAAAGACCGTTGGAAACGGGTCATCCGCGTCGAGCGTCCAGCTGTTATTCACGATGCCGTGGGTTTCGGGTTTGCTACCCATGAGCATGGACCCCCAGTTCGGGCCGCTCACGGTCGGTTTGACCGAGTGCGCCGCGCGCGTGTATGAGCCCAATGCCATCAGCGCGTGCATGTTGGGGGTATTTGCAACCTCGAGCGATTTGGCCGTCATGCCGTCCACGCCAATGACGACCACATGCTCTACAGCCGGCTCAGGCTCTGCAGCCAGGATCGAAAAGGACAAGGCAACTCCCAGCAAGGCAACTGAAATCATTCGAAAAGAAGTCATGGTGCGTTCTCCCGGGGTTTGTGCGCAGGGAGCACGATATTTCAGCTTCGCCCGGCGCACTTTTGCTTTCTTCAGCTGAGTTTGCTCGTGTTTGGTTTGATTAAACAGCAAAAAGCGCCGTGAACGCAAATTAGCGAATAATTTTCAAAAATGCGGAGGTGGGCGCTGGATTTCGGGTGCAATCTGGAATAGATGAACCCGGCGTTGCGTTTGGTAATAAAAAGTATTATAGTTCGGGAAAACAACGCGGAGAGCACGCATGTCTTCAGCAAAGAAGCAGGAGATCATCACCTTCAAGGTCGATGAGGGCCTGTCGCAGGCGATGCAGGGCATCGGAAACCGTTCGGAATTCATCCGCCGGGCGATCCTGGCGGCGCTTGAGAACGTGTGCCCGCTTTGCCTGGGTGCGGGCACTCTTTCGCCGGAACAACGGAAACACTGGGACCATTTTGCGACAACGCACAACGTGGAACAGTGTGAGGACTGCCATGCGCTTCGCATTGTGTGCATGGCCGGGGAGGCGCCGGACGCCACGGGGCGTCATGAACGCTAAACGATTAATGCCCAGTGGAACGCCGCTCGTGTTGTTCGCAGCGGTGACATTCGTCTGCGGATGCAGCCCTGCGCCTGAGCCGGCCAGGCACGGTGGTCCAGGTGGCGGGCCGCTTGAGGTATTTGTCAGCATCCCACCGCTGGCCGCGCTCGCGGAGGCGATCGGTGGCGATCACGTGCACGTCACGACTCTTCTCGCCCCTGGAGAGGGTCCGCATACCTTCAGCACCACGCCGAAGCAGGTGATGGCGCTTGGAAGCGCATCGGCCTATTTCCATGTGGGCGGGTTTCCGTTTGAGCTGGAGCTGGCCAAACGGATCGAAGCCAACTTTCCGTCGCTGGTGATCCAAGATATTGCCGAGGACTTGGCGCGTATTGAGGACAGCCCGCAGGACCACGAGGAGGGCGCGGCCGGGCACGCCCATGCCGACGATATGGATCCGCACGTGTGGATGTCGCCCGTCATACTGAAAGCCATGGCGGCCACGATCGCCGAGACTTTCCAGCGGATCGATCCCGCGCACGCAGACGATTACGCCAGGAATCTCACGGCGATCGAGGGTGTTCTGGACGCCTTGGATCATCATTTGAGAGAACAGCTCGCACCCTTCAGGGGACGCACGTTCTACATCTACCACCCGGCGCTCGGTTATTTTGCGGAGGCATACGGGCTGCGCCAGAAATCCGTGGAAGTGGACGGTAAAAAGCCAACGCCCCGGCAGCTTCAGGAACTCATTGAGCAGGCTCAGGCAGACGGCGTGCATACCATCTTCGTGCAGCCGCAATTCGACCAGCGCAGCGCCAAATCGGTAGCCGAAGCAATTCAGGGCACTGTCGTCCCGCTCGATCCACTGCGGGCAGACGTGCTCGATAACCTGCGCGCGATCGGCGACGCGTTCGCCCACGCCTTGCAGGCGGAGCGCATGCCATGACGATACTTACCTCCGCGGAGGACGCAGCCAGCCGTGAGGCCAGCCCGCCGGCGGTATGCCTCCATAACGTATCGTTTGCGTACAACGCCCAGCCTGTGCTGCGGGATGTCAATCTCGATATTCCATCCGGAATGTTTTCGAGTGTGATTGGCCCGAACGGCGGCGGCAAGTCGACGTTGCTCAAACTCATCCTCGGACTCCTGACTCCAGACGAAGGCCAGGTGCGGGTTTTTGGTCAAGCGCCCGCGACCGTCCGCTGGCGCGTCGGATACACGCCACAATTCGCCCAGTACGACCCCCTGTTCCCCGTGTCGGTGATGGACGTGACGCTGATGGGCCTGGCGGAACGCCACTGGGGCGGCCGCTATACTCTCGAGGAAAAAGATGCGGCCCGGCGCGTGCTCGACGAAATGGGCATTGAAGAGTTGTGGCACCGCCCATTTTCAGACCTGTCTGGAGGCCAGCGCCAGCGCGTGCTTATTGCCCGCGCCCTGATTTCCTCTCCCGACCTGCTGCTTCTGGACGAGCCCACGGCCAGCGTGGATCTTGCTGCAGCGAAACGCCTGATGCAGACCCTTCGAGAGGTCGCGAAGCGCAGGACCATCGTCATGGTTTCGCACGACCCAACCTTCATTTACGACCTGGTCTCGCGGGTGATCTGCGTTAATCAGCGCGCGCACATTCATCCCACGAGCGAACTGACCACGGCGCGCCTGCGCGAATTGTACGGTGAAGATGCCCGGCTGATCCGGCATGACCAGCGCGACGCTGAAACGGACCACGCCCATGCATGAGTTTCTGAAAGCGTTGCTGCATCCAGACATTCCGGTCTTGCGCCATGCCGTGCTGGTGGGCCTGCTGTCGAGCGTAGCGTTTGGCATTGTGGGCTCTTTTGTGGTCACCCGCCGGGTCACGTTTATCGCTGCGGCGATCGCGCATTCCGTGCTGGGGGGCATCGGGGCCGTGCTGTACCTGCGCGCCCACACCGGATTGACCTGGCTAGAGCCTGTCCACGGCGCCCTGCCGGCGGCCTTATTCTCGGCGCTCATCATCGGGCTCGTCAGCCTGCGCGCCAAAGAGCGCGAGGACACCGTCATTGGCGCCGTTTGGGCTGTGGGCATGGCCCTGGGGCTCTTGTTGCTCGCCAAAACCCCCGGCTACAACAAAGACACCATGAGCTACCTTTTCGGCGACATCCTCCTGATCACGAAGCGAGACGTATGGATGGTCGCGGGCCTGGACATCCTGGTGACGGCCGTCGCGGTGTTTTTCTACAACAAACTGCTGGCGGTTTGTTTCGACGAGGAATTTGCGCGTACGCGGGGTCTGGCCGTCGATTACTATTACCTCCTACTCCTGTGCCTGATCGCCGTGACAATCGTCCTCCTGGTTTATCTCGTGGGCATTGTCCTCGTGATCGCCCTGCTGACCCTGCCCGCTGCGGTGGCGGGGCAGTTTTCGCGGCGCATGGCGCGGATCATGATCATGGCGGTCATCTTGTGTATGGTGTTCTCGACCGCGGGTATCGCCTTAAGCTATCCCTATGATCTCCCGAGCGGACCCATGATCATTGTGACCGGCGCAGCCGCATATCTGGCTGTTCTCGCGGTGAAACGGCTCCGCGCCTGAGCCGCCTGTCTCTCCAAGAGGCGGCCGGCCGCAGGGCTCCGCGGATGCTGGGATGCACAACGGGAAATCCGTAAACCAAGCCCCTCCCCCGCCGCAAGTTTTGCGAAGTGTTCATCCGCCAAGGGTGAGGCGGTCCCACGAAGCGAAAACCTGTCGCACGTTTTCCGGTTTTGCGCCGGGGCCGAACTCGCACTGTGCGATACACCCACCCTTTTCCCAGAGGGTTTTGTGAACCAGGCTGACGGCGCGGTCGATTTCATCCGGGGTTGCCTCGGGCAGAAGATGCTGGCGATCGATCTCCCCCCAGAATGTGGTTTTGCCGGCGTACGGAGCCAGATTCTCCACTCCCATGCAGAAGAGCTGCGAGTTGACGGCGTCAAATCCAAGCTCCACGAGGTCCGGGTAGATGGCGAGGATGTGCCCGTCACTGTGCAGGAAGACCTTCTTTCCCGCTCCGTGGGCGATATGGACGTAGTCGCGATAGAGGGGTTTGAACACGTCGCGCCAGATCACGGGATCGATTAGGAGTGCGCGCTGCGCCCCCCAGTCATCCATGACATTCAGCGCATCGACATCGGTGGCCGCCCAGACTTCCATCCATTGGCAATAGAACGCGTGCATTTCACGCACGAACCCGGCCATCCCCGGCGGAGGTTCCAAGAGGTCCGTATATAGGCTGGCGGTCCCGCGCAGGAATTGCAGCCGTTCGAACGGCCGCGGACAGCAGCCGCCGGTTACGAACTGTTGCGTTGCTTCGCAGAACTCGTTCACGCGGTCGATGTCGATGGTCAGCCATTCGCGCGGGATGTGCACCTTCGCTGCATCGGCAATCCAGTCCCTGATGAGAGGTTGTTTTACTTCACCGATGACGCCGGGCTGCAGATTGTCGAAGACACAACCCCACGCATCCGTATAGCGTCCAACCGCATACTCGTCTCCGTCAGTTCTGGCGGTCTCCTGGCAAAACCCGGGGGCACTGACCAGATCGTCGGGATAGTCCTCCCGGAGCTGGCTCAATTCCCCGGGGAAATGCAGCTCTGCCCAAGGCAGGGTCCACAGGTGGCGTGGCGCACGATCCGGATCCTCGAACTGCAGGGCCTGATAAACCCGTTCCCGTGAAGTCGCTGCCATGGCCCGATCCTTGCGCGTTTGCGCGCCACTTTTCTGCTCATTGGCCTTCAACGGGAAATGGTACGGCAGGCTCCGGGAGGATTCAACGCGCTCGGACAGCAGCCGGCTGGAGTGTCCCGTCGAACAAGGCACGTTCGCCTTTTTCGCCTGCCAGCGCGGCCGTATACGGTCCGTACCGAAGGGTCCCGGGATTGCCCAGTCGCGAGTGCACAGCGGCGCTCTCGAGCCGGCCATCACGCCACTTCATGCCGATTTCGAATCCCCCACGCGCGACCAGACCCGATACGGCTCCGTCTTTCCAGGCTGTTGGGAGGGCGGGCAGCAACACAATCTCATCCGTGTGGCTCTGAATAAGCATCTCCGCGATACCGGCCGTGCCGCCGAAATTGCCGTCGATCTGGAACGGCGGGTGGTTGTCGAACAGGTTATTCAGCGTCGATTTGCTCAGAAGCAAGCGCAGATTTTCGTAAGCCGCCTCGCCGTCGTGAAGCCGCGCAAAGAAATTGATGAGCCACGCCCGGCTCCATCCCGTATGCCCTCCACCATGAGCCAGGCGGTAATCCAGCGATGCCCGTGCGGCGGCGGCGAATTCGGGCGTGCCGGTCAGGGTGAATTGCCGGCCGGGGTGCAGCCCGAAAAGATGCGACATGTGGCGGTGGCCCGGTTCCGCCTCCTCGAAGCTGTGCCGCCACTCTTTCAAGCGCCCGTCCGCTCCAATCTCCGGCAAAGCGAGCCGTTGGAGGGCGGCGGCCACGCGTTTCGTGAAATCATCATCAATGCCCAGGATTCTCGCGGCTTCCAGGCAGTTGGTGAAGGTATCCCAGATGATCTCCTGGTCCATGGCGCATCCCATGGACAGGCTGGCGCGCTGGCCCTCAGGGGTAATGAAGGTGTTTTCAGGCGATACGCCGGGTCCCGAGACCAGCTCTCCACTGGCAGGATCTTCTGTCAGCCAGTCGAGATAGAACAGCGCGGCCTCCTTCAATATGGGATAGGCGCGCTCCGACAGGAACCTCCGATCCCCCGTGTACCGGAAATGTTCGAAGAAATGCTGAGCGCACCAGCCGCCCGCCATCGGCCACATGCCCCACACCACCAGGCCGTGAGGCGCGGTCGACTGCCAGGCGTCGGTCGTATGGTGGGCCGTGAACCCTCCACAGCCGTACGTGACGCGGGCCGTATCGCGCCCACGCCGGACAACACCCTCGATGAAATCGAAGAACGGGCCATGACATTCGCCGAGATTCGTCACTTCGGCCGGCCAGTAGTTCATCTGAAGGTTGATGTTGATGTGGTAATCGCTGTCCCAGGGCGCCTCCAGATGCTCATTCCAGATCCCCTGCAGATTCGCGGGCAGATTGCCCGGACGCGAAGACGAAATCAGCAGGTAGCGGCCAAATTGGAAATAGAGCGCTTCCAGGCCGGGATCCGCTTCGCCATGTCTGACGCGCTCGAGCCGCTGATTGGTGGGCAGATCCTGGGCCGTCGAGGCGCCGAGATCAAGGACCACACGACGAAACAGCCGCTGGTGTTCGGCAAGCGCCGCATGCCGCAACTCGTCATACGGTTTTGCAGCGGCGCGCGCCAGAATGTCCAGGCAAGTTGCCGCCAGGTCGTGTTCCAGGGGCGCGTCCGGCTTCATGCGGTTGTAATCGGTGGCGGCTGAGAGGAGCAGGGTGAGCGCGTCCGCTTTCTCGAGCTTCAGACGCCCGTCCGCCGCCCCCAGGGTTCCTCCTTCAGGCAATGCACGGAGCAGCGCCACAAAGCGCACGCCTTTCTGTTCTCCGTTCTGCGAGGCCTGGCCGGACATCGCCAGGTGCTGGCCGTCCAGCACGCTGGTCACGGAATCCGCCGGGCGATCCAGCGCAATTTCCAGGTCGAGCGCGCCGGGCTGGGACGCCGTAATCCGCACAACGAGGACGTCGTCCGCCACCGACGCAAAGACTTCGCGCGTGTACGTGACGCCGTCCATTGTGAACTGAGTCGTCGCAGTTGCCGTATCAAGATCCAGGCTTCGGCGGTAATCCGAGGCTGTGTGCCCCGGGTCTTTCATGACAAGCCGTAAGTCACCCAGCGTCTGGTAGCTGCGCGGCGTGATGTGCTTGTTCATGATCTCGCGCTGGATGAGTTCCTCGCCCTCAGCGTACCGCCCCGCAAAAAACAGCCTGCGCGCCTCCTCGATCGTGCGGGCTCCGTCCGGTTTGTCGGCGTATGTCTGACAACTACCGGCCCAGACGGTCTCCTCGTTGAGCTGGATTCGCTCGTTGAGCACCCCGCCAAACACCATGCCGCCCAGGCGGCCGTTGCCCACGGGCAGCGCCTCCACCCATTCGTCCGCGGGCTGCGGGTACCACAACTCCAGGGAGGACTCGCTTCTCTCCGATGGCGCAGGAGCGTTCGCAGGCGCCGCCGAACCGGACAGGGAAGCGCAAAACGTCAGAAAATACAGAGTGAATGTCATAACGGCCTCAAATCCACGCTAAATGGTTTCGCGCCCCGGTTTGCAGTTTCTCGCGGCCCGGGCGGCTTCGAGCATTCGTACCTGCCTTCCACCCGGGCTGCGGCCGTCACATTACGAACTTGCCCAGGGGATTTCAATTCGGGCACACTCACAAAATGCACACGCAGCGCGATGCTTCCCGCCATATCCCGGAGGAGATGATACGATGATCAGTCCGATAGTCCGGCTTTTCGTTCTGACACTGCCCGCCCTGTTTTCCTGCGCGTACGCCGCGATGCCGGATGCCAGCGCCACACTGAGCCAGCGTACGGAGCCCACGGATGACGGGCCGCGCATCGTTCAGGACGTGACCTTCGAAACCGCTTCAGCCGGATATACACTGCGCTGCGAATATCTCGAACGCGAGGATGATCCCGCCCGCATCGGGTTCTCGAAATGGGCGCCCACCATCGGATACGTACCCGTGGGCATTGCCAAACCCTCCATGGAAAACTGGTACAACCAGGGCTTTTTCCAGTGGACCTTCGATGGATTCAACATCAATGAGTTCAAACCACAATTCCGGATCATCCGGGAATTCGGCGAGGACGCCATGGTCGAGTACATCTGGGACACGCCCAAAGTCACGGCCATTGCGCGGTTTGCCGTCACTTCGCGAAGTGACAAACTGCTCTTCCTTGGCCGTTATGAGCCGAAGGAGGAAATCCGCGACGTCCGGCTCCGTCTGATGGCGTACCCGGCCACCTTTGAAAAACCCTGGAACCGGCGAGTGACCACTCAAATGCGTACCCTCGCGGAAGGCGCCGCTGACATCGACCTGGAGCAGGAACGCTGGCTCTTGTTCGAGGACGTTGAACCCGGGCGGACGGGCACGGGATCAGCGGGATTGCTGCTGGGCGATGCCTCAGCTTTCGCGCGCGTGGCTGTCAGCGCGATCGGAGGCTATGCCGAGTATACGGACATCACCCTCAGCCCCGGCCGGCGTGATTTTGTTCTCGGATTCTACGAAGATCCGTCCCTCCAGGATTTTGAGGCCGTCCGTGCGTATTTCCGCCGGAGTGCCAGCGCCGAATCTGATGCCATCGCCGCCCTGGCCAGCGCGGATTGGGACCAGCCTCTCCCACTCCTGCCCGTCGATGAAGAGCAGCTGGCTCAAGTGCGTTCAGAAGACGAGGCCCAGCTCAACCGTCCAGCGGAACTCTGGCGTCCCCGGCCCGAGCCGCTCGAATTTCCGTGGGCCGTAAATCTGCCCGGAGGACCGATTCGCGCGGCACTTCTGTCGCCCCGATGGATAGCCTACGACACCATGGAACTTGCGCGCCGCCTGGCACTTGACGTGCGGCATCAATATTTCGACGCCGCGGACGCCATCGCCACGCCCAATGTTTGGTATTACCGGGCGCACACCGGCATCGGGCCGCTCAACCCCGGCCTGGCCATGCGAAACGCCGCCAACATCTGCCTGGATCCTGAGCGGGAAGTCATCGTCGTAGCGAAGCTGAAGACTGAAGCCATCGGCCCGCGTCTGCAACCAATCATCCTCGAGCAGATTCGCAACGGTAAAGGGCTCATCATCACCGGCGGCGCAGACGCCACCGCCGGGTGGCCAGAGGATCTGTTCGCGGACGAAGACACGGAGTTCGCCGCGAAGCTTCTGTCGTATTTTCCCTGGGAGAAGATGCCCAGCCTCCGAAAGGACAGCCGCGGACGCCTGGGCGACGCGCCCCCGTTACGCACCTTCCGCTACGGCGAAGGACGTGTGTTCGTGTTCCAGGCCAAATTGGCCAATTACAGCGCCCTGCTGCCGCTCAATTCGCTGAAGCAAGGGCTGGACGGCGCTGATGATCGCCTCCTCGCCCTGCATGCACTGCTCTGGACCGCCGCGGCGAAACGGCCACTTCCCTCCCGCATCACGTTCGGTGACTCGCTCGCGCCGTTTATGGCGGCGACCGCGAATGAATTGCCGGTGGATTTCTCTGGCGCTGAGTTCACTCAAGTGCGCGTACGCATTCAGGATGAGACAGACTCTGTGCAGGTTCTCAGCGACGATCTGCTTGATGAAACCGGGACGTATCTTCGGATCCCTCCTCTGCCCGCCATGCACGCCTATTATCTCGACATCGTGGCACTGAATGCGTCCAGCGAATGCGTCGGGCTTGGAGGCACGATCCTGCAGATTGCCCCGGAATACACCCTGGCCTCGCTCGCAGTGACCCCGTCCGGTCAAAATCACGAAGCCGCGCCGCCGCGGGTGGATCTGCCGGAGGGTGGCCCACTGACCCTCACGGCTGCCGTCACGCCGGCGCCCGGCGACGAAACACTGCGCGTGGAATTCGAGATCCAGGACTGTCTGGGCAGGATCACCGCGCGTGGAGAAAGCCCAGTGACGGCCGATGGACATGCCGCGATTGACATCAACTTCCTTCGCCCGGTCGTCGTCCCTCATCGCCTTACCGCGCGTCTCCGGGGCGAAACAGAGCTGCTGGCGACGGCTCATCTGCCGTTCACGGCCACAGTGCCCTACCCGTACGACGATTTTACGGTGCTGATGTGGTCCTATGCGGAAGGGGATCTCACCCTGCGCAACGAAAACCGCCTCTGCTATGAACTCGGCTCGGACATGATGGATTTGTGCCACATGCGCGGCTACAACGATGCGGGCGCCGCCCGCGAATACGCCGTGGCGGCCGAATCGGGCCAGCGTATCGTTCCCTATGTGACGCGCATTGCGGGGGAAGCCACCGAGGATCATCTCCTGAAACCCAGTCTGTTCGATCAAGGGTGGATTCAGCGTGAGCGGGCTTCAATGGAAATCAGCTGCCGCCAGGCGGCGCCGTACCAGCCGCCAGCGTACACCCTGGGCGACGAGAATTACCTGGCCCGCAGCGGTACCGAGGTCGACTTGTCGCCGGAGAACATCGCGGCGTTCAAGGCGTGGCTGCAACAACGCTATCCCAACATCGAGGCCCTGAACGCGGCCTGGAAGACCAGCCACGCCAGCTTCGATAACCTCGGCGAGCCGATGCTGCTCGAAGAAGCCCAGGACGAGACCGCCTCTTTTGCACCGTGGTTCGACTTCCACTGTTTCATGGATGACGCGTTTGCGGACCTGCACGAAACCCTGGCGGATTTTGTGCGCGCGGAAGATCCGGGGGCAAAAGTCGGCTGGGACGGATTCCTGGCCTACCACTGGCAGGCCGGATACGATTTCTACAAACTTTCGCGCAACCTGGAACTCAACCAGGTGTACACGACCTACCCGATCCAGGGCGAACTCGTGCGTTCGTTCAAACAACCCGGCGCACTGACCGGCGAATGGGGCAATGCGGTCGCGGACAAGGAAGACGGTTTCTCCGCGATCCTCTGGCACACTCTGTTTCGCGGGCATAATTCCGGCTGGTGGTGGACCTCCTGGGGCTGCGATTACATCCCCTTCAACCCGGACATGTCCGTCTCACATATGGGGAAATGGTTTTTCGACAGTGCGGCGGAGATCAAGGCAGGGCCGGGCCGTTTGCTGCTCCACGCCCAGCGGGATGATTCGGGGATCGCGGTCCTCTACAACCAGGCCGATCTCTTCGCAGCGAGACTCCTGAGCGCCATGCAGCACGACACGCCGCTTCCCGATTGGCAGAGGAATCTGATTGGCGTCATGCACGCGCTCAAAGACGCTGGATTCCAGTATACCTTCGTCGCTGCCGCGGAGATCGAGGCGGCTCCCGCCCGCCTGGATGGGTACCGGGCGCTGATCCTGCCGCTTGCGACGTGCCTGTCCGAGAGCGCAGTACAAGCCATCCATACGTTTGCACATCGGGGCGGCGTGGTTATCGCAGACGGCCGCACTGCGCAGCTTACGGGCAACGGCGAAATCCGAGAGCAGCGGCCGCTGGACGAGCTGTTTGGAGTGCAGTCTCCGGCAGGCCTGGACGCCTTCAAAGCGCCCCCAGAGACAGGCGCCTTTGAACTGGTGGGCGAGCCGCTGGAAGCAAGCGTGCTGGAGCCAGGCATCACGCCGGCGAATGGCCGGGCAGAGGCAACCGGAAAAGCGCCCTGCTTCATCACGCGTGCCGTTGGCGACGGGCATGCCGTGCTGCTCAATGTCCCCTTCACGACCGCCACGGCCCTGCGGACCGAGGGGCGCGAACGCACGCTGCTGGACCCGTTAACGCGTTATCTGGCGCTGGCAGATATCAAGCCTTTTGCGCAGCTGACTGTAGAAGGCCAGCCGGCCCGTTGCATCGAACAAATCCTCTTCGAGGACGGCGCGCTGCGTTACCTGGCCCTGCAGCAGGACATCCTGGTTCGCAACCTCGAGCCACAGGAACTGACGGTGACCATTGACGCACCGGCATTTGTGTACGATGTGCGTGCGGGACGCGCCGTAGCGGACACACCAATCACGAGCTGGAACACAACGATCTCACGGGGAAATCCGCGTCTATTTGCGCTCATGCCGTATGCGGTGGCCGGTCTCGAAGTTGACGTTGCGCCGGAATGCGCTCTTGGAGGCACGCTCGAAATGGCCGCGGCCGTTTCCGTAGAAGGCGTACAGCCTCAATTTCACGTGGTGCACGTCGATGTCTTCGCGCCCGGAAGCGACCACCCGCACCGAGAATACAGCCAGAACCTCCCCTGTGCGCTCGGCCGCGGGAAAGGCACGATCCCGTTTGCGCAAAATGATCCTGCGGGAGCCTGGCGCCTGGTTTTCCGCGACACCGCCACGGGAACATCCACGGAGGCGACGGTGTATCTGTCAGACCGGTAGTAATACGCGTTTTATACGCTCAAAAAGCAGCGCCTTTTGAATTATGTGCGCAAAGCGCCTCGATCACACCATAAAATTCAGTATACTGAGGAGCGTTCCGTTACTGGTGTGCAATCAAGGAGAACAGTGATGCCTTCGACATTAGATTTTCTGCGAAGACCCGTTTTCATCGCTGGCCTTCTTTTCATCGCACTGACATTAGTGTATCTGTCAGACCGGTCGTAATACGCGTTTTATGCGCTCAAGAAGCAGCGCCTTTTCAATTCGCAGCATAAAGCGCGTCGATCTCGTCATAAAATTCAGTATACTGAGAAGCGTTCCGTTACTGGCGTGCAATCAAGGAGAACAGTGATGCCTTCGAAATCACATTTTCTGCGAAAGGCTGCCCTCGTTGCCGGCCTTTCTTTCATATGCCTGTCAGTTGCTGTGCAGGCCGAGCCGGCCCCCGAAGTGGCCACGGTCATGGACGGGATTGTCGAGCGCATGTATCAATCGCTAAATATCGATGAACTGGCCGCGCTTGACAACGAATCCATCTGGTCCTTCATCACCCCGGAAGAGCGAACGGTACTTGCCACGAAATACTGGACCTTCGATGTGAATGTCCCTGTGGTGGTGTCGGTGATGCGCCACAATGAACAGGCAGTGATGCCGTTCTGGCTGACTGAGGCAGGGTTCCAAAAAACTGCGCTTACCGTCCGAAACGATCACTATACATACGAGGTCTGGCAGAAGCGTTTCGATGCGGGCCGCGTCGAGCTGGGCATCAATGGATTCGACAAGCACCGCCCGCACTATTTCGTCGCTGTGGGACCGCAACGCACGGGCACGCCGCTCCGCGTGACCAACCTTATGCCCGCCGAATATTCGAAAAGCCTCATGGGCGTAGGCGCGTTGACCTATCACGACTGGACCGAGCTCGTCCTCGAAGAGGTCCCCCCCGAACTCACGGGACATGTCCTTCTCACTACGGTGCGGGGGCGCGCCCGTGAAGCGCACCTTATCGGCGCATTTCGTCAGACCGCGCATCCCTCCAGCGAACAGCCTGACCTCGTAGCGCTGACCTGGAGTGACGATCCCACCACCACACAGACGATCCAGTGGCGAAACAGCACGGCCGTCGAACGCGGCGCAGTCCAGTATCGCCCGCAACAGGCTTCGGACAGCACGCCCTGGCAAACGGCCAGCG
>DAOSJS010000079.1:0-13408 GCA_035367355.1 Candidatus Hydrogenedentota bacterium
GCAACCATCGAGATCGGCCAGATCATCCCCGGCGAGGTCAAAAACATCACCGACTTCGGCGCGTTCGTCGATGTCGGGGGTATTGATGGCCTTCTGCATGTGACCGACATGTCGTGGGGCCGGGTGAAACATCCGTCGCAGGTGGTTTCGGTCGGCGACAAGATCCAGGTGATGGTGCTGAATTTCGATCCCGATTCGGAGCGCATCAGCCTGGGGCTCAAGCAAAAAACCGAGAACCCCTGGAAAACCGCAACCGACCGCTACCCGATCGGCGGTGTGGTGCGGGGCCGCGTGGTCAGCATGACCGACTACGGCGCGTTTGTGCAGCTTGAAGACGGCATCGAAGGCATGGTGCACGTAAGCGAGATGAGCTGGACCCGCCGCGTGCGGCATCCCAACGAAGTCATGAATCTTGACGAAGAAGTCGATGTGATGGTGCTGAACGTGGATCCCGAAGCGGAGAAGATCGCGCTGGGTCTCAAACAGACGCTGCCCAATCCGTGGCGCGAAATCGAAGCGCGCTACCCGATCAACTCGACCGTGACCGGCGTGGTGCGGAACCTTACCGATTACGGCGCGTTCGTCGAGATCGAGGAAGGGATCGACGCGCTCTTGCACGTAAGCGATATCTCGTGGACGAAGAAGGTCAATCATCCCTCCGAACTCCTCGAGCGCGGGAAAGAGATTCAGGTCAAGATCCTGAGCATCGACCCGAACAACGAAAAAATCAGCGTCGGCCTGAAGCAACTGGAATCCGATCCGTGGCAGTCGGTGGTTGAGCGCACGCCCATCGGCGCCCACGTGGAAGTCGAGATCGCCAAGCTCGTCAGCTTCGGCGCGTTTGCCAAGCTCGAAAATGGCGTCGAAGGCCTGATCCACGTGAGCGAACTCGCCGACGAACGCGTGCAGAAGCCGGAAGAAGTGCTCAGTGTGGGCGACACCGTCCAGGCGAAGGTCATCAGCATTGACCCGGTCGATCGCAAAATCGGCTTGAGCATCCGCGAGTACAAGCACGACCTCGAACAGGGGATCACCTCCGAATACGCCGCGAGCGGATCCGCGTCGGTCAGCATCGGTGAAGTCCTGGGCGATTTCGTGCCGAAATCGCTGTTGCGCGGTGCGCTGGATCCCAGCCAGGCAGCCAATGAACTTCTGCAGGAAGACAGCGCCGCCCCGGATACCGCGGCGCCAGAGACTTCTTCCGGAGCAGAGGAAAACGCCGCGGAAACCTCCGGTGACACGCCCACAGAGGCATCCGGTGGCAACGACCCGGCCGAGTCAGGTCCGCAGGAAGACTGAGCCATGCCCGGGATGTTTTGGTAGACAGCCGTTGGAGAGAGCGTTGTGCCACGGCACGACGCTCTCTTTTGCATTCCTCGCGCGGAGTCCCGGCACAACGCGGAGCGGCGGGCGGCCGCCCGTGAACTCAGCGGAACTCCGGCGAGTCAGACAATTCCGAATCGGGGCGATTCGTCCCGATCCAGAGAGAAACCGTGCGCCCGGGCCTGGAGTCCCGGCGCAAACGCCAGGGAGCCTCGCATGAGCACCGCGAAAAGCCGCACCCATAAGCTTGCCGGCGCCGAAATGACCGGCGCTGAAACCATCATCCAGGTCTGCGCGGATGAAGGCGTCGACACCATCTTCGGCTACAGCGGAGGGGCCATTCTGCCCACATACGACGCCATCTTCCGGTATAACGAAACCCACAGCCCCAAAAACCAGATCCGCCTGATCGTGCCGGCAAACGAACAGGGCGCCGGGTTTATGGCGGCGGGCTATGCCCGGGCCAGCGGGAAGGTCGGTGTGGTGATGGTCACGTCGGGTCCCGGCGCGACCAATACCGTCACGCCCATTCGTGACTGCATGGCCGATTCGATCCCGGTGGTGATGATCAGCGGCCAGGTGCCCTGTCCTTCAATCGGCACGGATGCGTTCCAGGAAGCGCCCGTGTTCAACGTTATGAGCGCATGCTCAAAACACGTGTTTCTCTGCAAAGACCCCGACCGGCTCGAAGACACCGTGCGCACGGCATTCAAGTTGGCGCGGAGCGGCCGCCCTGGCCCGGTGGTCATTGACGTACCGAAGGATGTGCAGAACGCCATTCGCCCGTTCCGGGGCGAGGGGTATCTGTCGTTCCGGGGCTACGAGGAACGCATGACCGCCCTGGGCGCGTCGCGCATTTCGAAGCCGGAAGCCACCGCGTTCTTCAAAATGCTTGAAAAGAGCAAACGTCCCCTCATCTATGCCGGCGGCGGAGTGATCTATGCCGGTGCCGCCCAGGAACTGCGGAAATTCGCAAAACGGTTCAACATCCCCGTGGTGACCACGCTCATGGGAATCGGCAGCATGGATATCGCGGACAAGCTCTGCCTCCACATGCTGGGCATGCACGGCACGGCCTATGCCAACTACGCGGTGGAGGACTGCGACTTCGTGATCGCGATTGGGGCGCGCTTCGACGACCGCGTCGCGGGAAAAATCGACGATTTCGCCCCGAATGCCAGGTATTTCGCGCATATTGACATTGACGCGGCGGAGATTGGAAAAGTCCGGCCGGTCGACTGGGCGCATGTCGGCTGTGCGCGGCAGGCCCTGCTGGATCTGCTGGCCTATGGCAAGGATTTCACGAAAGACTTTTCCAAATGGGTCAAACATGTCGGAGAACTGAAGGCCACCCACCGGCTCAACTATGACCGCGACAGCGACCTGATTCAGCCTTACGAGATCATCGAGGAACTCAATGAACTCACCGGCGGAGAGGCCATCGTATGCACGGGTGTGGGACAGCACCAGATGTGGGCGGCCCAGTATTGCCGCATGCGCCATCCGCGTTCGTTCATCACCTCGGGCAGCATGGGCACCATGGGATTCGGGCTGCCGGCGGCGGTCGGTGCGCAATTGGCCTGTCCCGACCGCACCGTCATCGACATCGACGGCGACGGCAGCATCCGCATGAATTTCGGGGAACTCGAGACCCTCACCACCTACAACGTACCGGTCAAGGTCCTGGTGCTGAACAATCTCGGCGACGGCATGGTGCGCCAGTGGCAGTCGATGTATTTCGGACAGCGTTACTCGGGCAGCGACAAATCCCTGCATCGCAAGGATTTTGTGAAAGCCGCCGAGGCCGACGGCCTTACCTTTGCCAAACGGCTCGACAAACGAGCCGACATCAAGCGCGTGCTGAAACAATTCGTCACGCACGACGGCCCGGCATTTCTGGAGGTCATGATCGACCCCTACGCCAAGGTGTTCCCGATGGTCGGCCCCGGCATGAGCTACAAGGAGATGGACACCGGCGATTTCATCGTCTCCCGGTCCGTGCAGGAAAAACCTGAAAAATCGGACATGATGAAAGTCCCCGAGCTGTTCTAAACCGCATCAGCACGCTGACGCTGAGAGTCAGGCCATCGCGCGGTCCGCGTCACGCAGCGCCGCATGCAGGGCCTTCACGGACGCAAACACGTAGTCGGGCGTCTGCTCCGCGTTCGCGAGATCCGATTCGCGCGTCTCGCCGCTCAACACGAGGATCGCGGCAATGCCGGACTGACGGGCCATCTGGATGTCGGTGTAGAGCCGGTCGCCTACCATGGCGGTTATGGCTTTATCCTGCGCCTGGCCCCCGAGCTTCTGCAGGCCCATGGCCACCATCTCGGGATTGGGTTTGCCGATGTATTTGGGCCACCGGCCCGTGCTCTCGAACAGCAAGGCGGCCATCGAACCGCAGTCGGGGATGTATCCGGTTGCGGTGGGACAAACCTTGTCCGGATTCGTCGCGAAGTACGGGACGCCATCGCGGAGCAGTCCGCACGCTGTCTCCAGTTTCGCATAGGTCAGCGTCCGGTCAAACGCCAGCACAACCGCCTCCGCATCGTCGTCGACCAGGGTGAGGCCGCCCGCGCGGAGCTCTGCTTCAAATGAGGGCGTCCCCAGCACAAACACGCGGCGGTATGGAGTCCCGGTCGCGAGATAGCGCACGGTCGCCTCGCCTGATGTGAGGATGTCGTCGCGCGCCGCCGGTATGCCCATCCTCGCGAGCTTTTCTTCGTAGTACGCGGCGTCCACGGAACAGTTATTGGTGAAAAAGAGGCGTTTACGGCCCGATTCCACGAGGTAGCGCACAAACGCGGCCGCGCCATCGATGGGGTTCGATCCCAGATAAAGGGTGCCGTCCAGATCGAGCAGAAAGTGCCGCAACGCGGCCAGCCGTTTCCTGGACGTCTCATCCGCCTGCCCGATATGCGCCATCCGGCTTATCCCTGAAGCGTTTCCAGGAGTTTTTTGCAGGCCTTGATGCCCTCGAACTCGCTGAGGCGGCCCCCTTCGAACTCGATGCCGATGTGGCCGTGGTATCCGTGCTGGTCCACCACGATCGCAATGAGCCGTTCGTAATCCATGGTGGTCTCCAGGCCGGTTTCGTCGTCAAAATCGTGACACTTGGCGCTGACGGCCTTCGCGAAGTTCATCATTAAATCCGTGGCGAGATACTTGTCCACGTGGTCGGGGAAATTGCCGAAATCAGGCAACGTGCCGAAACGCGGATGATCCACGGCCACCATGAGCTGAATGAGCGCCCCGGGTTCTGACGAGGCTCCGCCGTGGTTCTCGATCACGACGTTGATGTTTTTCGAGTCGCCGTAGTCGCACAGCTTTCGAAATTCCGGCACGCAGCGATCGATGAAGGCCTTCAGCTCGGCGGGGCGCGATGCGACATCATTTGCTGCGCCGACCCAGTTCATGCGGATCGTGTGTCCTCCCAGGTATTCGGTAACATCGATCCATTTCTGGTGGCGAACCACGGCGTCCGCCCGTTTGTCCGCATCCAGATCGCCGATCGCACCCTCGCCGTCGACCATGGTCAACAGAATTTTGACGTCATTGTCGGCCGCGTTCCTGGCGAGTTTGTCGAGATAGGCGGCATCGCTGGCCGGCAGCATCTGGTTGACCAGTTCAATCGCGCCGATACCGAACTCCTGGCGGGCGAGCTTCGGCATGTCCAGCATGGGAATCTTGCCTTCACCCTCACCGATCGACCGGTGCAGCGACCATCCTGCCAGCGAAATCTGAAAATTGCGTTTCTCCACGGCCATTGCGGGTCCTCCTTGCCATGCCGACGATGCCAGTGCCATTCCCGCGGCTCCGGCAATCCTGAAAAAGTCTCTTCGCGACTGTGTTGGCTTCATCCTCGGACTCCCTGCACGGTGTTTATCGCACGGAAAGGCCCCGCGCCCCGCGCCACACCGCGTGCATGAGACACCACTCTAGCCCAAAAAGTCCGATGGTTCCAGCGTCTTCGCGCACTCGCCTTGAAGGCATGCAGAACCCTCGATATAATCACCCGAAACGCACGACCACAGCGACTTTGGGGGAGAATCACATGCTTGATTCGCCACGCGATGACCGCTGGGCCAGCCGGTTCGGCTTGATCATGGCCATGGCAGGGAACGCGGTGGGGCTGGGTAATTTTCTGCGCTTTCCGGGCAAGGCCGCACCATACGGCGGCGCATTCATGGTGCCCTATTTCCTTTCACTTCTGTTGCTGGGCGTCCCGCTGATGTGGATCGAATGGACCATCGGCCGCCACGGAGGACGCTACGGCCATGGCAGCACGCCCGGCATGTTTCACCGGCTCTGGAAACATCCCGCATCCAAATATCTGGGCATCTTCGGCGTGCTTCTCCCCGCACTGATTGGCATTTACTACATTTACATCGAATCCTGGTCGCTCGGCTACGCGTTTGAGACCATCACCGGCTCGTATTGGGGCCGCACCAGCCACGACCAAATGGCCGGTGTGTTTACGGGCTATCTCGGGCTCAACAAGGGTTTCCTGTCGTTCGCCCCGAAATCGTATTTTTTCTTCATGATCACGCTCGGCATCAACATTGCCGTCTTCGCACGGGGCATTGAAAAAGGCATCGAGGTGGTCTCGAAGTTCGCCATGCCCACCCTGTTTGCGGTCGGCGTCATTCTGGCCATTCGCGTCCTCACCTTGTCTCCGATCGAAGGCCGCACGGTCGGCGATGGCCTGGCACGCATCTGGGTGATCGACTGGAGCACGCTCAGGAACCCGTCGATGTGGATCGACGCCGCCGGGCAGGTCTTTTTCTCGTTGAGCCTGGGGCTCGGCATGGTCCACACCTACGCGAGCTATGTTGGGAAGAACGAAGACGTCACCCTGAACGCCCTGGCCACGTGCAGCACCAACGAATTCGTTGAGGTTATCCTTGGCGGCACCATCGCCGTGCCCGCCGCGCTGATCTTTTTCGGGCCCGCGGAGACCGACGCGATAGTGAAGGGCGGCACCTTTCACATCGCCTTCCATTCACTGCCGGTGATTTTCCAGCAACTTCCAGCCGGGCGGCTGTTCGGCACGCTCTGGTTCATTTTGCTCTTTCTGGCGGGGCTGACCTCGAGCATGGCCATGTTCACGCCGCTGTTATCCTTTCTCAAGGAAGAGCTGCGGATGAATAAACGCAAGGCAGTTGTTGCCATCAGTATCGGCATGTTCTTGCTGATGCAACCGGTTGTGTTGTTTATGAACCAGGGCGTGATGGATGAGCTGGATTTCTGGGCCGGCACCTTTTTCCTCGTGCTCTTTGCCGCGATTGAATCCGTGGTCTTTGCCTGGATTTTTGGTGTGAAAAAAGGGTGGGAAGAGATGCACAAGGGCGCGGATCTGCAGGTGCCCCGGCTCTTTTTCTACATCATGAAATTCGCCACGCCGGCGTTCGCGATTGCCCTGCTGGGCTGGTGGATTTATGGCGGGATGTGGCCCAAACTCATGATGAAGGACGTCCAGCCGGAACACGTGCCGTACCTGTGGCTGGCCCGGGCGATCATCGTGGCGGGCTGGCTCGCGCTCGCGTGGGGCGTTGGGTATGCGTGGCGAACCCACCCCAAATTTTTTGAGGAAGAAAGAGTAGTTGAACCCGGGGAGACCCTGCCATGACCGCCGGTTCCTGGGCTTACATGCTCCTCGTCTGGTCCGTCATCACCGCGATAAATGTCTTCTGCTTCGTCCGCATTTTCCGTAAAAAGTCGCGCTGAAGCGGGAGCCGGTTTCCCGGGCGCTCCGTCGCGCCAGGCCTGTGGGGCTCTCGCGTCTGAAGGAGTACGCCACATGCCAAGCCAAACCACCTCGCGCAGGATGCATGCCGGCCTCTTGCTTCGCGGCGCCCTGGCCGTGTTTCTTCTCGTCTCGTGGACGGGATGCGGGCGGAACGAACCCGCGCCCGCGCCGGCGCCGCACGACGAAATGCCGCAGCAACCCGAATCTGCCCTCGAAGTGCCGCTGGCCGAGCATCTCGATGACACGCTGCGCATGAACCAAATCCAGGTCATCGCAACGCACAACAGCTATCACGCCATGCCGCCCGCCGCCCTGCACGCACAGGTCAAGGCGGTCTATCCCGACGCAGCCACCTGGGAATACGATCACGCGCCGCTCGGTCTGCAGCTCAACCGCGGCATTCGAAGCTTTGAGCTGGATATCCACCATACCCTTCGAGGCTACGAGGTTTTTCACGTTCAGGATTTCGACGCGGCCTCCACCTGCGGGGATTTTGAAGGCGCCCTGCGTGCGATTCGGACCTGGTCGAAAGCCCATCCCCGCCACGTGCCCATCATCACCCTCATTGAGCTGAAGAAAGAGGATGTCCCCTTCGCGAACACCCAGACCTTCCCGTTCGAAGCAGCGGACTTGGTCGCCCTCGACGCGCAACTGCTTTCGGTATTCTCCCCGGAAGAGCTGATCACCCCCGACGACGTCCGCGGCGAATATCCCACGCTGGCGGAGGCGGTGCGCGCCGGCAAGTGGCCCACGCTGGGGCAGGCGCGGGGCCGATGCATGTTCGTATTGCATGTCCGCGGCCCTCTGGCTGAGGATTACGCCCGGGATGCCCCGTCTTGCCAGGGCCGCCCCATGTTCGTCGAAGGCGAGGGAGACAAACCCTGGGACGCCGTTTTTGTGATAAACGAACCCGAGCTGCCAGAGCTCGCGCACTATGTCCGGCAGGGTTTCATTGTCCGGACGCGGGCCGATGCCGATCTGCGGGAAGGCCGCGCAAACGATACCGCCCGCCGTGAAACCGCACTGGCCAGCGGTGCGCAGATCGTCAGCACCGATTTCCCGCGCGGCGAAGCCGAACCGGGCACCAGGTACCAGGTCGAGCTTCCCGGCAACGTCACTGCCCGCCCCAATCCCGTGACCGCGCCCTGACGGGCTGCACCGATTGACTTCCCCGCGGCGGCTGTGGCAGATTGACGCCGCTGGCACTGGGTGCGGAGCCGGCGCTCTTGCGGCGCGAAGCGCTGGGGAGTAGAAATGAACAAGTGCGGCCGTAACTGGCGACTGGGCGTGGAAATGACCACGGGGAAGCGGCGCGCGCGGTAGGCTTGCCGTTCGCCTGGGCACTGAAGACAGTGGCCCGGGCGCTGCTGTTTTTAGAGGTTTCCGAAGCAGGAGAGCGACCCATGGCGGAAAAAGATCTCAAGCAAATGTACCGTACGCGCACGGAAGGCAATTTCCCGGAGGTGATCGAACTGCTGGGGCGGGCCTATACCAAGGTGGAAGATCTCCGCTACGGCACTAATCCCCACCAGCCCGCCGCATTTTACCGGCCCGCCGGCGGCGAAGGCCTCGTACTCGGCGCGTACGAGATCCTCAAGACCGGAAAAAGCGGGCTGTCTCAAACCAATATCGAAGACATGCACCACGCGGTCGGCATCCTCAAATACATGAAGCGCCCCGCCTGCGCCGTTATGAAACACTGCAATCCGTCGGGCGCAGCCATCCAGGTGGGCGACATGCCCCTGGCGGAAGTCTACCAGCGGGCGCGCGACGCCGACGCCCAGGCGGCCTTCGGCAGCGTCGTTGCCTTCAATGCTGAAGTGGATGCGGATACCGCCGAGGAGATCATGCAGACCATCGTGGAAGGTGTGGCCGCCCCCGCTTTCACCCACGATGCGATCGAAACCTTCCTGAATTTCGACCGGTTCAAACGCAACAAGGAAATCCGCATCATAAAGCTCCCCGACTTTTCGAAGCTCCCCAAATTCGTCGGCGACCACACCGGCGTGCTCGAGATGAAGGTATTTGATGATGGCAGCGTCGTCCTGGCGGTGCCGTACCTCTCGCGCGTCAAAGGGCCTCAAGACCTGGTTCCCGCTTATTGCGACCATGCGAAAAAAGGCCGGATCGACGTCGCCCGCAGGCCCACCGAGCGCGAACTCGACGACCTGCTCTTTGCCTGGTACGTTAATATCCACGTGCGGTCCAACGGCTGCGTGATCGCCCGGAACGGCCAGACCCTCGCCGTCGGCACCGGCGAACAGGACCGGGTCGGTGCGGTCGAGCAGGCCATTATCAAGGTCCGCAACAAGTACAAAGGCGCAGAGCGCCTGGAGGGCGCGGTGATGTCCTCCGACGGATTCTTCCCGTTCCGCGATGCCGTTGATGCGGCTACGAAGAACGGCGTGACGGCCCTCGTGCAGCCCGGCGGCAGCGTCAACGATTACGACGCCATCCAGGCCTGCAACGAAGTGCAGGCGACCATGGTTTTTTCGATGGAGCGCTGCTTCTCGCACCATTAATCCGTAACATCGCCGACGGTTTTCTTTCCGGCCCGGGGGCGCCAGGCAAGCGCCTGGGCGCCCCGGGTTGACTCAACCCCCGCCCAGGATCAAAAATACCCCCGTTTTTGCAGCTTCGGCTTGCTCCACACAACGGGTAAATCCTTGCTCCAGCCTGTGGACGTGCCTGTTCCGCCGCTGAAGGGCGGCGCGGCCAAACCGGGAAGGAAAGACTCCATGCGACTGCCTGCTCTGTGCATTCTCGCCGCAACGGCGGCGTTTCCAGCTCTGGCGAATGACAATCCGATCCAAGGCAACTGGAAAGGCCGGTTTGAAGGCGGCGGCTGGGAAAATCGCACGCTGACCGCCCAGATCATCGCCACCAGCAAGGTCAATTACCGCGTTAATCTCTTTGTGGCCGATCTCAAACTGGGCCTCGAGGGCCAGCGGGCCGATGAGAAGGCCGCTGCGGCTGAATTCAGCGGTCAGGTCAGCGTTGATGAAATCCCGTACACCGTGACCGCCACGGCTGAAAACGAAGCCCTGAGTGGTTCATTTACCGCGAATGGCACGACCATCCCTTTCAAAATGAACAGAATCCGCATTACCCCGCCAACGCTCGGCGCCACACCCCCTGAAGGCGCGGTGGTGTTCTTCGACGGCACAAATGCCGAAGCAAACTGGGAGCGCAGCCCGATGCTCTGGCGTGTCACAGACGACGGCGCCATGGAGGTCAGTGCCAGCAACCTCGTCACGAAACAGACGCACGGCTCCGGACAGCTCCACGTCGAATTCCTGTGCCCGCTTATGGCCGAAGCCCGGGATCAGGCCCGAGCCAACAGCGGCGTTTATGTCCAGGGCCGTTATGAAGTTCAGGTACTGGACAGCTTCGGCGACGCACCGGCTGATAACCTGTGCGGCGGCATCTACAAGATCGCCACGCCTCAGATGGAGGCATCGCTCCCGCCGGGCGAGTGGCAGACCTATGACATCACCTTTACCGCGCCCAAATTCGACGAGGCGGGCCAGAAGGTACAGAACGCGCGCATTACAGTCGTCCACAACGGCAATGTCATCCACGATGGCATCGAACTTCCCGAATGCACGGCCGGCGGCGTGAGCGACCAGGAAGCCCCGGAGGGCGTCCTCATGCTCCAGGACCACGGCAACCGCGTCCGCTACCGCAACATCTGGTTTCTGCCGGCACAGGATTGACACAGCACGGAACCTCCGCCTGCAGGCGGATACCGGTGAGAGAAGCATCTCGCATCCGCCTCATGCTATGCTTGTGCCGTGCCCTGGCGTGACCTCGAACCGGACGAAGCGCGCAGCGGTTCGTCCCGCGGGAAGGACTCGTGCATCTTTCGTTCATCATACCGGCCTATAACGAAAGCCGCCGGATCGGCGATACGCTCGTCAAAGCCCACGACTATTTTTCCCGGCAGAACTACGACTGGGAGATGATCGTGGTTGATGACGGAAGCTCCGACGGCACCGCGGGATTTGTGCGCCGCTCCTTTCCCGGCGTGCGTGTGATCGACTACACGCCCAATCAGGGCAAAGGCCACGCGGTCCGGGCAGGCATGCTCGCGGCCCGGGGCGAGTACCGGTTCTTCTCGGACGCGGACGGCTCGACTCCGGTAGAGGAAATCGAAAAACTGCGGGCCCGTTTCAGTGACGGAGCGGACGTCGTGATTGGGTCGCGCACCTTGCCGGACGCCGACGTTCAGGTGCGGCAGGCCTGGCACCGGCAGACCATGGGCCGTGTTTTCAATGTCTTTGTCCAGCTCCTGGCCGTCAAAGGGTTTCCCGACACCCAATGCGGGTTCAAGGGATTCAGCCGCGCGGCTGCCGCCGACATCTTTCCCCGCATGACCATCAAAGGCTTCGGCTTTGACGCCGAGGTGCTGTTTATCGCGCGAAAACACGGGTTCCGCATCGACCAGGTGGGAGTGGTCTGGTTGAACTCCCCCGCATCAAGCGTGCACGCGGTCAGCGACTCCGCGCGGATGCTTCGGGATCTCGTGCGCATCCGCCTGCGCGATCTGCGCCGCCTCTACGACTGAGACAGCATCCGGATCCGCCGGCACGGGTGAAAAGACCGGCGTGTTTGGCCGCGCGGAAAGGCATCAGGAAAACAGGGCTTCGACAAATTCGCGCGCGTTGAAGGGTTGCAGGTCGTCAACGCCTTCGCCCACGCCAATCAACTTGATGGGAACGCCCAGCTCTTTCTGGATGGAGACCACGATACCCCCTTTGGCGGTGCCGTCGAGCTTGGTCAGTACCAGCCCGGTGACCTGCAATGCCTCCGTAAAGATGCGGGCCTGTTGAAGACCGTTTTGCCCGGTAGTGGCATCCAGAACCAGCAACACCTCGTGCGGCGCTCCGGGAATACGCTTGCCGACCACGCGCTGGATCTTTTTCAATTCCTCCATGAGATTGACCTTAGTATGCAGGCGGCCGGCGGTGTCGAGCAGCAGGCAATCGATACGGCGGGCCTGAGCCGCGTCTGCGGCGTCAAACGCCACCGCCGCCGGGTCGGCCCCGTCCTGGTGTTTCACGATGGGCACGCCGGCGCGCTCGCTCCAGATCGTCAGTTGCTCCACGGCTGCGGCGCGAAACGTATCGGCCGCGCCCAGCATGACGGTCTTCCCCTGGCCCTTCAGATGCGAGGCCAGTTTTCCCGCCGTCGTGGTCTTGCCTGAACCGTTCACTCCTGCGATGAGTGTGACATGCGGCCCGTCCGCGCCGTCCCACGACAGGCTGTGATCGCCGGCGGAAAGCAGCGTCACGAGATCTTCTTTGAGAATGTCAAGCAGGTCTTCAGCACGCTCAACCCGGCGGCTGCACGCCTCTTGGCGCATCGTTTCGACGATGCCCAGGGCGGTGTCCACGCCGAAATCGGCTTCGATCAAGACCCCTTCGAGCTCGTCGAAAAAAGAATCGCCCAAGGCGCCATGGGCAGCAAATACCCGTTTGACACCATTGATAACGGAAGTGCGTGCCTTGCCGAGGCGTTCGCGCAGCCGCCCCAGAAAACCCTGTCTTTCCTCAGCCATTCGAAGATCTTTCTAGCGTGTGGGTGAAGAGCATTCGCTTATCGTTGCCGGAACGGTAATGATACGAGGGAATGGCGCCCGCGGCAACTTTCTGCAGCGGATCCGTCAGGGGATGCGGTACGCCATGATTTCGTGGGTGCGGTCGCTGTTGTCCTGCTGGCCCACACAGAGAAATCCGCCGGTATCAAGCGGCCTGGCAAAACCATGCGCGCTGATGTACCGGCCGTCCACGAAGATGCCCGTGAACCGCGAGCTGGGATAGCGGCTCGATTTCAGATCGCCGATGCCGCGAATTTCCACATCGCCCAGCATCGCCACAAACAGCAGCCGGCCGTCTGTCTCGGAGACCACAGCCGACCCAACGACAAGGTCTTCGGGCCGCGTGCCTCTCCGCAGAAAATACCGGCCCGCATAGGCGTTCGAAGCAGGCGCCCCCTCAGCCCGGCGGATGTCCTCACTGGTTACCGGTTTTTGACGCAACTCGCCGGCCAGTCCGTTCAGAACACTCGAGATAGGGCCTTTCCACAAGATGCTGGCATCCACGCCTTCCGCGTACATGCCTTCCGCCATGCTTCGGGTGAGCCGTTCCTGTAAACGCTGCACATTGCCGGGCATCGCAGCCCAAACCAGCAGCAGCAAAGCAAACACGGTGAGGAGACCCACCAGAACCCGCCGGCTGGTCTGCGCGGGGGTATCCAGATACTCGCGAGCGCCTTCGCCCTTCATCCGGCGCGTGCGCTGGTCGCGCAGGTTGTTGCCGCAGGTCTTGCAGAACA
>DAOSJS010000080.1:0-2678 GCA_035367355.1 Candidatus Hydrogenedentota bacterium
CTGGCAATGGCGGCGGCGCCGGGCTCATCGGCGGCGATCCGGGCGGCTTCGGCCGTGCTCGAGGTCTCGACCAGCTCGGCGTTGGGCAGATTTGCCTTGAGCCAGTTGCGGCACTGGATGAACGGCTGCGATTTCGAATAGACCTTCGTAATCTCGTCCAGACTCGAGTTCGACAGCAGATTCTGAACGATGCGCAGCATGATTTCGTTCACGATCTTGACATCCGAGGTCAAAAACCGGTCGAGCGTATCGCTGACGCCGCCGCCCATCGACGTCTCGACCGGCACTACCCCGTAATCGACCCGGAACCGCTCAACTTCCGTGAAGATGTCATCGACTGCGGCGACGGGGTGGTAGGAGGCGTGCATGCCGAAGACCAGCAGCGCCGCCTTATGGCTGAAGGTGTCGCGCGGGCCCAGGAAAGCCACGTCCACGGGCTTCTCCAGAGCGCGGACGGCGCTGATGACCTCGCGGTAAATGGCTTTAATCCCGGCCTCGGTAAGCGGTCCCTGGTTTTCACGCACGAGCTTGTCATAGACGGCGCGCTCGCGCTCGGGTACATAAAATACGGCGTTACTGGCCCGTTTGATGTCGCCGATTTCCATCGCACACCGGGCCCGCTCGTTGAGGCAGCGGAGGATTTCCGAATCCAGCGCGTCGATCCGTTTTCGCAGGTCGTCCAGGTTCACGGTTTTTTCCTTTCGAGAATCTCCAGCGGCGCAACACTGACCATGAACTCGCGGGTGCGCCCGGTGTGAAACCGTATCCGGGCACGCATTTTGGAGCCCGTCCCCTTAGTGTACATGATTATGCCCGGGCCGAATTGGGCGTGCCGCACATGCGTGCCCAGCGTGAGCCGCTCCGGGGCGGCTGCTGGCGCGGCCGGGGGAGCCGATTTCCCCTGCTGCGCCTTCGAGCTTGCCGGCACCAGCCGTTCGAGCAGCGCCGCCGGAACCTCGCCCAGAAACCGCGATGCCTCGCGCCAGTCCCGCGACCCAAACACGATCCGCGAGCGCGACAGCGACAGCGTGAGCCGGTTCCGGGCGCGAGTCATTGCGACGTAGCACAGCCGGCGTTCTTCCTCTACCTCAGACTCGGAGTCCAGCGCGCTGGCGTGCGGCAAAAAACCCTCCTCCAAACCTACCAGGTACACGTTATCGAACTCAAGGCCTTTCGCGCTGTGGCAGGTCAGGAGCTTCACAGCCGGTGCGTTGGGGTCGAGCTGATCCGATTCGCTCGCCAGGGCCAGCTCTTCGAGAAACGTGTGCACCGTGCCGCGCTGTTCTACATCAAACCGGACACAGGCCGAGACAAATTCCTCCACGACCTCGAGGCCGGTGCGAAAATCCCGCTCGTCGGAACGCCGCACGTAGTCCCGGTAGCCGATGTCGTCCAGCAGGGTCCCGATCAGGCCCGCCAGGGGGGTGCTTGTGGCTTTCTCGGCCAGCTGGTCGACGACGTGCACGAAGCGGGCTGCACCTTCCCGCGCGCGCAAGGGAAGGCTCTGATCATATTCGATCTCGCGCAACACGGTGAAAAGGCGGCAATCACGCTCCGTGGCGTAGGTCTCGATGATCTCCATGGAGTGCTCGCCGATCCCCCGGTTGGGGACATTCAATACCCGCCGCACGGCCTGATCATCGTCGGGATTGACCGCCAGACGAAGGTAGGCCAGGAGATCTTTGACCTCTTTGCGCCCGAAGAACGAGACCCCGCCGATCACCACGTAGGCCAGTCCCTGGCGCCGCAGGGCTTCCTCGATCAGCCGCGACTGGCCGTGCGTGCGAAAGAGCACCGCCGTGTCCCGCGGGGACAAGCCCCCCGTGGCGATGTCTTCGGCCACAAACCGCGCCTCATCGTCGGCGTCTTCCGCCTCGTACAAGCGCACGGGGCTGGTATCGTCGCGACGGGTCCGCAGGGTCTTGCCGAGACGCTGGGTGTTGTGAGATACCACGGCGTTGGCGACGCTCAGAATGGTGCGGGTGCTGCGGTAGTTTTCTTCGAGACGATACAGCCGGGCGCCGGGGAAATCGGTTTCGAAATCCAGGATGTTCCGGATGGTCGCCCCGCGCCACGCGTAAATGCTCTGATCCTCATCGCCGACGACGAACAGGTTACCGTGGTCGCGCACCAGTTCCCGCGCGATCACGTACTGGGCCCGGTTCGTGTCCTGGTATTCGTCGATATGGACCCAGGTAAAGCGCTTCCCGTACCGGGCGCGCACGTCGTCGTGGCTTTGGAACAGGCGCGCGGTCAATACAAGCAGATCATCGAAGTCGACCGCGTTGCTTTTGACGAGGGCCTCATGATACCGCTTCCACAGGGCCTGGCAGGTCTCTTCCTCATGCGATGCCCCCGCGTCCGGGTTCAGGGAATCGAGGCCCTGCTTTCGCACGCTGATCCACTGGAGCGCCTCCCGCGGCGACACACGGGAATACCGGGCCGGCAGCTCTTTGATGAGCCGCTTCATCAGGGTGAGCTGATCACCGTCGTCCACCACGGTGAAGTGCCGTGGACGCCCGAGCTTCTCGATGTCCCGCCGCAGGACGTACAGGCCAAACGAATGGAAGGTGCCCAGCCACGCGCCAACCTGGCGCATCCCGAGCCGCTCGGCCAGCCGGGTGCGCATCTCTCCCGCGGCGCGGTTCGTGAAGGTCATGGCCAGCAAATGCCGCGGG
>DAOSJS010000080.1:2688-13313 GCA_035367355.1 Candidatus Hydrogenedentota bacterium
ACGCCGCGTTCATCCCCGAGCCAGGCCAGCCGTTCGATAATGACCCGGGTCTTGCCGGCGCCCGCGCCCGCAAGCACAAGCGCGGGCCCTCCAGGGTGTGTGACAGCTCTCCGTTGCTCGGTATTAAGGGTTGCCATATCTGCGGTCATCATAGAGTTCACAATTTTCGTAGTTTCGCTATGCCGTTGGTACATCGAGAGAACCGGCAAATTTGACAGGATATCATTTGACGCTTAGCCCGACCCATGTTATCATGAGATTGAGCAGCATACTACGCATTGTAACAGGGAGGTGCGACCCATGTATACGGGCAGAGGCTGGGGCTTCACGCTCATCGAACTCCTCGTCGTTATCGCCATCATCGGGATTCTTGCTGGCTTTCTGGCTGTGGGCCTGCCGCGGGCGCTTGAACTGGCCAAGATACGGGATGTTGAAACCGATTTCAATGGCATCCGCAACGCGCTGTCGGTCTATGCAGCGCAGCACGGGACCTATCCGCCGGCCTACGGGTATTTTACAGGCTATAGAGACGATACCGGCGCTGAACTCTATTACCTCGCGCCCTACATGGCCCGCATCGGCGAATTCAACAACCTGGACCTCTATGACCGGTTCTCGACCACGGACGACGCCAACCAGAATGGCGTCGTAGACCGCCTTGAGCATACGCCGGCGGGTATCGCAGCCGGGCCGGGCCGCTTCCTGTTCCCAGACGACACGACCTTGCCGTACAATGGCAGCGCCGCACCGTCCAAAAATCCCGCTCCGTACATCTACCTGCCCGTCAACAAACGGCAGGCCGCGCAATATGCCACTTCGCTCTGGAAACAATGGAACAAGCAGGCCGGCGCCGCGTTCGTCAAGTTTATGTACGCGAGGACCGATCCCGGCAACGATCCTCTAGATGCCATGTCGTTTCCTCCTGCGCAGTACGACGCGTACGCTCTGGTCAGCGTGGGTCCATGGGGGCAGACCGGTGGCATTACCGACAACTCGGGCCCGGGGGGCAGTATCGACACGTACCATCGGGATGTGATGCGCGCCTATTTCCTCGCCACGCGCGATGCCAACGAGAACGGCCTGCTCGACTTCGACTTCCGGGCCCGTAGTAAACTGGGCGAAGGAAAACGTGACGCCTTTGTCATAGACGGCCTCTATCATCTGCCAAATGAGTTTCAGGAATGGGCCGACTCAGGATTTACCGGTTCGAATTACGGCCCCATGATCGGCACCCCCTGACGCCGTCGCACCATCCGGCCATCTGTGCCCGTGCCGTCCGGTCTGTCTGCAGACGGCAGACTACTGCTGCATTAAGGGTTGCACTCCGCCCGCGCGAGAAGGCCGCTGCCTGCCTTGTCTCTGGCCTAACCGCCTCACGCCGAATCCGCAAATGAGCTTATACCGCCTGAGCCACGCTGGTGCTGCGCCTGGCATTTGATGGCCCGTGCTTACAGAAGGGCGGGCGGGCCGTATCTCTGAGGAGGCGGCTTAGCGGTTTTCGCTGGTTTCGTCGAAGGCGGCCTGCCGGCGGGACAAATATTCGGCCAGCATGGCTTCGGTGACTTCGGGGTCGATGCCGAGAAACGCGAGAGTCTCCTGGTGCTCGTCAAAGACATGAAGGTTCTCGGCATAATTGTCCGTGACCGCATAGACCATGGCGTCGGCGAGGGAGATGATGGCCACGTGTTCCCTGGCTTCGGTGGCGCGCATGGGATCATGATGAAACCGGATCGGAGCGGCGATCTCGGGCGGGAGCCCCCATTGGCGGGCAAGTTCGTAGCCGGCTTCCGTGTGCGAGAGCCCGATCAGGCGCTCTTCAGCGTCAAGCAGCTCATGCCCCGTGAGGCCGGGATCGATCTTGGCGCAGGCATCGGGCGCGATTTCCAGCAGGGCGGCGCGGCCGAGGTCATGGAGCAGGCCCGCGGCGAAAATGCCGGGCAGCCCGCGGCGGCCGCTGGCACGGGCGCAGATGCGCGCCGCAGCGGCGCAGCACATGGACTCAAGCCAGAACGAGCGGTACTCGAGGTTCTTCCATTTGCTCACCAGATCGATGACCGTGGTGGAGAGCACGATGCCGTAGGTTTCGCGCAATCCCATGAGCGAGATGGCGTGGACGAGGTCGTGGATGGGCTGGGCAAATCCGTAGAAGGCCGAATTGGCCACGCTGAGTATCTTGGCCGCGATGGGCGGGTCGAGCGAGATGATGTCGGCAACGGATCGCACGGAGCTGTCCAGCGATTCAACCGCCGCGCGGACCTGGTGAAGCGTCTCGGGGAGCGCCGGCAGCGAGGTGAGGCGGCGCACGAGCCGGGCGACGCGCGACAGGCGCAACGGGGCGCCCAGTCCCTCCAGGGTGCGGCTGGAAGCGCTGGCAAATTCGTCGTCCGCGGCCTCTTCCGGATAATAGCGCGCGATAGCGGCATCAACATCCTCCGGCGTGCATTGGAGAAGTTGCACGCGGGCGCCCACGATTTCCTCGAGCCGGGCCCGTTCGGCGTCGTCAGGCACGGTGGCGCACCCAAACACGACAGTACGGCCATGACGATCGATGGGAAGTACCTGATAGGCGCGAGCGATCTCGCCGGAGATCAGCCCGATCAATTCGGGCCCGATGTCGAGGTGGCCGAAATCGGCTGGGCCAAGGCCGGGCAAAGTGAGGAGAAAGTCGAGCAGATCATTGGGTTGAAGGCATCCGAGCGAAAACAGGATGTCGATGATCTCGCCGCCGCGTTCTTTCTGAACGGCGAGGGCCTTGTCAAGCTCGTCCTGAGAAATGCGGCCCGCGGCACGCAACAACTGGCCAATGCGGCGCTTTGCCGCGTCGCGCAGCAATGCCGAGCGGTGCGATTCCGGCATGGGCTTGTTTTTGTCCTTGCCGGCCGGCGTGTGTCTGGAGGAAACCATAATCCCCTCATTCCCGCCGCGGCGCGACGGGCGTTTGCCTTCGGCTCCCGGCGGTCAGGCTCGCTGGCGGCCGCCTCAAGGAAGAAGGCAGCGTGGCTTTTCTTCACCTGGAGGATTGTAGCAACGGCTCCCCGCGCAGACAAGACCTCGCATCGCCGCCTGCGGGGGACTGCCCCAATGCACCCTGGTTTCCGCAGCGCGTAGCGCAGGCATCTTGCCTGCGTTCTTCTCTTGTGCAGCACAGGCCCCTGTGCCTGCCCTTCTTTAACGCAGCCGCAGGGGTTGTCCGGACGGGCGGCCACAGGAGGCCGCCCCTACAACCGGATCGCGAACACCTGGGGCTGCCGTGGTCAACCTCGGTTTTCGCAGCGCGTAGCGCAGGCATCTTGCCTGCGTTTTTCTCTTGCATAGCACAAGCCCGGTGTGCCCGTCCTGGATCAGTCCACCCCCGGCCACGCGGGGCGCGTGGCCACCCCCGCCAGCGGGGGACACAAGAACCCGAACCCGATAGATTTCGGTGCAGCGCAACTTGCCCCCTGCCTGCGCGAAACCATGAGTCCGAAAAGCAGATTATCAGGTGCGAAGCGCGTGTCCTCTGCTGGCGGAGGTTAGCCTGCAGGTCCGAAGTTCTAATGGAACACGGTGCCCTGTCCCCCGCTGGCGGGGGTGAATCGGCGGCAGCCGATTTGGGGGTGGAGTTTTTGGGGTGAGGCTGAGCGGCCACGGGGGGCCGCCCTTGCAATCCGGACGGACGCGCGCATGGGTATCGGCGGCGGCCGCGGGAGCGTATCCGAGCCGCGAATTTCAGTTGGAGTCGCGAACCGGCCGGAGCAGGAGGTAATCCAGTCCGAACATGTGGCGTTTGGGGTCGCATTTCTCGTTGGCCCCGGTGATCTCCACGGCCAGGGTGTTTTGCCCTTGCTTGAGGTTGAACGCGCCAAGATGAACCTCTTCCGAGACAATGACCCCGTCGTTGAAGAAGTCCAGCGGCTCGCCTGCTTTCACGCCATTAACCGAGAGCTGCATGACGCCGTAGTCGATGGCCTTGGTGAACACGGCGTAGACGTTATAGCTGCCGTCTTCAGGCGCGTCAAATCCGAGGGCGAGAACGTCGCCGGGCGCGCCGTCAACCCACCAGAGCTGCTCTTCGCCGCTCCAGGTCCAGACGGAGCTGCGTTGAATGGAGGGTTTTCCGCCGGATACCGAAAGGATCTCCAGTTTTTCGCCTTCAAGGGCGCCTTCGACCCGTTTGGGCTCCGGCAAAGGCGGCGGCGTCACGATGCGGAGATCGGCGGGATCGATGGGTTTGGCAAGGTCTTTCGCGCCGGGCCGGGCGTACCAGTACGACGTGGCGGCCATGCTGACCCTGGTGTTAACCGAGTGCCAGACCTCCATATCGAATTTGAAATCCTTCGTAAAGGGGATGGTGTCCAGGATGTGAAAGCGGCTGACGCAGGTCTGTCCGTAGTTGTTGGGGCCGTCGCAACGGGGCTGGTTGTGGTAGGCGTGCACAAACAGCTCGTTGCTGCACCACGCGTATCCGAAATAGTCCTCGCTGCCGGTGCCGAAATGGCTTGGAAACGTTTCACCGTCGACATAGATTTTCTCGTCGCCTTCGCCCCACCAGTTCTTGACGGGGTTGGTGACGTGGAGCATATCGCCGACGAAACGCCCCTTGCCTTTCATGGCGACGAAGGTCCAATCCTGGCGCGGCTGGGTTGGGATGTCGAATTGCGCGCGCCAGGTGGTATGGAAATAGAGGCTCCGGGGCGTCCAGGGGCGAGGTCCGGAGACAACGGCGCCGTCCACCTCCACCGGGGCGTCCCCGTGATTGGTCAGGCGGAGCGTGGCCGACTTTCTATACGGCATCACCCACTGGCTGTACAGGGTGCCGTCGTCATGAACGCCGCTGGGAAGCGATTTATACGGATTGATGCCGGGGGCCGTGCCAAAGAAGTCGCCGAGCGGCGCTTCGACGGACGGGGTCTTCTGATCGTCGAAGGTTATGGTGAGCACACATTGGCGCAGCGCGCGTTCCAAGTCTCGGGCGGTGGGCCGGCAGGTGATGGTCTGAATGGCGCCCTCGCCTTCGAGGCGCATTTCGACGCGGGCGCCGGGGGCAATGGTCTCGTTGTAGTTGGTGATTGCGCGGGGCCCGGTCTGGGGGAGGGTGTCGGGGCTGGCGAGAATCTGGCGGGTATTTTCCAGCAGATCCTGCGCAGCCAGGGCCTGTTCCGGCCGGAACGATTCGACGTCGACGTTCTTTGTGTAGGTTCGGTAGTTGATCTGGTAATAAAAATTCGGTTGGCTGGCAGTGATTTTGCAGTGGCGGGCATAGGGGATCGGGAGATGCGAATTCCAGCCCAGTGCACGCACCCCGGCGATCGGAGCGAGAAACGGAGCGTGCGCCCCGTCGAGCATGTCCTGCAGCGGCATTTCGATGATGGGTTCAGGCGCGTTGTCGAGGTAGATGCGTACGATGCCGGCGTCGGGCGCGTTGGCCGACCAGATACGCACGATCGCGCCGGGGCCCTCGGCATCGAGCATGACCCATTCGTCGGCGCCGTTGCGGGTTTCCTTGCGGATGTGATGGCCGCGATCGCCGTTGGCAAACCAGTTTTCGTCGGTGAGGACGGCCGGATCGGTGGACCGGCGGTCGTAGCTGGACGCCTGGGCGCAGTCAAACGCCGGGTCAGGGAACGAGGCGAGTGCGTCGAGATCGGTCATCTCGCGCACCAGCGACTCGAACGTCACTTCGGCCGCGCGTGGAGATGCAGCCGGAACGGTGAGGAGCAGCATAGCGAGAAACGCAGACGTCACGAGATGTTTTGGCATGGATCAGGCCTCCTTCGGGTCTGGTTCAGGGAGCGCTGGGGCAAGAATACCGGCCGCGGTGCAGGAAATCCAGCCGGGGAAGAGCCACCGGCGTCCTGGCGGGCGCGGCGGTGCGGCCCCTGCCGCGTAACCGCGAAGTTGGCGGGAGCGCCAGGGAAGGTGTAGGATGTGGTTTCGCTTTAAACACGGTAAGGATGGCGCCGGTTGCGGGAGGCCATCTGGAGATAACCTGGGAGGAGAGCATCGATGAAAGGCATTTTGTGTGCCGCGATGGCGGCGGGATTGGTTGTTGTACCGGTTATGGCGGGCAGCGCGGCGTACGCGCAGGATTATACGGAAGGCTGGATCAATCTGTTCGATGGAGAGACGCTTTTCGGGCTGCAGCCCCTGGGTGATACGACCTGGGTGGCGGATAACGGCACGCTGACCTGCACGGGCGGGATCGGCGGCTGGATCGCCACCACGGGCCAGTGGGGTGATTTTGAACTGACGATGAAGGTCCGTGTGGACGCGAAAGCGGCAACGGCGGTGGTGCTGCGAGCGCCGCTTGAAGGCCATTTCACAGAGAACGGGAGCGTGGTCATCCCGATCCAGGGGCTCGATTCCGGTGACGGCTGGCAGGACGTGGCCGTGACTGCCCAGGGGACCTCGGTCAGTGTTCAGGTGAACGGCAAAGACGTCGCGGCCGATGCCCCGCGGAACGCCGTGGGCCATATCGGGATTGCGTATCAGGGCGCTCAGGTCCAGGCGAGCGCGATCAAGCTGCGCCCGCTCGCGATGCAGCCGATTTTCAACGGCACCGATCTGACCGGATGGAATATCATCCCGGGCCGCAAATCAGTGTTTACGGTGGAAGACGGTGCGATCCGCATCAAGGATGGCAACGGCCAGATCGAGACGGACGGGCTCTACCAGAATTTCGTGCTGCAGCTCGACATCTTCTCGAATGGAGACCACCTCAACAGCGGCGTGTTCTTCCGGGGCCCGAAGGGCGTCTTCTGGAAAGGATATGAGTCGCAGGTGCGAAATGAGTGGAGCGGCGACGACCGCAACGCTCCCGTGGACTTTGGCACCGGCGGCCTGTACGGCATCCAGCCGGCCCGGAAGGTGGTTTCGAGCGATCGGGAATGGTTCTACAAGACCATTCTGTGCAACGGAAACCATTTTGCGGTGTGGATCAACGGGTACGCCGTGAGCGATTTTCTGGACATGCGTGCGCCTGTCGACGACAGCAACGCCAAGGCGGGTTTTGTCGGCGCGGCGGGGACGATCCACCTGCAGGGGCACGACCCGACAACGGACTTGTCGTTCAAAAACATCCGGCTTCAGGAATATCCGTCGGGCGAGTAGGCGTAGCCAGAAAAGCGCGGCACCGGAGAATCCACAGTGAAAATCGATATCCACGGCCATGTTTTTGCGGATCCGCGTCTGATCTCCCCGTTGGCCGGGACCCCGTTCATGAGCGCGGAGCAGCAGCTGGAAGTCATGGAGCAGAAGGGCATCGATATGACGGTCATTCTGCCCCTGACATCGGCGGAAGCCCCGGCCGAGAAGCAGAGCGTGGGCGAGGTGCTGGGCATCTGCGCCAGGTATCCGGGGAAATTCATCCCCTTCGTCAATGTGGACCCGCGCCTGCCGCGCGACCCGGCAAAGATCACGGTCGAGGACCACTACCGGGTGCTGGCCGAGTGCCGCGACCTGGGATTCAAAGGTCTGGGCGAGCTGACCGCGCGCATGTACTGGGATGAACATCCGATGCAGTGCCTGCTGGGCGCCTGCGAAAAAATCGGCTTTCCAGTAACGTTCCACACCATCACACCCGACGTGGACAGCTACGGCGTCATGGACGAACTGGGGCTGCCCCGCTTCGAAAAATGCCTGCAGACGTTTCCCGATCTGGTGTTTTTCGGGCACAGCCCCGGATTCTGGTCGGAGATCAGCGGTGACGCGACCGTGGCGGACAAAAACGCGTACCCGTCGCGGCCGGTGGCCGAAGGAGGCGTGCTGAAGCGCCTGTTTCGCGAATATCCGGGCGTGCACGGCGATTTATCGGCCGGTAGCGGATTCAATGCGCTCCAGCGCGATCCCGAGCATGCGTACGCGTTTCTGGACGAATTTCAGGACCGGCTGCTGCTGGGGCTGGACTATTGCTCGCCGAAAAACAAGATGGAGCATGTGGAATGGCTGACCGCGGCGCGCGACGCGGGGCATATCAGCGATACCGTGTATGAGAAGATCATGTGGCGGAACGCCAACCGGATCCTGGATCTGGGCCTGGCGGACGAGCCGGATTGAGGGTGCCGCGCCGGGCGCGCACAGGGGAGAGTAAAGCCATGATTCTGGGCATTATCGGGGCTGAAAACTCACACTCGAAGGCGATCGCGACCATCATCAACGTCGAGAAGAAGATCAAAGGGTTTTCCGTGGATTACCTGTGGGGGGAAACCGCCGCTTTCGCCAGGGATACGGCCGAAGCCGGCCAGATCCCGAACATCGTCAAGAACCCGAAACAAATGCTGGGCAAAGTGGACGCGGTGCTGGTGGATCACCGGCATCCGAAATACCATTTGCCTGCGGTCACCCCGTTCGCTGAGCGCGGAATCCCGGTCTTTGTCGACAAGCCGTTTTGTTTTGAGCCGAAGGAAGGCGTGGCGTTTCTGAAGCTCGCAAAGAAAGCGGGCGCACCGATTACCTCCTTCAGTGTGGTGCCGATGCAGGCGAGCTTTCAGAAGTTCAAGAAGGGTATGGAAAGCATCGGCACGGTCGTGGCGGGCTCGACGTACGGACCCTGCGACCTTGAGAGCCAGTGGGGCGGTGTGTTCTTTTACGGGATTCACCAGGTCGAGATGACCCTGATGGCCTTCGGATACGACGTCAAATCGGCGCTGATCACGAAGAACGGCAACGGATCTACCGGGCAGCTTCTGTACCGTGACGGCAAAATCGTCACGATGAATCTCGTGAAGGAAGGTGCGCCCGGGTTTGGAATTTCAGCCACTGGGAGCGAAAAATCGATTCATTCCAGCCTGCCCATGGATAAAAGCCCGTACCTGGCCGGTGTAAAGACCTTCTGCGGGATGTTCAAGACGAGAGTCGAGCCGATCTCCCACGATTTCCTGCTGCGCCCGGTCCAGGTGCTCGATGCGCTGGCCCGGTCGAAAAAGTCGGGCCGGATGGAAAAAGTAACCGCATAACCTGCCGGAGAAAAGCGCTGGGGGAGGATCGCGGAGGACCACCCGAAAGGCATAGCCCCCGGGGATGGCTCCCCTGCCGGGATTGGGCGAACGGCGATGCCATACGTGCACGGATACTCAGACTACGAGGCAGGACGGCTTCGGAATTCGGCGCGAGCCCTCGGCGATCTGCTCCACGCCGGTGTCCGCTATCCCGCGGATGCGCGTGTTCTGGAAGCTCCGTGCGGCGTTGGCGCGCAGACCGGGTTTCTCGCAGCGAACAACCCGGGGACGCGTTTTGTGTGCATGGACATCTCCGCGGCCTCGATACGGATGGCATCGGAAGAAAATCCCGGCCTGCCGTTTCTGGCGGGAGACCTTTATGCGCTGCCATTCTCGAACGCGACGTTTGAGCATGCCTTCGCGTGTTACGTGCTCGAGCACCTGGAGCGTCCCGGCCTGGCATTGGAGAATCTGCTGCGCGTGCTGAAACCCGGTGGAACGCTCACCTCCATTGAGGGTGATCACGGGTCGTGTTTCTTCTACCCCGAGACGCCCGAGGCCCTTGCGGCGTGGGCATGCCTGCCGAGGCTCCAGGCCATGCTCGGCGGGGACAGCCTGATCGGGCGCCGCCTGTACTCCGTGCTGGCGCGCGCGGGCTTTGAAGACGTGCGGGTCGAGCCCATTCGGATTTATTGCGATCCCAGCCTCCCTCACATGATGAACGGGTTCGTGGAAGATACCATTGTCGGCATGTTGCAGGGGATTGAACCGGAGGTGGTCGAACGGGGTCTCCTGGATGCCGCGACCTTTCGAAAAGGAGTCGCGGACATCCTGGCAATTAAAACCCACCCCGATGGGGCGTTTTGTTATACGTTTTTCCGGGCTGTTGGCCGTAAACCCGAAGAATGACTGTGCGGCGCCCGAAACGCCCGGTATTTGAACTGTTTTGCGGGCGGATGGCACAATGTGCCTTCGCATCAACGAACAGGAGCGAGGCGTAATCCATGATGAATAATGACGAAGCGAGCGAGAAACAGCCCGTAGAGGCGTTGGCGGCACGGCTTTTGAAGACCCGCACCATCCTGATATCGGGGTCAGTGGATGAAGAACTGGCCGAGCGGGTCATTACGGAGCTTCTGATTTTGGATGGGGAGAGTCATGACCCGATCCGGGTGTTTATCACGTCGCCCGGTGGGCATGTGGACGCAGGCCTGGCCATTCATGATGTGATGCGCTTCGTGAAATCGGAGCTCATCGCGATTGGCGCGGGATGGGTCGCGAGCATAGCGGTGCCGATACTGTTTGGCGCGCCGAAAAAGAACCGGCTCGCCCTCCCGCATACCCGGTTTCTGCTGCATCAGCCCAGCGGAGGGGCGGCCGGCCAGATGAAGGATATCCGTATTGAAGCGCAGGAGATCATGAAGATCCGCAAGCGCCTGAACGAGATGATCGCGCAGGAAACCGGCCAGTCGTACGAAAAAGTCTATGAAGACAGCGACCGCAACTTCTGGATGAGCGCCGAGGAGGCCCTCGAATACGGCGTGATCGCGCGCGTGATCGAATCCATCGACGATATCGCGAAAAAATAGTGGCGCGTGAATTCCCGCATCGCAATGGGCCCTTCCGGGCGGAAACGGGAATGACATGACAACAGCTGGACAGCTCAGACGCCTTCTGGATCAATTCCTGGAGGCGTCTGTTTTTGAATCG
>DAOSJS010000081.1:0-13292 GCA_035367355.1 Candidatus Hydrogenedentota bacterium
TACGGGTATGGCCTGTTTACAGGCGGCCTGGGCGCACATTACGGCGCCGAAGCCCTGGGCGCCACCGTAATCCCCATATCGGGCGGGAACACCGACCGCCAGATCATGATCATGAAAGACTTCGGCTCCAACGCCATTTCCTGCACACCCAGCTATTTCGTCCACTTGGCGGAACGGGCGCTTGAAATGGGGATTGACCTGCGCGAACTGCCGCTGCGGGTCGGCGTGTTCGGGGCGGAGCCCTGGAGTGATGGACTCCGCCAGCGCGCCGAAGAAATCGGCGGCATCAAGGCCTACGACATCTACGGCCTGTCCGAGATTATCGGGCCCGGCGTCGCTATCGAATGCGCGATGCAGCAAGGCCTTCACATCTTTGAGGACCACTTCTATCCTGAGATTATCGACCCGGAGACCTGCGAGCCCGTCGCGCCGGGTGAAGAAGGCGAACTGGTGCTGACGACCCTCAGCAAAGTCGCCATGCCTCTGTTGCGCTACCGCACACGCGATATTACGCGCATGATCCCCCAGACCTGCGAGTGCGGGCGCACCATCTGCCGCATGGCCCGCATCGGACGCCGCAGCGACGACATGTTCATCATTCGCGGCGTCAATGTGTACCCCTCCCAAATCGAAGCGGCCCTGCTCAAAGTGGAAGGCACGTCGCCGCACTACCAGATCGTCCTCTCGCGCGATAAAGACCTGGACCAGATGGAAGTGCAGTTCGAAGTTACACCCGAAATGTTCGGTGATACGGTGGGGTCCGTGGAAAATCTCCAGCGAACCTTGTGCCAGGCCATCGAAAGCACCATCGGCGTCCGCGCAAAAATCACCCTGGTCGAACCCCATTCGATTGAGCGCAGCCAGGGCAAAGCTAAACGGGTTATAGACAAACGGGGAGGCTGAAACCGAATGCCGGAGAAACTCCGGCGCATGAGGAGACCGACACGATGAAGCTCACGCAATTGTCCTTGTTCCTCGAAAACAAGCCGGCTCACCTCAAGGTACCGTGCCAGGCCCTGGCCGATGCCGGCATCAGCATCATGACTCTCTCGCTTGCCGATACCGAGCAGTTTGGCATCCTCCGCCTGATCGTTTGCGACTGGCAAAAAGCCAAGGAAGTGCTTGAAAACGCCGGTTGCGTCGTCAACACCACCGAAGTCGTCGCCGTCGAAGTGCAAGACCGGCCCGGCGGGCTGGCCGGCCTGCTCGAAATCATCGAAAAGGCGGGCATCAACATCGAATACATGTATGCGTTCACCTTTGGCCGCGGCGATCAGGCCATCCTCATCTTCCGTTTTGAAAATCCCGATGAAGCCGTCGCCAAACTCCAGGCCGCCGGAGTGGGCGTCGTCGACGACATCTCCCTGTACTCGCGCGGGACGTAAGGGACCCTGACTGAAAAAACACCGGCCGCCCCCGCGAACACAGGGGTTTGCGGGGGCGGTTTTTGTTGCATCAAAGGCATCAGGGGAAGCGTAGCTGCACCCCTTCAGCCGTGGCGGGTGTCGAAGCGAGGAACACAATTTCACCGCTGAACCGCTCTTTTGTGCTCGTCACATTATTGAGCGGGGCCTCTTTTTTCTCTATCAGCATGTGACGGGGCCCGAATGCAATGGACTCGCTCGGCGATTCTCTGTAGACAATGTTCCCAGCATGCGTGTACGCCACAAAAAGCGTGCCGCTCTTCTCGTCCAGGACCACGATGGGGCGCGTTCCTTCATCATCAACACTATACAGATCGTCCCAGGCGCCGGACGGCCGCCGTACCAGCAGGCCGATGAGCGGGTACCCTGGCGTGTCGTAACTGGTTTTCACGGCCGCATAAAGCGTCCCGTCCTGAGCCGTCGCAAAATTTATGTGATCATCCGACATGCCGTCCCCAACGGGCAGGGCGGAGGCTGCGCTGGGGGCTTCATCCGGGAGCCAGTCCGCGGGGTCAGCGCCTTCAGGATGAAAACGGAAACCGTAACGCCGGGTCAGCTGATTGGACCAGAGTACGCCCACTCCGCCGTTCGGGAAAGCCGTCAACGCGCAAATATCGTCTTCGGCCATGCCCGTTGCCAGAACCAGAGGCGCGCTCCAGGCCGAATAAGGCGCGTCGCTCCACCGCACGACAACTTTCGCCTCATCATCCATTGCCAGCCACAGGCGGCCCGAAGCATCCATATCAATGGTCGCCGTTTCTACACTGGAGTTGAGAGTCAACACGGTGCCAGACGTGCGCTCCGGCCAGAGTCCATAGGTGTGAGACTCGGCGTCGCAGGCCAGCGAGATCAGCTCACAGCGCCCGGTTTCAAACAAGAGCACATGCACCAGTCCGTCCGCGCGGAGCGCGTCCGCATGGGTCGCTGTGGCATCCGACAGGTGCAGCACCGGGCTCCACTGCGCACCGTCCAGGCGCCACAGCCTGGTACCACTGCTTTCCGGCAGCACGGCCCACCAGCGACCGTCGTGGCACCATAGTTTGGACTGAGGTTTCTCCCCCGTATTCGCCGTCACAGACACACTTTGCAGGGGAATGGCAGAAATCGGCTCGCCCGGATGCGTCGCCGCGTCAGGCCCGCCTTCCAGGGCTGCCAGCAAAACCCCCGCTACCCATACAACATACCGCATTTTTCTCCTTCCCGCGGGCCGACTCTCTACGTGACACCTGCACTGATTTCTCGTGACAACATGCCCGCTCCCCAACAGTATACTGAAACCGGCTACGGACACGTCACCCAGGGCCGTGCGGTGCATCACTCCCCCCTGCCGGCAATCTGCGACAAATTGCTTTAAAAACACGCGTCTTTCCGTGCCGCGCAGCCCCGCCGGCCCTGACGACGGATTTCGCCTTAAACCGTTTTCTTGACATTGGAGGACGGCATGTGGTGTGGTACTGCTCCGCTCTACAGGACGCATGCGCCCGCGGCACGCCGTTCCGGGTGCCGCCGGGACCAACACAGGACTCGGGGGACGGCAGGATTATGTCTCTTGCGCACCCTCTCGTGGATTAGCTTATGGCACACGTTATTCCAGAACGGATTTGGGATCCCGGCGCAGAAACCATGCCCAGCGGCGATCTCAGGGCTCTGCAGCTTGCGCGCCTTCAGGAAACCGTCGCGCGCGTCGCCAATGTCCCCTTTTACAAGGCCGAGTTCGCGCGCCTGGGCATCGGCCCAGACAGCATCAAGTCGCTCGACGACATCCGGCGGCTGCCTTTCACAACGAAAGAGGACCTGCGCCAGCAGTATCCCCTGGGCTTTCTCGCCGTACCGCGAAGCGCGGTGGCACGCTACCATGGGTCCTCCGGCACGACCGGTAAACCCACGTTCGTGGCCTACACCGCCAGAGACCTGCAAATATGGTCCGACCTCTGCTCACGCTTCCTGGTCGCCGGCGGCCTGAAACCCCACCACACGGTGCACGTTGCCTTCGGCTACGGACTGTTTACCGGCGGCTTCGGGCTGCATTACGGCATCGAGCGTGTGGGCGCGGCCATCGTCCCGGCGTCGTCCGGAAACACACCGCGCCAGATTCTCCTCATCCAGGATCTCGGCGCCGAAGTCTTGATCTCCACGCCGAGCTACGCCCTGCAAATCGCGGAAGTTGCCCGGGAACAAGGCCTCAAACCCTCCGATCTTCCGCTCCAGTACGCGCACTTCGGCGGCGAACCGTGGACCGAAGACATGCGACTCGAAATCGAGACGCAGCTCGGTATTGAGGCCTACAACAATTACGGGTTGAGCGAGGTCATCGGGCCCGGTGTCAGTGGCGAATGCCACCTTCGCTGCGGCATGCACGTCCAGGAAGACCACTTTATTGTGGAATGCGTGGATCCAGAGACGCTCGAACCGCTCACCGACGGCAGCTACGGAGAACTGGTGATCACCGCGCTCACCAAGGAAGCCTTCCCGCTGTTGCGCTACCGCACGCGAGATATCGCGGCCCTCGATGTATGCCCCTGCGACTGCGGGCGGACCTCTGTCCGGATGAGCCGGATCGTCGGCCGCACGGACGACATGCTCATCATTCGCGGTGTCAATGTATTCCCATCCCAGATCGAAGAAGCGCTGCTGCGCGTGGAAGGCACCGCCCCCCACTACGAAATCGTCATCGAACGGCCCGCCGCGCTCGACGAGGTTACCGTGCGCGTAGAGGTGCGTCCGGGGCTCTTCTCCGACTCCATGCGCGAAATGCAACTCCTTCGTGAGAAATTGGTTAGAGAAATTGTGTCGGTCACCGGTATACGCGCCCGCGTCGAATTGATCAGCCCGCAGACCCTTCAGCGCAGCCCCGGGAAGGCCAGGCGAATTGTCGATCTCCGAAATGCGTGACTTTTCGGATGAACTCGTGTATAAAAAAGGGATGACTCGGGGGATGCCTGAGAGGGGACCGGGTAGATCACGCTCTCGAAGCATGAGGCGGAAGGCAGAACATCAACACGAGGGGGAAACCATGAGACTACTGATTTGTACGCTGGTGGCGTGCGCCCTGCTGGGCACTGCGTACGCCGATTTACAGAATGTTCAGGTCTACGGACGCATCGACATTCGCGCGCGGTATTACCGGAATTCCTTCAACAACGCGGCAGTTCTGGGCGGCGGCCCCGCACTCGAAACCCGCATACCGGCGTTCCTCCTGCCCGGACGGGCCACCGGCCAGGCCGCCGGCGTCGCCGGTCTGTTCGATTACGACCACGCCCGCTCGGACTGGTCCTTCACGGAGTTGGTGACCACCCTCGGCGTCAAAGCCGATTTCACGAACAATGTGAACGCCGTGATCGAATTCTACGACTTCGCGTGGTGGGGCGAAGATTTCCGCAGCGATTACATTACCGGTGCGGACAGCCGCGCCACTACGTCGGACGACGTGGAACTGCTCCAGTCGTATATCGAAATGAATGAAGTCGGCGGCTTGCCCCTGCGCCTGCGCATCGGACGCCAGCGGCTGCGCTACGACGAAGGCTGGCTCCTCAGCGACCGCGCCACGCCCACCTTGCGGATCGCATGGGACGGCGTCTTGGTCACCTATGCCACCGACCAGTTCGAGGTGGACGCGTTCGCAACCAAGCTCGCCGAGAACAGCCCGTTTGAGCAGGACGGCGACATCGACTTCTACGGCATCCGTGCCGCCTACACCGCCCTCGAAAATGTCGATTTCGCCGCATGGTGGTACTGGGTACGCGACGCCCGCTCATTTTCCGACACCAACCTGACCTGGTTTGGCGAATGGATGGAAAACTGGTTCGGCGTGGACGATTATGACCCAACCAACCTGCACACGGTTGGCGGCCGCGTATGGGGCAACTGGGGCGCCCTGGATTACGACCTCAAACTTGCCTACCAGTTCGGGGAGGCCGACGCCCTCGGTTTCCGCTTCAAACCGTACACCTATGGCGACGACAACGCGAAATGGGACACATGGGCCGGCGAGCTTGAAGTCGGGTATACCTTTGACATCGCCTGGAAGCCTCGAGTCTATGGGCTCGGCGTCTATTTCGGCGGCGAAGACAACCGCGACCTCAGCTTCTGGGAATGGCTGAACCCCTTCGACAAACCCAAAGCCAGCGCATCCTTCAACCGCCTGTTCGCTGACCCCAACTACGCCCCGGCCGCCAACGACAACGGCTGCATGACAAACTTCAGTGAACTCGCGCTCGGTGTCGACTTCAAACCCTTCGAGAAGGTATCCGTCAAAACCCAGCTCGGGCGCTACTGGGCCAACGAAACCTTTGACTGGCCGGTGTACTTCAATGTCGGCCGCTACCGCGTACCTATTGCGCCTGCCCTCAGCTTCTGGACCACCAAGTCCGGCAACGATATCGGTTGGGAATGGATGAACGTGATCAACTACGCGTACAGCGACAATCTCACGATCATGCTGTTCTATTCCCATTTCTTTACCGACGCCGACCACGGACTTGACGGAAACTACCTGTATTCGAATGGCACGACGTTCATGGGCGGTACCGACGACGACGATGCCGATTACGTGTTCCTGTGGTTCATTCTGACATTCTGAGTGCTGCGTGAAATCACCCATGCCGGGCCGGGCTGGACTTTCGTCCGCCCGGCCTTTTACATTGGCCTGCATGCCTGAACATATTCCACCGTATTCACGAGGCCTGCTGCTCCGCTGCCTTCTCCTCTTCGTGTTCGGCGCCGCGTGCGTCGCAGGCGCGGCGCGAGCAGAGACAACAGCACCGATGGTATGGCTTGACACGCTCGACATCGCCCGGGTCCAGCAAGACTGGGGCGAGCCGGGTGCGGGCCGCTCGGCCGGGCGTAATCCCATGTCGATGCAGGGCAGGCAGTACTCCCGCGGGCTGGGCACGCACGCACTCAGCGAATGTCACGTCGAATTGTTCGGTTTCTGCGAACGTTTCTGCGCCCTGGCGGGAATCGACGACGAAGTCGGACCAAACGGCTCGGTAGTCTTTGAGGTATGGGTGGACGGCGCGCGCCGCTGGGCCAGTCCGATCGTGCGCGGCGCCGAAGCGCCCGTGCCTGTCGAGGTGGAACTCCATGGAGCACAACACCTGCTGCTGGCCGTGGAACCGACTGCCGACGGCATCCATCTTGATCACGCCAACTGGGCGGATGCGCGGCTGTATCTTACGGAAGATGCCGCACAGCTTCCCCGCATCATTGCCTCGCCGATCGAATTGCCCGGGTGCGCCGGGTTCCAGCCGCGGAAACCCGAGCTCAACGCGCCGCGCGTTGTGGGCGCCACTCCAGGGAGGCCATTTTTATATCGCATTCCCTGTGCCGGTGACCGGCCGATCCGCTTCGAAGCGGACGGCCTGCCTTCGGAACTGGCGCTGGACTCAGCCACGGGAATCCTGCGCGGCTCCCTGGCCGAAACCGGCATTCACGAGATTCGCCTGCGCGCCTCCAATCGCCGCGGCCGGTGCCGCTACTCCATGCTGCTCGTGGCCGCACCGCATTCCCTCGCCTTAACCCCGCCGATGGGGTGGAACTCCTGGAACATCTGGGGCGATACCGTGAACGAAGAGAAAGTCAGGGATGCGGCCGCCGCCCTGCTGGACACGCGCCTCGCCGATTACGGGTTTCACTATGTCTGTATCGACGACGGCTGGGCGGGTGGCCGGGACGCGCAGGGTACCATCGTCCCAAACGGCCGCTTCCCCGATATGCCCGGACTGGTGCGGCAGCTCCACGAAATGGGTTTGAAGGCAGGCATCTACACCTCTCCGGGCCGAACAACCTGCGCTGAATATGAAGGCAGTTACGGGCACGAACACGAAGACGCCCGCACGTTCGCCACCTGGGGCATGGACTTCCTCAAATACGACTGGTGCTCCTACAGCGGGCTCGCGCAGGGAGAAGGCCGCGAGCTCTTCCTGCGCCCGTACCGGATCATGCGCCAGGCACTGGACGACTGCGGCCGCGACCTGCTCTATGCGCTCTGCCAGTATGGGATGGGCGAGGTCTGGGACTGGGCCGCTTCGCCTGATGTGCGCGGAAATCAGTGGCGCACGACGGAGGATATCACCGATACCTGGGCCAGCATGCTGCATAATGCCCTGACAACCGCCGCGGTCGCTGGATTCGCAGGCCCGGGCCATTGGAACGACGCCGACATGCTGGTGCTCGGCACGCTAGGCTGGGGAAAGCCGCCGCGCGAGACTCGCCTGAATCCTCGCGAGCAGCACACGCATGTGACGCTCTGGGCCATGCTCCCCTCCCCCATGATCCTGGGATGTGATTTGACCCGGCTTGACGCCTTTACCCTGGCGTTATTGAGAAATCCCGAAGTCATGGCGATCCATCAGGACCCGCTGGGCGCCCCCGCTCAGTGCATCACGGGCTCGCTGGACGCCCCCATCCAGGTCTGGTCCCGCCAATTGTGGGACGGCACCTCTGCCGTGGGACTGTTCAATTTCTCGAATGACCGCACGCCGCACGAAGTCGAGGCGAGCTGGGCTGACCTGGGCCTTACTGAAACACGTCAGCCGGTGCGCGACCTCTGGCGCAGAGAAAACCTCGGAAACCACCGCGGCGGCATCGCAATACTCATCCCCCCGCGCGGATGCGCCCTGCTGAAAATCGGCCGCCCGATGAAAGACGCCGCCGCAATGTCCGCATTGCGACGGCGTTACGAAGAGCGGCTCGACGAGGCCAATCAAAGCCTCAGCGCGGCGTTAATCACCCGTTGAATGTCAACAGCATTGGTGACCCCATCGCCGTTCACATCGGTATTAAGGCCTGGTGGAAGCGGCAACTTGAGCGCGCCGTTGATCACCAGCTGCACGTCCACGGCATCAACCCTGCCATCGCGGTTGATGTCCACCTCGGACGGCGGCTGCAGCACAACAAAAAACGTGAAATGACTGGCCTCTGCAGTGACGTAACTTACCGGGCTCCCGCCAGCGAACTGCACATTGCCAAGCCCTTCCGTGCTCCAGTAACCGGCGCCTTCATCATACCCGGCCACCACAAGCTGGCCGGGATTGAGCGCCGGGGCGTTCAACGGGATCCGCAGGGTGACCGGCTGCGCGAAAACCAGGCCCAGCGGCCCGGCCTCCATGACCTCGCTCACCGCGCCTGCGGGCGCTTTCGGACTGCTGTTTGCAGGAACCCGGCCGAGGGCCACAACCATCGGTTCCGCGACCGCACCTGCGGGGAGGGTCACCCGCGCCCCCCTGATCGCACTGCTCGCTTTATCGACCGTGACCACGGTTTCCGTTGCGGGATTTATCACCTGGGCCGCGTCCGGCGTCTCCTGCGTAACTGTCACATAAATGGAATCCTGCGTGGCCACTCCCTCGTCGTCGGTTACGGTGAGGTTCGCCTTATAGCTGCCCCGGCTGCCCGCCGGATAGGTGTAGGCGGGGTTCTGCGCAGTACTCGTGGCACCCGTGCCAAAAGTCCAGGCGTACGACACCGGACCGCCATCCGGGTCGCTGCCCGTCCCCGTGAACTGCACCTGGAAAGGCGCCGCACCCGCCCGGGGCGACGCGCCCGCAGAAGCCGTGGGCGGCTCGTTGGCCGGGTAGTTGACATGGATCTGCCGTGTCGCCTGACTTGAGAGGCCGCTGTTGTCTCGCACAGTGAGTATCGCCGTATAGGCGCCCGCGCTGGCGTAAGTGTATTCCATTTCGGCCCCGGTCTGGGCCTCTCCCCCAGCTCCGAAATCCCACTGGTAGAGCGCTATCCCCCATTCGTCGCTCGAGGAAGCGCCGCTAAAGCTGACTGTCAGCGGGGCGTTGCCGGAGACCGGCGCCGCGTCAAGTATCGCGATCGGATGGACCGCGTCACGCACACCTCCGGGACCGCCATCCGCCCCCAGATCATTGCGGGTACCATCCATATCGTTGTAACGCGCCAGCGGCGACCCGCCGTTTCTGCACGGCGACGCGGCCTTCAAGTGGAAATTCCAGGCAGCGGCGTCCACAAACATCGGGTTGGCAGTAAAATCCGTGGCAGCGGCCGCCACGCCGCTGAAATTCACCGTATTGGCATCGAAACAGTTGTAGCCCGCGTCCGCGACGCTGCCTGAATCGGCGGCGAAGGCCGTATTGTTGCTGCTGAAGATATTGTTGTACACCACGGGAAATATCGCGCCGGCCTCACCGTGCAAGCCCTGGATCGTGTTTAAATAGACGGTATTGTTCTCAAAAATCACCGAGGCGGACGGGCCGGCGAGCAGTCCCCGGTAGCTGTTGGCCAGGACGCAGTTGCTTACGCGGCACTCGCACGACGCAGGAACGTACACCGCCGCGGCCGCTCCCGCATCGCGGATCGTGAATCCACGGATGGCCGTATTATCCGCCCCGGTTACCACGCGCTGCCCTGCATCGCCACCCGCAATATGCGTGCGATGGGCGCCGCGGACGCTTTCAAGTATCACGCCTTGCTTTAAAGTAATCCGCTCGTTGTACGTGCCCGGACGCACCGACACAAAGTCGCCCCGCCCTGCAACAGTGTTAGCCACGGCCTCGGCGATCGTTTTAAAGGGCTTCACTGGTGACCCGTCACCGCCACCAACAGCGCTGCCGTCCACATAGAACACCTGAGCCGCTCCAAGATACTGGTAGATCTCGCCGCCCGCGAAATCTCCGTTGCCTGCGCCTTCGCCCCCCAGAGGATAGCCGCCCAGAACTGACAGGATGCTATCATCGTCAAGCAAATTGAGCCCGAGGGTCCCCTGGCCCGTGCCAACGGCGACGGTAACGAGCCAGTCCGCTCCGCTTCCATCGGAGGGGGCATCCTCATCAAGCCGGCCGTCATCAAAAAAACTGACATCAGCGACAGCGGTGATGGCCGAACCGGACATTCCGGTTTCCACCAACGCGAAATCGGTGGCATCCACTCCAAAAACCGCTTCAGAGAACTTCACTCGAAAGCGCATCATCGCTGCCCCCGTAGGCGAAGCATCGACTCGAGTGATCCCGCTGCAGACCGGAGCGCCAAAACCCAGAACCGTGACTTCCAGCGTCGGCGCATCCGGGACATTGGAAAAGATGCGGACCGTCGCTTCACGGGGTCCTATGGTGATAGGTTTGAATACTACCTCCAGGTCGAGGTGGCCGCCCGGGGGGATCGGCGCGCTTGCGGGCACATTCTGGAACGCAAAGTCATAGAAGGCGCCGGCACAGATACAGAAATTCACATCCATATCCTCAGTACCCGTGTTCTCGATGCGGATGAGCTGAGGATCCGACCACAACCCCGTGCGTGGGAATGTTCCAAAATCGAGAAGATCCGTGCTCACGGCAATGTCCGGGCCGGTTGGAAAGGGAAGATCAACGGTCAGAAATGCCTCGTCCAGCACCGGACCATCCGTGAAACCCCATTGTTCTGCGGCCTTGCCGCCGTCCTCCCAGTAGATGTAGCGCACACCCGGCCCATAGCCGCTGAAAGTGTGGGTCTTCTGCTGCCAGATGCCGCTCGTCGTAAATTCGCCGGAATGATACGGTGCGCCAATGACGGTCTCACCATCCGCACCCCGAAGTTCCACGTTCAAATACGCCGTGTCGCTATAAATTGGGATAAATCGAGTGGAAAAGCCCCGGAACCACTCGGACACAGTGATGTCGGGCGCCGCATCCAGCTGTTCCTCCGTATAACCCGAGGCCATCAAATCGACGATCTGGCAGCGGCGGCACCAGTTAAGATTGCTCGAGGAAATGGAGCCGTCGGTGAAAAACACGCTGCATCCGTCCGGGCTGTGCGGATCGCGTCCCGGAACGCTGCTCATCTGGGCAAGAGGCAGGGCTCCAGCTCTCCACCCGCCGGCCGGAGCAGCCAGAATGGTCCACCCACTGAGATCGCCCCTCTCCGCGCTCGGGTTCACCAGGAGGTTCTGTCCCGCCGCGGTCAGGCTAAAAAGGCCCATCACCGTGCACGCAAACACCCTGGTTGCACGGAATTCCCTGTTTGCACCCTTGGCCACTCTCATAAAAACCCCCTGGCCATTACGGCCCGTTTCCGCAACTGCCTCAGGATCGTTGTTCCGCGCACCATGCGCACGTATTCCGGGCTCTGCGTTGACAGCGCGTGAGCGATTCCACATCACGCCCCTGGCATCGGCCATCACGCCGGCACAGCGATTACACCAGCCCCGCACCCACAGTATACCTTGGAACAAGGATTATGTGCCGCGTGTAGACGCGGAATGCCGCGCGCAGCGGTCACGGCGGCATTCCGCGGCAGATGCCGGGTTCGAGGCGAACGACATCAGGAAAATACTGGACGTTACGCCAGTTTCCACGGTTCGCGGTATTCGTAGTGTAGCAATTCATTCGCCTTTGCGTGATTGGTGACGCGTTCCGCGACGGGATCCCACTCAATGCGCTCGCCGATCTCAAACGAGATATTGCCCAGCAGCGCCAGGGTCGTCGATTTGTGCCCTTCCTCGATGCTGCAGTTGGGCGTCGCGCGCGATTTGACGCAATCCAGGAAATTACGGATATGCAGAGCCGTTGGGTCGTTCACTTCGCCCTTGACCTGCATGGGTTCCATGCGTTTCTCACGATCCTGAAACTGGCCGCCAAACTCAGGCACAACTTCGAAATTCGCCCCCTGGTAGTAGAGCGTGCCGATGGTGCCGCGAAATTCGACCATGCCCGTGCGCAGCAGCGCATTGCTGCTGGTTTCATACTGGCTGAAATGCACCATGCGGCGCGACGGGAACGAGTACACAGCCTCCAGGGTGTCCGGGATGCTGCGGGCATCGTCCAGAAGAAGGCGTCCGCCCATGGCGCAGATCGAGGTCGGCACGTCTTCATCGAGGACCATGCGGAAGGCGTCGAAATAGTGAACGCCCCAGTTCGCCAGTTGCGACGAGTACTCCTTGTGCCACCGGAAATTGTAGGGCGCGATCGCCGCATTAAACGGGCGGTACGGCCGCGGCCCCAGCCACATGTCCCAGTCGAGCCCGGCGGGCGGATCACTGTCGGGGGGGTTGCCGATACCATCCGGCCACATGTTGCTCACTCGGCAGCAGCGCCCAACCACGACCGGGCCGATCTTGTCCTCCTGCACGAAATCGCGGATCTGGGCGAGCGTAGGACACGAACGCCGTTGAATGCCAACCTGGACCACGCGGTTGGTGCGGCGCACCGCCTCGATCATGCGGCGGCCTTCATGAATGGTGATCGACAGCGGCTTTTCCACGTAGACGTCAAGGCCCGCTTCACACGCATCGATGGTCTGAAGGGCATGCCAGTGATCCGGCGTGGCGATCACGACCGCATCCAGCTGCTCCCGTTCGATCATCCGGCGGTAGTCGCTGTACAGCGTCACCGGATTGGGCACGCTCTCTGCCCATTTTTCAATAGTTGGGCGGTACACATCGCACAACGCCACCACTTCAGCGTCTTCGAACGGTGTGGTGCATCCAAGCAACTGGCCGCCCCGGTTCGCCACTCCGATAAACCCCAGGCGGATACGCTCATTGGCGCCGGCCGCGCGGGACGAAACCAGCGCGGAGACGGCGCCCGCGGCCGCCAGAGTCCCCGATTGCACAAACTGTCTGCGACTGACTTTCAGGGCCATTTCAGAAATCCTCCTGTTCCATGATGGGGTGTTCGCGCCGCGCGCGGCTACACCGGCCTTGGACGGCGGGGTTTGCGAAACACCAGGTAACGGCTGATGCCGAAGTTAATAAACATGCCCGCGGCAATGCCGGCCAGCGCGGCCGCCTGCGGAAATCGCGCCAGGAAGGCCGACTGGCGTACCAGCGCGAGAGTCACCGCGTAATTTGCCAGCGCGCCCACGCTGCTCGCCCCCGCAAATCCCGCGAACTGCCGCAGAAGTGACCCCTGGCGCGCATACGAAAAGGTG
>DAOSJS010000082.1:0-13146 GCA_035367355.1 Candidatus Hydrogenedentota bacterium
CGTATCACGGAGACGCCGCTTCGTTCGTGAACCGCCGCGCACTGAGGAGTACGCAGCCTGCCCTGGAATTAGAGCGTCTCGACGCGGATGTGGTCGTTGGTGTAGATGCAGATGCCGGCTGCGATGAGCAGGGATTCCCGGACGATTTCTTCGGCAGACAATGCCGTGTGAAGCATGAGGGCACGGGCGGCGGCCAGTGCGAAGGGACCTCCCGAACCGATGGCAAGGATGCCGTCGTCGGGTTCGATGACTTCTCCGCTGCCGGCGATGAGCAGCGATTGCTCCTTGTCACACACGGCCAGAAGGGCGTCCAGGTTGCGGAGGTACTTGTCGGTGCGCCATTCCTTACCCAGTTCCACGGCAGCACGGGACAGATTGCTGTTGAATTGGCTCAGCTTTCCCTCGAAGCGTTCGAACAGCGAGATGGCATCGGACACCGAGCCCGCAAAACCAGCCAGCACGCGCCCGTCGGCCAGGCGCCGGATCTTGGTGGCGGTTGATTTCATGACTGTATTGCCGAGGGTCACCTGCCCGTCGGCGCCGAGCGCGACAGCATCTCCTTTGCGAACGGCGCACACCGTGGTGGCATGAAACATATCCATTACGACCTCCTCTAAGGGAAACGCTTCCTTCATGCGTGAGGATGCGCCTGCCGGTAGACTGCTTTCAAGCGATCAACGCTCACATGAGTGTAGATCTGCGTGGTCGAAAGACTCTCATGCCCCAGCATCTCCTGCACTACACGGAGGTCGGCGCCGCCGTTCAGCATATGTGTCGCGAAGGTGTGGCGCAAGGTGTGCGGAGATACATCGCGCCGGCCCGGCAGCACGGCCCGCACGTATTTTTCCATTACGCGCTGCACGCTTCGCGTCGTGAGCGGGCCCCCGCGTGCATTGACGAAGAGACGGCGGTGGCCAGGATGCCCCAAGGTTCCTCTGACGGTGAGATACGCCTGCAGCGCATCGAGTGCCCAATTCCCCAGATGAGCGATCCGTTCTTTCTTTCGTTTGCCCAGCACGACCATCGTCCCGCCGATGAGGTCGATGGAATCCAGAGTCAGGCCCGCCAGTTCCGCGCAGCGCACGCCGCTGGAATACAGGGTTTCAAGAATGGCGCGATCGCGTTTGCCCAGCGGGGTTGCGGCATCGGGCGCTTCCATCAGGGCGGTGACTTCGGGGATGCTGAGCGCTACGGGAAGGTCGCGTGGCAGCCTGGGCGAATGAACCGCCTGAGCCGGATTTTCTTCCATGGCGCCGGCCCGAACGAAAAACCGGTACAGCGCCCGTATGGAAGACAGCTTCCGTGCGGCGGTGCGTGGAGATGCGCCCAGGGTGCGAAGATGGCCAAGAAACGCGCGGATATCATTGCGGCTGGCGCGCCGCAGAATTTCGAACCGCGGTTGGGCGCGTTCATCGATCTTCTCGGAAGCCAAGGCAGCAGGGCCCTGCTCAAGATAGCAACAGAACTGTGCGACATCGTTGAGATACGCACGCGCGGTATGGTCTGAAAACCCTCGTTCGACCGAGAGGTACTCTGAAAACCGCTGAACCTCCGGATCCGGCATCCCATCCGTCCTTCCGGCAGCCCGAATCAGACCTCGGACTGTTCTGTCGTGTGTGATTCCTCGACAGGCGCTTCTGCGGCCGTTTCTTTGTGCTCGTCACCGCAGTTCACACATTTTCGGGTCGCCTGCTTGCCCCGTTTCGACAGCAGGGTCCAGGGATGGCCGCACGAGCGGCAGGGCGTCCCCAGATCCTGCTCGCCGAACGCATTGTACCGGCACTTGGGGTAGCGCGAACACCCGACGAAACGTTTCCCGCGGCCCAAACGCCAGACGAGATCGCCTCCGCAGCCGGGTTGAGGGCATTTCAGTCCGACGGGCTCCGCCGGCGTCTTTTCCTTCCCGTCTTTTTTCAGGGTATGTGTGCATTCGGGATAACGCGAGCAACCGAGGAATTTCCCGAAACGGCTTCTGCGGTACACCATGGGGGCGCCGCATTCGGGACAGAGGACATCCGAAAGCTCTTCGACTTTTTTGCGCGTCACGCTGACGCGCCCTTCGCACTCCGGATGCCTGGAGCAGCGAAGGTACGGGCCGAAACGCCCGGTCTGAAATTCGAGTTCGCCGCCGCATTCGGGGCACTTCGTTCCCTCGCCAACGGTCTCGAGCACAATTTTATGCTGCGCCGCCAGCAAATCTCTCTCAAACTGTGTGTAAAAGCTCCGCAGCAGGTCGTGCCACTCACGCTGCCCTTCTTCCACTTCGTCCAGCTCGTTCTCGAGTTCAGCCGTGAAATGAATGTCAAGAATGTCCGGGAAATTGGCCACGAGCATCCGGTTGACGTCTTCCCCGAGCGGTGTGGGCGCGAGGCGCTTCTTCTCCCGCACCACATAGCCGCGTTCCATAATGGTGTTCATGATCTGCGCGTATGTGCTGGGGCGCCCAATCCCGTTCTCTTCGAGCGTCCGGATGAGCGTCGCCTCCGTAAAACGCGGGGGCGGCTGGGTGAAATGCTGTTCCGGCTTGAATTCCTGCAGACGGGTGTTCTCGCCCTCATGCACTTCTGGCAGGAGGCCTCCGGAAAGCCCCTCGTCGCACGGGTCTTCCTGACTTTCCTCGTACATCGCAAGGAACCCTTTGAATTTCAGCACGGACCCCGTAGCCCGGAACAGATGGCTTCGCGCTTCGATATCGATCGCGGTCTGATCGAACACGGCCGGCGTCATCTGGCAGGCCACAAAGCGTTTCCAGATTAGGGTGTACAGCTTGAGCTGGTCGGGTTCCAGGAAACGGGCCATGGCCTCCGGGGTGTGACCCGTAAACGTCGGCCGAATGGCTTCATGCGCGTCCTGCGCGCTCTTTTTGTTGCTGTAAAAGTTGGGCTTGCCGGGCAGCATGGCGGCCTCGAAATTTTCCCGGATATACTGCCGGACGTCGTCGAGCGCCTCCATCGCCAGCCGGGTCGAATCGGTTCGCATGTAGGTGATCAAACCCACGCGTCCTTCCTCGCCGATGGCAAGACCTTCATAGAGTTGCTGGGCCAGCTGCATGGTGCGGCGCGGGGAAAATCCAAGTTTGCGCGACGCCTCCTGCTGAAGTGAACTGGTGATAAAGGGCGGATACGGCCGGCGTTTGACTTGCTTTCGCTCGACGCTCGCCACGTGATACTCCGCGCCCTCGAGCGCGCTCAGCACGGCCTGCACTGCCGCCTTGTTCTCGAGCTCGGCTTTTTCGCCGCGGATGCGGTTCAGCCGGGCCGTCAGCCCTTCCCCGCGAGGCGTCAAAAATGCCGCATCCAGGGTCCAATACTCGCGCGGAACAAAATTGCGGATCGCCTCCTCGCGTTCGCAAACGATGCGCACGGCTACGGATTGCACGCGCCCCGCACTCAGGCCGCGCTGCATACCGAATTGAAGCAGCGGGCTGATTTTGTAGCCTACCAGACGATCGAGAATGCGGCGTGCCTGCTGCGCATCGACCAGGTTTTCGTCAATCGGCCGCGGATTACGGGTTGCTTCGCGGACACAACGTTTGGTGATTTCATTGAACACGACCCGGTCCGCGGGTTTGTCTGTTTGTTTCAGCAGTTCAGCGACATGCCAGCCGATGGCCTCCCCTTCCCGGTCGGGGTCGGTGGCCAGCAGGATGCGGTCAACTTTTTTCGCGGCTTCCTTCAGTTCTTTGACCGCTTTGCGCGAATCTTTCAGCGCAACGTATTTGGGCTCAAAGTCCTTCTCGATATCCACGCCCAGGTTGTTTTTGGGCAGATCGCGAACGTGGCCATAGCTGGCTTTCACCACATAGTTGGGCCCCAGAAACTTATTGATGGTCCTGGCTTTCGCAGGAGATTCGACTACAACCAGATACTTTGCCATGCATGACTCCCGATCAAAGAACAACGCCACTTCCCGACGCTGGGAAGGGCGTCAAGCAAAGCCTATCGCCCACCGGTCAATGGAAGGAGTCCGCCTGCCCTTCCATGACACTGTAAATCGTCTGTTGGGATTCGAAATCGCGATTGCCGCACACGATCCAGGAGAGCAGGTAGTCCAGCTCGTCCAGGCCGACGCGGCCATCAAATTGCACCACATTTTCGAGGATGGTCTCGCGTTCCTGCGGAGAAATCAGCCCATAGTATTCGAGGCGGCTGAGGGCATCGCGCGCTTCGGAGGCCATTTTATGGAACTCGGCCTCGGACAGCGTGCGCACCGGCACCGCCTGCGATTGGCACACGAGGCTGCGCGGGATGATCCGCGCCCCCACGAGTTTCATGGCCGCATCGATGTCGCGCTTCTTATATCCTTGTCCGGCAAGCCACTTACGAAGTCCTGATTCTGATTTTGCCCGTTCGGGTTGTTCCTGGATACGTTTCAGGATGACATCCACCAATTCGATTAGGGATTCTTTCATTCACCGCTCCTGATGTCCTGGCCGGACATCTCAATTTGACGCTCTTATTGTAGGGGCGATTATGCCTACTGTCAACTGAAGCAGAGCGTCGAGCTCGGGGAAGGCTGTGCCCGGGCAGTCGATCAACGGGCATAACTAGCGTGAAATCATTAACTTACAAGTGCGGAGCTTAAGAGTTCCCGGCGATGGATGCCCACGCGGTCCCAGGTGAACGACGCAGCACGCTCGCGCGCGGCCCGGGCCATGGTTTCGCGCAGCGCCTGGTCTTGGGCCAGTTGCCGGATGCGTTCCGCCCAGCGCTCAATGTCATAAGGGTCCATCACGAAGCCTTCCACGCCGTCCCGGATGATTTCGCCGCCACCCATGGGGCTCACCAGGCACGGCAACCCCCAGCCCAGGGCTTCGTAACTGACCAGCGGGCTGCCTTCCTCATGGGTCGGAAAAATGAAGACGTCGGCATGGCGGTAGGCTTCGTTGATGTTGCTGGTGTCGGCCGGGAGCACGATGTCCTCCCGTTCGAAGTAGTGGCCATAGTGCTGAAGCACGGTTTTTTCCATGGTTCCCAATAGAAAAAGGAGCAGACGCCCACGGATGCCGGCCCGGTCCCACATTTCCAGCAGCCAGGGCACTCCTTTTCGGACGCAACCCCGGCCTACGAAGAGAAAGGTCGGGCAATCGGGCACGGAGGGGACCCGGTCTTCGAAGCGGAACCGGCGGGGCTCCCAGCCGTAGCTGGAACGGAGCAATTTCCGTTCCGGGATGCCCGCATCCAGCAGGGATTCGGCCACATTGCTGCTGGGCGCGAAGATGTAATCGGACAACGCCATCTTTTCGTTTTCGGCTTCGAGATCCTGTGCAGGAATACCGTGTTCAGGAGGCCAGCCCAGTCTTTCATAGGCCTCGCGCAAAACCCGCATGGAGGTCTTCCGGTGGCAGTTGATCCGCTCGGCGACGATCGTGTTTCCTCGTTTTTTGATCGCCCGGTAGAGGTCGAGCGATACCGACGGCCAGAGATAGGCGATATCCCGGTCGTGCAGGCTGCGAAGGTAGCGCCGCTCGAGGCGCCGCGCACTCCACGAAGCCACGGCCGGTTGCTCATACAGGCGGAGGGAGCAGAGGCCGCGATACACCGTGCGCGGAATCCCGGGGCGGAGAAAGTCGTCCGTGAGCTGCGGCGCGAACTGGGAAGACCAGTATTCGACGGGCAGAGAGTCGTTGCGCATGGTTTTCAGCAGCGAGTAACAGGCATGCGTCGCGCCCGCATTGCGGCAGAAAACCGGATAAAGCGTTTTGATCGTTGGATGCTCCATGACCTCTGTCCGTATCGTGACCGCCCCGCCGGGCGGATGAGGCTTCCTTGAACGTGTTCCGACCGGCGTATAGTATGGAAGCCGTCCGTTGATCGCAACTTACCGGGGCGCCGGGCGGCGCCCGTTTCTGGCCAGGGGGCTACACATGAAGACCGTGATCTTGTGCGGCGGAAAAGGCACACGCATCCGCGATGTGTCGAGTGAGATTCCGAAACCGATGATTCCCATCGGCGAATATCCCGTGGTGAAGCATATCATGGACACCTACAGCCTCTACGGATTTCAGGAGTTCATCTTGTGCCTCGGATTCAAAGGCTGGAAAATCAAGGAGTATTTTCTGAATTTTCGCGCGGGAACGGCAGACATCACCATTGATATGGCGCAAAACGGCGCGGTCACGTACAACGACGCAGCCGCCCTGCCCCCCTGGAAAGTGACGCTGGCGGAAACAGGCCTCGAAGCGATGACCGGATGCCGTATCAAGCGGATTCAGAGGCATGTGGGCGACAATCCGTTCCTGTTGACCTACGGCGACGGCGTCGGCGACATCAACGTGGCCGCACTGGTAGATTTTCACCGGTCGCACGGCAAGCTCATCACGATCACGTCGGTGCGGCCGCCGGCCCGGTTCGGCGAACTGGTGGTTGAGGGAGACCAGGTCACCTCGTTTCAAGAGAAGCCGCAAGCCGCGGGAGGCTATATCAACGGCGGATTTTTTGTCTGTGAGCCGGGGGTTTTTGACTACGTAAGCGAGGATGAGGCCTGCACCTTCGAGCGGGAACCGCTGCAACGCCTCGCGCGCGACGGCCAGATGATGACCTATTACCATGACGGGTTCTGGATGCCCATGGATACGTTCCGCGAATATACGCTGCTGAACGAGATGTGGAGCCGCGGCGACGCACCGTGGCTGAAGAAAGCCTGACCGCGCCGCTGGAGCGAGCCCATTGCAGGTAAGGAGAGCCACCCATGCCTTTCGGCAATTTCTATCAGGGCAAAAAAGTGCTGGTCACCGGGCATACCGGGTTCAAAGGCTCCTGGCTGGCCTCCTGGCTCGAACTCCTGGGCGCGGAGGTCTACGGCATCGCCCTGGAACCCAGCACAACCCCCGCGCTGTTCACTCTGCTGCGCCTTGAAGACCGCTTGGATCACACCATTCTGGACATTCGCGAACCGGAGCCGCTGGCGGAACGGATAGCAGCCATCCGCCCGGACCTGGTGTTTCATCTGGCCGCCCAGCCACTGGTGCGCCTGTCCTATGAAATCCCGCTCGAGACCCTGGCAACTAATGTCATGGGCACGGCTCATGTACTCTGCGCGATAGACCGGGCGGGATATGGGCCCGAACGCCCGTGCGGCGTCGTCGTCATCACCTCGGACAAGTGCTACGAGAACCGGGAAACGTACACGGCCTACCGCGAAGACGAACCCATGGGCGGCCACGACGTGTACAGCGCCAGCAAAGGCATGGCCGAGCTGCTTGTAGCCTCGTGGCGCCGGTCATTCCACAACGGGGCGGATGGCGTTCCGGCCATCCGGATCGCGAGCTGCCGCGCCGGGAATGTGATCGGCGGCGGCGACTGGTCGGCCGACCGCATCATGGTCGATGCCGTGAACGCCTTGATGAAAGAACAGGCAATCCCCGTGCGAAACCCGCTCTCCGTCCGCCCGTGGCAGCACGTGCTCGAGCCATTATCCGGCTACCTGCAGATCGGCGCGGCACTCATGACCGGCGACAAGGCGCAGCAGTACTGCACTTCGTGGAATTTCGGCCCCGGCCGCGAATCGGAACGCACGGTAGCGGAGCTTTGCGACGCGCTCGTGGCCGCCTGGGGCGGCGGCGCCTGGGCCCACTCCCCCGACCACGAGGCGGTGCATGAAGCACGCTTTCTGAAACTCGCCATCGACAAAGCCTGGCATTTCCTCGGCTGGCAGCCGGTCTGGGATTTCAGGGCGACCGTGGAGCAGACGGTATCCTGGTACAAGCTGGCGCATGAATCCGGGTTTGATCCGGCGAAATTGCTCAACAAGACTCACGATCAGATCCGGGGCTTTGTGCAGGACGCCGCGGCCAGGGGTTTGCCCTGGGCTGATTCCAAATAGGCCGGAGGCGGCATGTCGAGCACAGCGCTTTTTTCTCTGACCGGCCGCAGGGTCCTGATTACAGGCATTCAGGGCTTCATTGGCATTCACACAGCCGCGGCGGCACAGCGCCTCGGCGCACAGGCCGCGGGAATAGACCTGGCTCAGGAATCCCCGCGGGCGCGGCAGGTCCGGGAATCACTGGGCATGCGGCCCGTTGAAATCCACGCCGCAGACCTCATGGAACAGCAGGCCATTGTCGACATCCTGAAAGAAGTGCGGCCCGCTGTGATCGTGCACTGCGCGGGCTCGATCGAGCGCAGCACGGGTGCGTCAGATTGGGCCCGGGTTTTCGCGGGAAACGCCGATGTGACGGCCTCACTGGTCGGCGCCCTGCTCTCTCTGCCGGCTGCTGAGCGCCCGGTCCTGGTGATGCCCGGCTCACAGATGGAATACGGGACGGCGCCCATGCCGTGGACCGAAGATCGCCATTGCGAGCCAGTCAACGCCTACGGAGCAGGGAAACTCGCCGCCACGGAACATGTGCTCGCGGCAGCGCGAGGGCATGGGCTGCGCGCATGTGTCCTGCGGCTGCCCATCGTGTTTGGACCGGGCCAGCCTCCGGCGCTGTTCATTCCCGAACTTATAGGAAAAGCCCTCCGCAGGGAGGCCATCCTCATGACCGAAGGCAATCAACGCCGGGCCTTTCTGTACGTTGAAGACGCGGCAGAGCTGCTCCTCGAAACAGCCGCACGCCTTGCCGCCGGTGAAGCGTTTCCGTCGCTGCTCAATGCGCCGGCCTGCCCCCCCATCTCCATTCGGGAACTCGCGGAGCAGCTTGCCAGGCAGCTGGACGCAACGGAGCTGCTCCGCCCGGGAGCGCTGCCGAAACGGTCGGGTGAACCGCTCGATGCCTGGCCGGACACGGCGCTGGCCTCATCCCTTGACTTTCACACGCACACTCCACTTTCGGACTCCCTGCTGAAGACAATCCGGTGGTATCAGACGAATCTGTGGTTCCTGGGCTGATGTGCGCCCCCGCCGCGTGCACACTTCGGGAATAGGCAACCCTTTCATTTGGTTTACGTTGGCAAATTGAATCAAACACCGCATTGGGCACGTTCCTGAAGGGCGCGCTCAAGGCTCAGCCCGGCATGGCGCCGGGTGAAAGGAAAAGTCCCATGTTCTGGAACGAGCGCACCACGGCGAGGTTCTCGCGCGGTGCGAAGGCAGTGCCGGCCTCAAGCCGTGCGGAAAACCGCAATGGGGATAGCCAGTCCGAGCTTTTGATGAGCCTCGAACAACTGCTGATTGCCAATATGCTCTGGATGTCCCGATAATCCGCCGCCGCCCGTCGCCGGCAAAAACAAAAAGCCCCCTGTCCGCAGGGGGCTTTTTTTGATCCAGAACGAGCGGCCAGCGCGCTGCGTCGAACAGGACAGGCGCCTGATGAACCGCATCCTCTCCCGCTCTGCCTCACCATGCTTAACCGCCGTGCGGAACACGGTTTACCCGTGTCTATAGGTTATTCAAATTTGCGCAACAACAGGCCTGTTTACTCCTTAAGTAGCCACAATGGCAATGGCATAATTTATTATGTTTCAGTTACATACAATTTTGCGACACATCAGGCACAGTCTATGCTCACTATTTGATCAACCAGAGCAGTGCGCGCAAATCCAGATTACAGGGGGAAGCGGGCGCGCTGAAGCGCGTGAGGAACACAGTTGGCGGCATACACTGGTCCCTTCGCGGAACCACGACAACAAGGAGTAGGGACGATGAAAAGCATCTGCGCAGCAGGGATTCTCGGTCTGATCTTCATGGGCGCGGCGCACGCCATACCTGTCCCAGGCACGTACGACAACTTAGTCACTGCGCCGGATGGATTGATCAAGGAGCCATGGCCAAATAATTTTCCCTTGTATTGGCCGATAGGAAGTGAATGGCAAATCGTCACCAACGAAGATCTCAAGCCTGCCATGGTCTTCTGCAATAAGCCCGAGGGTTATGTCCAGTGGTTGATTGTCAATGATACTTTGGGGGCGCCGTGGGCTCAGTTCTCCAATTGGCAGGTTGACCCCTGGTATACGCCGGGCGACCCAATTGGCAACGATGCCTATACCGGCAGCATCGTCGATTTCAGCCTGACAGCAGACTTCAGTGACTATTACACCCCCGAGTGGAGCAATGGTATGGAAGTTGCCGGCTATGTGGAGCTGGCAGCTCGGATCGTTGCCCTGTTTGAAGTGGACGGGGATGCGTTTTACGGCACCTTCGAGCTGAGCTACACTGGTTTTCCATTCCCGTACTGGACAGCGCCAGGGTACAGGATTCCCTGGTACAGTTCTCAAATCAACACCTTCGGCGGGTATTATGGGTGGCTTGACAGCGCCACCCTCACGATTGAATCGGTATTTGAGCCTGAACCCGAGGAGCCTGAGCCAGACGACCCTCAGCCTGTGGTCCCTGAGCCCGCATCCATGACCCTCATGGGGCTTGGCGTCGCCGCATTGGCCTTCAAAGCCGCACGCAAACGCAGCCGGGCTGAGTAAAAACGGCCACATCTTAAAAATCTTACGGGCGGCAGCACCAGAAATGGCGCTGCCGCCTGTGCTTTCAGAAGAAGCTTTTGGTTCATGTTCAGGCGACTGGCCAAGCTGGAACGACATCAAAGTCGAGCCGCAATCTGCATCTATTTCGCTTGCCGGTGTCCGGCGCGACCCGACATGCAGGATAAGCAGGCGCCTGAAAGGCTATGAACCGCGATTTTGACGCAAAATACGTATATTGTGCTGCTATATCCTAGTTTACCTATACAAAAATGAGTCTATTGTTGGAGATAGAGTATTCAAATTTGCATAACAGGAGACCAGATGGCTAATTCAGTCATTTTGACGTGACTCACACAATTGCTTCTGCTGCCACTACATACCGCATTTCCAAAAAATGGCATAAATTTTGCGTTGACCTTAAGTCAAATGGTCGGCGTGCATAATTCGAAGTTGTAGGGGGAGTACAGCACGCTGAGGCACCAGGGACAGGCATTTAGTGGCATACGCTGCTCCCCTCGCGTGGCCAGAGCAACGAGGAGTTGATTGATATGAAAAGCACAAGCATGGCATTGATTCTCGGTCTGGTTGCCATGGGCGCGGCGCACGCTGCACCCGTCTTTGGCACCTATGACAACGTCATCTCTCAGCCTGTGGATTGGGTGCCCATCACAGGCAGTCCTGCCGATTTCATGACGGAGCGGCTTGTCGGAGCTCTGTGGGCCGTCGAGGCCCCAACCTCAATCGACAATACCCATGTCGATGCCTATGATTCATGGCTAATAGACATCAATGATTATACTGGCCAATATACGACGTGGGACATTCAATGGTGGTCTACCCTGGGCTGGGTGCAATTGTCCAACATGCCCGACGACCCCTGGTATTCGCCCAGCGATCCGAAGGGTCAGTGGACCTATTTTGGCAACATCGTCGATATCAATCTGACCGTGGATTACAGCGAGTATTATCTGCCCGAACCCGATTGGAGTAATGGACTCGAAGTCGCCGGGCATGCGGAACTCACCGCTCAAATCACCGCCCTGTTTGAAGGACCCGGGGATCCGTTTTACGCTACTTTCGAGCTGAGCTTCAGCGGCACACCGATCACGAACTGGGGTGGGACGCCTTGGTATATGCCGCCAACCTATAGGAATTTGACCGGTTATTACGGGCCGCTGGACAGCGCCTCCCTCACCCTCGAATCAGCGGTGGTCCCTGAGCCCGCATCCATGACCCTCGTGGGGCTTGGCGTCGCCGCGTTGGCCTTCAAAGCCGCACGCAAACGCAGCCGGGCTGAGTAAAAACAGCCACAACTGAAATATTGACAACGTCTTACGGGCGGCAGCACCAGAAATGGCGCTGCCGCCTGTATTTTTTGGGGTAGCAGTCTGGAGGAAATCCCCCAGACTCTCGTTTCACAGGATCAGCCCGCCATAACGCTGCGCGATCCGGGACGATTCCCCAGTCTCCATTCGGGAGTTCGCGGAACAGCCTGCCGGGCAGCTGGACGCGAGGGAGTTGCTCCGCCCGGGAGCACTGCCAGCCTCAAGCCACGCGGAAAACCGCAATGGGGATAGCCAGTCAGAGCTTTTGCTAAGCTTTGAACGACTGCTGATTGCCCATATGCTCTGGATGTCCCGGCAATCCACCGCCGCCCGCAGGAGGCTTTTTTGTTGGAGGAATGAGACGGGGTCAAGACTCCGAACCCGGCGCAAGGGGCGGCGGTGTGCCCCAGCCGGGTTGAAAGGCCGCCTTGATCTCGGGCCGCAACATGAAGATGAACAGGAGCGTCGGATAGATCAACGACGTAAACGTGCCGACGACCGAGCATACAATAGACAATGCGAATGCGATGCTTGCGGATTCCCCCGAGGAAGAAGGGGTCTCCAGCATCGGGACATAGATCAGAAAATAGTTGATAACCGCCCCGGCAGCGGCAGCCACCCAGCAGTACACCGCATATCCGATCGACACATGACGCGCCCACGGCCGCAAGTTCAGCAAGCCGATGCCCGCGGCAATCTGGAGAGCCCCCACCGCCACGCTTACCGCCACACTCACGCTGGCGTAGGCCATAAAACTGGGAGACTGCATCGTCGCCTGGAGCGGGTTTTCCATGTGCGACCCTTCACGCAGACTTTCAAATAGATAGGGCCAAAGCTTGATTGTGATGAGCACAATCGGCGTAAGCGTGACCGCCATTACCCCGAAAACGATGTTCAAAATCCCGAATACCGTCACAGCCGTTGGCCGTTGCATGGCAAGCCCCCCCTTCCCGCTGACCTACTATAGCAGAGGGCCCGAAAGAGTACAATGGGTCATGCCTGACCCTGTTCGGCGGATGACTGTGTGGGCATCGGTTGTGGATGTGTGGACCCTATGGACGGTGTGGCCGTGCCGGCCTGAACGATTGCGAAGAAGCCGAACAAGAGTGCCGGGTTCATGGGCCTTCCCCGCGGCCTCGGCTCCTGCGGAATCGTCACGGGCCGGGGCGTCCATCTTGCCCATCGCGCCCAGAACTTTGCGCCGGTCCGCGGCACGGGTCTCGCTTCACAGGATCAGCCCTCCATACCGCTGCGCAAGCCGGGCCAGCGCCTGATACCTGGGCGCGGAGAGACCGGGATCGTGCTGCAGAATGGTCTCGGCTTCGCGGCGGGCCCGCTCGAGCAGACGCACATCGCGGATCAGGTCGGCAATGCGGAGATCGCTCAGGCCGGACTGGCGCACGCCGCGGAATTCACCGGGGCCGCGGAGTTCGAGGTCGGCCTCGGCGATCTCAAACCCGCTG
>DAOSJS010000083.1:0-13142 GCA_035367355.1 Candidatus Hydrogenedentota bacterium
CGTTTGAGCGCGCACCCCAAGCCCTTTCTCTGTCCGCACACGATCGCTGTGTGCCAACACGCCTGAACGCCGGGGAACGAGCACGCAGGTGAACGAGAGCGGATCGAACGCGGCCCAGGCGCCCAGATTGCGGGCCACGCAGGGTTGCCCATCCTCGCTCCAGGCGATCGACCAGTCGCCATCCGCCGCGAACAGCGCCGCCAGGCCGCCCGATTCGTCATTGGTCGCTGCCCACCCGGTCACGACCTGGCTCATGCCGGGCTCCGCCGGGCGCCACTCGGCAGGATGCGAATCCTGTACCCAGCGCGTGTCCTGCGCCTGACCGACGGGCAGATCGATCCCGATCCGCAGCGGACGTCGTCCCGAGACCACATCGTAATCCAGCGTGGTGTTCAGGTGCAGCGTCACCACCATGCAATCGGGCCAGCAGGCGAACCTGAGCGAGGCGTTCAGCCCTTCCAGCGGTTGGCCTTCTTCATCGGCGAATCTCACGTTAATGATTTCGAAGTGTTGCAGCCAGCGGCCGCCGTCGATCAGGCGCAGCCCCTGCCAGATCACATTGCGCTCGGCAAGGGGATTCCACGCCCCGGAAACAATGCGGTAGCGTCGACCCGCGACCTCCATCCACCAGTCAAGTTTCACCGGGGCCAGGGTTTCGAGCACATCCGTTTGGTGCAGGGCCGCGGCTGCCGAAGAGGACGCAATCGCCCCCAATCGTTCGAGCCGGGCGCCATGGACATTCAACAGCACTCCGTACTGATCGGTCCGGACGGCATATCGATAATCGGTCGGCTGCTCCACCCGTTGGGGATTCCGCGGCCAGAAGCTGTAAGTGTAGCCCTTCTCCATCGAATCCTCAGCCCTTGCATCTCGCGGCGCAAACATCGCCGTCAGCAGCGCGCATCCGCATAGCAGCGCCATCAAACGATATCCGACGCTCCCGCTGATCTCGTGCTGAACGGTTGCCATGAATATCTTCCCGCTGAACATGATGATAAGACGCAAACTGCGCGAGGCCGAGGCCTATGGGCGTTCAGTCTTCTGGCGCCGACACCGCTTCCGGTACGGGAACTAATTCGTGTTCAAAGTCCTGACTGATGCGCCTGACGGTAACCCACAAGGCGATGCCAAACACCAGCAGCGCCGCCCCCCCCACGACCGCCTGGCCCAGCAGCACCTTGCCGATGCCGAACATCAAGGAATAAACCGCCAGCACCGCCGCGCCCCACGATACCAGCGTGCGGCTCAGGCTTTCGGTCTCGTAACCCGGCTCCGTGAAGCGCCGGATAATCGGCTTCCAGAAAAAATGGAACGGCCGCGCACGCCGGACAAATTGCTCCAGGCGATCCGCCTCGGTCGGCGGAGTGAGCAGCGAGACCACTACCGCCACAACGGCGACCACCAGCATCACTGTCATCATGCGCGCGCCCAGCAGGTCGCTGTCCGAGCTCAGGTTGGATTCCGGGCCGAAAAGGTAGCGAGCCGGAGCATCGAAGATGCGGGCGAACAGCAGCAGACCCGCCAGCGTCCATCCCGAGACGGCCCCTGCCAACTCCCCCCACGCGTTCAGGCGCCACCAGAACCAGCGCATCAACCCAACCAGCGTGATGCTCGATCCCACCACGTAGGAAATCGTCAGCAACTGCTGAATGTCGCGGGCGTAAAGCGAGATCACCGCCCCCATCGCGGCCATGAAGAAAGTCGCGGCGCGACCGACCATCACGTAATGACGCGACGACGCTTCACGTACCAGAAACCGCTTGTAGAGGTCATTGACGATGTACGACGACCCCCAGTTGAACAGCGTCGAGATTGTCGACATGAACGCCGCCAGCAGTGCCACGATCATCACGCCCCGCAGTCCCGTCGGCATCAGCGAGACGATCATCCGCGGGTAGGCGGCGTCATGGCTGACCCCCTCGCCCAGGTTCGGGATCAGCAGGATCGAGCACAGCGCCACGATGATCCAAGGCCAGCAGATGACGGCGTAGTAGAGCATCGTGTGCAGCAGCATGGCGAGCGAAGCATGGCGGCTATCGCGGCAGGCGAGCACCCGCTGGGCCTGATATCCCCCCGCCAACGCCACACTGATCCACAAAATGCCGAAATAGCCAATGGCGTTCCAGACGGACATCTGATTGCCGGCCGCGCCGACCGATGGGCGGATCAGCAGCTCACTGCCCGACCACTCCTCCAACGCTGTCAGCCGCTCAACCATCATCTCCAGCCCGCCCACCGCGCGCACGGCCAGGAAGGCGAGGATGATCGTCCCCACGGTGGCCAGTATGAACTGGAACAGATCGGTATAGACCACGCCCCACAGGCCCGACAGGGCGCAACTGACCAGCGCTACGCCGACGACAACGATCGTCGTCCACAGCCTGTACTCTGGGGGCAGACCCATCGCCTCGCGCGTGATCGTCTCCATCGCCTTGGTCACCCAGGAGATGATTAGAGGACAGAACAGCAGCGCCTGGGTAAAGCCCGACCATCCCCGAACCCAGGCTGCGGCGCGGCCCGAATAGCGCAGCTCGAGGAATTCAATGTCGGTCAGCACGCCCATGCGGCGCCAGAGCCGGGCAAACAGCACGATCGCCAGCGCCGAGCCGATCGCCGGCGCCCAGTACTGCCAGATGTAATAGATGCCATATTGGCGCACCAAGGCGGAAATCCACAGCGGGGTGTCTGAGGCGAAACTGGTGGCAATCATCGAGACGCCGGCGAGATACCAGGGCAGCGAACGACCCGATACAAAGAACGCATCCATGCTCCGGCCGGCCCGCCGGGTGAAGTACAGGCCCAATCCGATCGTCAGGAACAGGTAGCCAACGATCACCAGCCAGTCCAGGAATTGCAGGGAAGGTATTGGTGGATTCATAACTAGTCAGTTCCTTGGCGGTGGCGCCTTCGAGCGTGAATGGCAACCAGATAAATCGACTAACGGGAGGGGCGACCCAATCTGATCTGTGGATCAGGTCGAAACGGGAAAAAGACCCGATATATCCATATCTGAGGTTCGGGCATACCCTGCAATCTTCGACAAAGGCCAGGGCTTCATGTCATGGCGATCGTTGGCGCTCGATCACTCTTGCCTCTCGATCCCGAGAGCTGCTAAGGGCTTGCAAAGCCAGCAGCAACTGTGTGTGAATCCTTCCTGGAGATTCGACCTGTGAACGCTCGGCCATGCCGTGACAAGCTTCCTGGAAGGCTGGGTCCGACGTTAGTGCCAATCAGGATCCGGCCACGTCAAACCAATGTATTCCGTTCTCAACGAAAGGCCGTGCGCTGTGCTGCTGGGTCAGGATGGTAAACCGTTGTAATACTCAATGCAAGTGGAAATGTAATCTGTTACAAGAAGCCTTGGATTTGAGCAGGCGATGCGCCATGCTGGGGTTGTCCTCATCCCTGCCGCTCGCCGACGCGGCCGGCCAAGGTGAAAGGATTCGATGAGCGATCGGCCACCAAAGACTCCGCGCGCGGCGCATCGACGCGCCAGTTCAAACCTGGCTCCCGTCAAGACGCCCGCCACCTTGGCCGAAGTCGCCCGCCTGGCGGGATTCTCGACAGCCACGGTTTCGCGCGCTTTCAATTTCCCCGACAAGGTCAAGCCTGAGGTGCGTCAGCGCATCCTGGACGTGGCCAAACTGGTCCGCTATCGGCCCAACCGCCTGGTCAGCGGCGTGCTGCACGGGCGTGTCCCCATCCTCGGCGTCGTCCTTAACGTCCTGAACACCGCCTTCATGCCCGAGCTGCTGGGCGGCGTGTTCGAAGCCTGCGAAACAGCCGGCTACTCCTGCATGGTCTATGACTCCGCCGCGCGCCAGGAGCGGGAAGTCAACGCCCTCAAACTTTGCATCCAGCATCGCCTGTCGGGCATTATACTTTTTCCTGTCGATAATGAATCGCTCGAACGCAGCCAGATACTCACTGAGATTGGCGAACTGGATGTGCCGGTCGTGACGCTGATGTCGCCCATCGCCGCCCTGCCCGAAGCCCCGCTCGTTGGCAACGACGATTACAAGGGGGCCTTGGCGGCCGTCGGGCACCTCATCGAGTTGGGCCACCGCCGCATCCTGCATCTGAGCGGATCGGACGCCCACTACCGCTCATCGGATGAACGGCTGCGAGGCTATCGAGATGCCTACACCCGCGCCGGACTAGCGGTTCCCAGGGATCTGGTGCGGATCGCCGGCTTTGGCCCCGGCATGCAGACCTGGCGCATCCTGGAGGAGCTGGAATTCAAGGGGAAAACGCGCCCGTACACCGCGATCTTCGCCGCCAGCGACTATGTCGCGAACCGTGCCATTCAGTTCTTTCAGAGCAGAGGGATTCAGGTGCCTCAGCAGGTGTCGATTGTCGGTTTCGGCGACCTGCCGCTTTGCGAGCTGACCTGGCCGCCGCTGACCTCCGTCAATCAGGATTTCCACCGTGTTGGCGTGATGGCCGCCCAGGTCTGCCTCGATCGGGTAAAGCGGAAGCCAACCAACGAAGCATCGCCCTGGCTTGTTCCCGTGAGCCTGATCGTGCGCGAGAGCACCGGCCCGATCGCCCGAATCCGCAAGCGACCCTCTTGAATCAGCCTTATTCCTCAATTCAAGCGCATCTCAACGCGCTTATCGCCCCCGCGCCGTTCAGCGGTGAATAAGTTCCTAACTGAGCCTCCTGCAAAAGTCCAATTTCCCGCGAGAGCCGGTACAGAAAGAGCCAAGGCATGGAGCGAGGCCCGGCATCCTGACCAGCATGGATGGGGGGCCCGAGACGGCGAAAGCGGGGGTGTTATCCCTCAAAGATGACCGTGCCAAAGTACCTGGGCTGATGGAAATCGAGCTCTGGCCCGATGGGCGACCAAGCCGCCCAATGGGGATGGGAGGTGTGATCACCACACTTGAAAAAATTCGCCCGCCAGCACTGCCCATGGAGCTTCCCGAGCGGTCCGACATAATGTTCCAGTAAGGAGAATGGGATGAAGCAGCTTAATTCCCAAAGGGTTGGCTCCGTAAGTTCCGGTTCGACCCTCGCCGGCAAGGTGTGATGAATCTTCACCTGTCGGCCCAACTCAAAAGGCACGCTCGCGACCGTTCGATTGCGGCTCCAATCGCTCCCGTCGGCGGTTGAATACGACACCATGAGCGTTCCACCGCAATTCATCTCGAAGTTAAAGAAGCCTCTATCCGGCTTGGGTTGCACAAAGAACTCGACGCAGCTGTCTTCGCAAACCGGATCCTGATACCTGGTCCATAAACAGCGAACATAGCGGTCAATCACATGAAAGAAAAGGGATAGGCCCTTGTCGTCGTAGAGAACCCGCGTCCGAGTAATCGGCCGATGAGTCCCGCTTTGGGCATGAAAGTGGGTCACCGCGAGCACATCCCCTCGGCGCCAGGGATCGGAGTCCCATCCACTGGTCAGGTCAGGGGGATGTTCCGCGCGACGAATCGTGTAGTGGATCACCTGTTCGGATGGAGACTGCATTTCGCCCATGTGGACATCCTGCCGGTGAGGCTCCTCCAGTCGAGGGTACAACGCGAACTGATTAGTCGGACAGGTCCCGGTTGTGGGGACTGTTGGGGTTGGGGGACGAGCACAATCCCGCTCCGCGCACTTCGGGCCTCTGACGATGCTATTGGACGGTCAGGAGAGAAACTCATTTGGTCTGTCAGTAATCGCCGGGAGCTTTTCCCGTGAGATCCACGTCCAAGCCTTGGGCGATCATGTACTCCCGCAACTCTCTCTCGTGGGGGCAGAGCTCGCCGTTGAGGCGCAGTCCGTCGATGGCGAGGTTCATGCTCAAGGCGACTTCATCATCGCCGGCTTCGACCCAATGCGGCGTCAGCATGGCATTCCAAAGCATGTCGCCAGGAGACATTCTGTAGGTGAGCAAGTCCGCTTCGGTGATGCCGGGCGGACGGCGCGTATCGCGCCAGTTCATGCGCATCTCGTAGGGCGCCCAGCGTTCGGGATCCTGGGTGCCATGGAAGAACTTAGTGCCATAGATCTGCCACGCGACGACGTTGGTCGGATCGATATGAAAATTGGTGGAACACTGCCGCCCACTGATGAAGAAGATCGGGTAATAGCGTTCGAAAGTAAAGCCGGCTTCCTTGAGACGATCGAGCCAGGGGATCAGGCAATCCGTATCAAACCGGTGAAGCAGCTGACCGGGGCCGAAGAAATTGTTCAGTTTGAAGTGAGACATCTGAAACCGGCTTTCCATGACCTGCGCGAGGGACATGGCACGGAACCCCTCGGCAATGTCGGTCTTATCGAGCGAATCACCGGCGGCCCCGCGCCAGATGCGTGAGTCCGGGTCGCGACGCACCTCATCGACAACCTGATCGATGGGGGGAAAGGGGAAGTCGGGAAAGCGACATTCGCCATCGATGCGGAAATTGAGGAAACCCGCCCAATGCTGCCGGAAATCATCCCAAGTACACACCTGGCGTTGCATGCTTAGCTGTTCCATGGTCGAGGCATCTCCTGGTATCTGTCAAATGAGTAACAGGCCGTCGGAGGATCGAAAGCGGAACAAGGAGGGAATCAAGCGACAAGGCGAATTTCATTGCCTGTCGCACACCAGTTTTCCGTGATCAATCATCCATGACAGCGCTTCGAACACGGCCTGCAGCGAGCTGTAACGCGGCTGGTAGTTCAACAGTCGCCGGGCTTTTTCGATGCTGCAGTTCGGACTGTGGGCGATGTGGTCCCAGGTGAACCGGGCATCGTCGGGTGCGGCCGCCTCTTTCCATTCCTCCCAGGGGACGAACCGCAGCCGGGCGGGCCGGCCGAACCACGAAGCCACTGCCTCGGCGTAGCCACGAAGGGTGAGCGCCGCGGATGAAACGACATGGAAGCTTTCGCCCAGAGCGACACTGCGGTGGGTCAGGGCCTGCATGAAAGCCTGGGCGACATCGTCCGCATGAACGTGATGGACGGTTTCCATGCCCAGGTTGGGCAAAGCGACCTCTTCCCCCCGCGCAAGCCGCTGAAAGATCTCGGGGTTGAAATGTCCGGCCGGGTTAAGTGGCCAGTGCCCCGGCCCGACGATATGCCCCGGATGCAGGATCGTGGCCGGGAACCCCGTCAGCCGCGCCTCGCGCAAGAGATAAGCTTCAATCTCTGCCTTCCTGATGCCGTAGTCGCCAAAGGGGCGTCGGGGCGCCGCTTCCGTGGTGGGCACTTCGGCGGCGGGGCCGTGGACCCAGATCGTGCCGCAGTGTAGGAAATGCTGAACGCACCCGCGCAGGGCCTCGACCAGACTGCGGACGCTCTCGGGTGTGAAGCAGACCATGTCGATCACAACGTCGGGCTCCAGCGCCCGGACGCGTTCGCCAAAAGTTCCCGCGCGGTCTTCGGCTTCCCGGTCCGCCGCAATCTGAGTGACATGCGCCCATGCCGCATGCAGCAAGTACGGGTGCTGCTGTCCGCGGCTGATCTGGATCACCTCGTGACCGGCTTCGACCAGGCGCGGAATCAGATAGGTGCCGGTGTGGCCGGTGCCCCCGATAACGACGAGACGCATGGATGCTCCTTCCTGAACATGACCCGGGAATACGATGGTTCGCCGTCAGTCAGATCTTGGCCGGAGAGCTGGCATCAGGCGGTGGTGAGCACGATGATGGCTGCGATGCCGCAGAGCACACCCGCATAGCCGTAGGCGCTCAGGCGCTCGCGCAGGATCACAATCCCGACGAGCGCAACAACGGACAGACTGCCGCCGACGGCCACGGGAAAGGCCAGATAACCCGGAATGCCCTGGCCCAGCGCGCCGGTCAGGAGGAACCAGCCCGTCGAACTGCACAGGCCCATGATGCCCCCGATCAGGATTTCACGGGGCCGAATGCGCTGGCGCAAGGGGAGAAAGGTTGCAAGGGCGATCAGCAGCCCGGTGCCGTACCAGAAGCTCAGGTAAAGGTAAGCGTGGGTCTCCGCCAGGCCATAGTCCTGAAGTATCCGTGCCCCGAACTGGCTGAACCCATTGGTCAGAAATGCAATCAGCATCCAGCGATACCACATGATGTCGCAAACCTTCCGGGATTAGGATCGACCGGGGGCGCGGCCCGCGGTCGCCTGGGATTTGACGGTGGCCGGCGCCCCAGGCGCGGCAGCCACGGCGACAGGGGCGAGCCTGGCCAGGACGACCTTATCGCGCCACAGCAGGAACACCGACCCCAGCACCAGTAACAGCGATACGGGATGCTGCCATTTGATCTCCTGCTTCCACTCTTGATAGATTATCAGCGATAGTACGGCCGGGATCAGCGTGGAAAGATTGACGATCAGCCAACTGGTGGTGATCGGACCAAAGCGCACGCCGATCTGAAAGGTCAGAATGCCGAAGCTCGCGCAGGTGCCGCAAATGATCGCGACAATCACCGCGCTGCGCGTAAAGGGAGGGAACAGGCTTTCCCCCTGGCCCAAGACTTTGACGAAAAGCGTATAGCTCCACATCACCACGGCCGCCCAGAAGAACAGGGAAACGTTGACGGCGGAGGGGCGGCAATCGCGCAAATCAGCCAGCTTGTGCGTGATGCCCAGGCCAGCCAGAACCAGCAGGGCGATCACAAGCATCAACATGCCAACGGACATGAATTGAGTCTCACTTTCTGTCAACGGATCCGACCGGCAGGCAATCCGCGTCTTGCCGCGTGGCTGCCGTCACCAGGGCCGCGACGTGGTGGGCTGGGGTGTATTTTGGCACTCCGCAGCCAGGACTGAGGATCAGTCGCCCCCCGCCGGCACGCGCCTTTTCCATGCACCGGGCCGCCGCCGCGTGGATCTCCTCAACAGGGCCGTTGAGCAGGAGCAACGTATCCACGTTTCCCCGCAGCACGATGCGGTTTCCGATACGGGCAAAGGCCACATCCAGGTCGACCATCGCATCGAGTTCAAAGCAATCGGCCCCGCTCGCTTCAAGGTCATCGAGCAGATGGGTCGAATTGCCGCAAACATGCAGGAAGACCTTGACGCCCTCGGCCTTCAACGCGGCAATCAGGCGCTGATCATAGGGCAACACCATCTCGCGGTAAAGCTCGGACGAGACCAGGCTGGCGGAAGATTCCCCAAACTGAATGGCGTCCACGCCGCACTGGGCCATGGCATAGCCATAGGCGATCGCCACTTGCGTGTTGAACTCGAGCAGGTCATGAAAGCGTTCGGGCTCGCGCAGCGCCACCATGATGGCCTGCTCAGAACCGAGCAGGGTCAAAGCCAGCTGAAACGGACCGCTGTCGATATTGGCCTCGACGAAAAGCCGGCCGTCCGCGAGCTCGACGGCCTTGCGGGCGGCCTCGAGCATCATGGGCATCCGCCCGTCCCGCTGCGGATCAGGGACGCGCAACCCGGTCAACTCGTCGATCGAGTCCAGCAGGTGGTGCTTGACGCCCCGGGGTTCATCATCCTCCGGAAGGATCAGCGCGCCGCCGAGGGCCTCATGCAGAATCCAGTTGTCACTGGAGATGTAAATGCCATCGAGACCCATCTGGTCCGAGACATCAATCACGGTCCGCGCCAGGGTGTGAGCATCGCCATGGAATTTCCCCTGGGGGATTTTCCGCAGCCAGGCGGCGTTGGCAAGCGTGCTCGCCAGCACCGGCGTCCTGTCGACGGGTCGCCCTTCAAGCAGATTCCGGATACGTTCTCTGCCGTTCATGATCGGGACAGGGTCCTTCCTGTGCGGGATCCGGGGCCGCAGCTTCAGGGATAATCCAGTTGCACGTCTTCGATGCCCTCGAGCGGTCCCGGGCCGTAGGGTTGCGTCATCCCTGCGTTGACCAGCGCCAGACGCCGGCGCAGTTCCTCGGCGAGATTTTTCCAACGTCGAATCTGGCGTGGATCTTCGAGCTCGGTCGCTAGTTCCAGAGCCTCCTCGCGCGCTGACTCCAGGGCCTCAATCGACTGCGTCTCATCCCCCGCCAGTTCGTAAAAGCGCCGAGCGAGTTGTTCACTGCCGTAGATGGCCGGCAAGCGGTTGGCGAACCAGTCATCCCAGGAGAGGCGCGGGTTCCAGGTGAAGTCCTCGAAAGCCAGGTAGTTCAGGTCGTTCTGCGGGCTAGCCGCGCCCACCTGACCGACGATGACCACCCCTTCGGAGGCATCTTCGATTGCCCGCGCGCAGGTCTGCTGGATGATGTCGGGAATGAGCGCATACGTCTGGCCCGGCGAGCCCCACCACTGGCGCGGCTGGGACCAGTAGCTGCCCTGATGCAACAGGCCGATGGAGTGGGTGGCCCCGACGGGGGGCTTCAGGTCGGCCGGCCAACCCGCCGGGCTGCCGATCATGCCCGAATAAGTCCATTGAACGATGGCTTGCTCGGGATACTGCCGCAGGAAGGAGGGGGGATTCTCCATCATTTCGCGGTTGTAGCCCCAATAGGGACTGTAGGTAAACCAGATGGAGGGATTGATGCGCAATCCGGTTTCAATCACGGGCAATTGCGTGACCATCATATCCCAGAGGAAATTGGGGTCGTTGCCGGGTTTGGCGCGTTCGGCCTGACAGCGGTCGCACTGGCACTCAAAAAAGTCGCCGTGCTCGATGTTGACCCCGCCGATATCGGGGAAGGTTGTGAAGAACCACTCGGAGCCCTCTCGCAGGAACTGCTGCAAGGCCGGATCGCTGGGGCAAGGGGCGTCGATGGGTTGACCATCTTTGCCGACCATGCGGCGCACGTCGGGATGCTCTCGCAGCCAGGTGGTCAGACTCCAAGGAGAATCGCCACCGTGATAGAACCCACCATAGATGACGGTGCCGATGCCGGGAAGAATGCGCACGGCGTTACGCCGCGCATAGGAGGAAAGGCGCTGGGCGGACTCGACGCCGCCGTGCGAATCGTTGATGAATCCCCAGATGATCAGGCCGTTGAGCTTGTGGTCGGCGGCATAATCCACCACACGCTGAAACTGATTGAGATAGCCGTCGGGTTGTTCCAGATAGGGCTCGAGGGTGCCGTTGGGGTCAACCATTCTGGTCTGGTGAATGCTGGGGATATCCTCGTTCCAATTCGTCATGAAGTTCCAGTTCCACAGAATCCGCTTGGAGAACATCGGCGAGCGCTCCACATGGAGATTGGCTGGAACCGTGATGCCCTCGCGGTCGATTTGCGCGTGATAGTTCCAGAATTCGCCTACGCCATAGCGCAGCCCGCTATCGTCGGCGCCGATGATCCAGATGCCCGGCGAATCGCCCCGCGTGGCAATCACGAACCCCTCGGCATCAAGCCGGGCATCCTTGACTAGAGAAGGGACGTCAGTTGCGAACGAATTGAGATCGGCCTTCGTGCCGAGGTAGATCGGCAACTTGTCAACCGGCAGGGTCGAGCCGGTCGTCAGGAGGTCGAAGCTTACGTTGGCGTCGCGCTGGCCAAGGGCTTTCAGCCGTTCGGCCGGAACCTTGGCCGCTTCGGCGGCTACGATCACGGCGCGATCGGCCAGGGCAAATTGATCACTGCGAGCATTGGCGATCGTCAGGGTGTCAACTGCAAGGGCCGGTGCTGCCATCAGCAGCATCAGGGCTCCCAATATGAGCGTTCGTAGAGCGAAACCCGTGTAGCGAATCATCATGCATCCTTACTAGCCGAAAGTGAAGAATTCATCGCCGCCCTCATGAGGAAAGAGTTCCCATGCTCCACCTGGTTAAAGTCAGACGTGATCCTGTCCGAGCGCACGCTCAAGGTCTGGAAACCCCTGTGATAAAACCATGTAACACGGCCGAGGGGGGAAAGGTCAAGGGGAATCGGTCACGGATTTTTCCGGTTGCCTGATTCTGATAAAAGCCCGCACCAGCCGACTTTGAAAGCAATCGGAGGTGATCCATTGACCACTTGGAAGACGATGGACGCTTGTTGATTGTCTGTGATTGGCCGGTGGATCGCAGGTTACGCCCCGACAGAATCCATGGGCAAGGGGAGGGGTCGGGCGTGCCAATAGCGCGTGCGAAGAGCCTCTCTTCTTTTGCTTGTTTTCTTAGGTTAAATGCTTTTACTATGGCGGCCTCGATACTCTACACAGGACGCACGCGGGAAAACCTGAAAGGACGCTTCGAGCGATGAATCGGACCCTGAACTGTTGGCTGGTATTTGCCCTGGCGCTAGTGATCCGTCCCCTTGGCGCGGAGCAATTGCCCGCTTGGGATGCTCCCCAGTTCATGACCCTGATCGAACAGGGACGCCCCCAAGGCGCGATCATCCTGGCGGATCAGGCCACGGCCACCGAGGAAATTGCCGCGCGCAAACTGGCCGAGTGGTTGGGCGAGCAGAGTGGTGTCGAATTTCCCATTTTGCGGACCCGGGAGATGGATGCGCACTCCACAGGGAATTTTGTCCTGCTGGGGACTCCCCAAAACCAACCGCTGCTGGCCGAACTGGTGATCGAAGGCAGTGGCGGCGCGGCCGATCTGCCATTCCTTGATGACGAAGGGTTCGGCGTGGAGACCTTCAGCCGGGATGGCCGAAATTACCTGCTGGTCGGCGGACGCACTCCGGCGGGAGTTTTTCATGGCGCGATCTATGCGCGCGACTTCCTGTTTGACATTCTTCACCCTGTCGATCAGATCGTGGTGCGCGATGTCGAGCTGGTGCGAAACCCGGCTCTGCTTGAGCGCGGCCCGTACCTGTTGCCGCAGTACGGAGTGGTGCCGGAATACACGCTGGAGCACTGGAAGCATATCATCGATCGCATGGCGGAGGGGGGCCTCAACCGCATTTACTGGTGGGTGGCGGGGATGTATCCGTCCCCGCGATTTCCCGAAACATTCACCATCACCAATAGCAAAATGGGTGTTGAGGATATCAACACACTGATCGATTATGCCCACGAGCGCGGGATGAAATTCCTCGTCGGTGGCGGCGCCTTCTTCTGGCATGGCGTCGATGGCTATCTGGAGGATCATCCCGAGCTGGCCGCGACCTCGTCGGCGGGCATGTGTCCTTCCAACCCGGAAGCGCGTCGATTCATGCAGGCTTACTCGCTGGAATGGCTGGAAACTTTTCCCAAGGCCGACGGATTGTGGCTGGAGCCCCGCGACGAAGCGGGCGCGTGCTTCTGCGAGGATTGCCAGGTCCGGCTGGATGCGTTCAATTCGCGCGCGTATGGGCAGAATGAAATCAGCTTTCTCAAGGATCTGATGAAGCAGGTATGGGATCGCA
>DAOSJS010000084.1:0-13051 GCA_035367355.1 Candidatus Hydrogenedentota bacterium
GGCGCCAATGAGATAGGCGTCAACGAAGTTGGGGTCGAGCAGGACTGTGGTGCGCATGAGGGGCACCATCCGCTGCATTTCGCCTTTATGAAACGCCTCGTCCACCTCAATCCAGATGAGACCGGCGGCGAGTTTTCGGAAGCCCAGGAACATCTGGCCGATGCTGACAGGGGTTTCCTGATTCCTGTAGATGTCGGCGACACCAATCTGGGCGCCGGCAGTCGCGAGGCGTTTGTCGCGGAGGAAGCGGGTGAAATCAGCCCGTTCCGGCGCGAGGCTGGCGCTGCCGGCGAAGCGCCAGACTTCGGCGTCCCGTTTGACCTGTTCGGGATTGGCTGCCACGGCCGCGCTGCCGCTCTCCCCTTCCACCGTGTGGCTGCCCGTGCTCAAGGTGCGGGTATACCGCACGAGTTTGGGATAGGGCGTGCCGGTGGCGTCATCGATATCGCCGTCCATGACAGGGATGTCGGGCAGGACCTCGTCGGCCTTGGCCACGGCCCGGTCGAAGAGGTCGCGGTCCATATATTTTTCGGCTTCTTCGCCTTCGAGCTCAGGCGTGATGGAGCCAAAGACACGAAGCTGGGTTGACGCGGTAACAAGCCAGCGGTAAAAGGCATCGGCTTCGCGCAGGTTGCGCACGCGGTATCCCTGCAATGCGCCCAGGGCGAGCCCGATAGCGACCAATATGGCCAGAACGAGATTCGGGAACCGTTTCATAATGGATTACAGCTCCTTACGACGGAAGACCCAATAGGCAATGATGTAACCGGCCAGGGCGTATAAAATGCCATAAACAGCGAGGTTGGGGATCTGGATGTCTTTCGGGGTATCGTTGATCTGGAGGCCGAGGATCTGGGTTTTGAGGCTGAAATACTGCAGATCGGGCAGCGTGTTGCGGAGCACCCAGGCCAGCCCGCCGAGGGCCTTGTCGGCGGCGTTCTCGGAGACCTCGGAGCGGTTGACGACGCTTTCAAGGTACTGGGTCAAGTTGCCGGTGATGTAGATGAAGAGCCCGGCAATGGTCGGCAGAACCGCGGAGGTGGAGGCGGCCGCCACGGCAAAGGTGAATGCCGACACGATCAGAAATTCGAAATAAGTCAGAAAAATGGCATACAGAAGCATCCGCGGGAAAATGGGCTCTTTCACGTATAAGGCAATGGAGAAGAGCACGCCCATCAGCAGCAAATTGACCAGGACAATAATCTGCACGCCCACGAATTTTCCAAGGAGGTACTGAAAGCGGCGGATCGGTTTGGACAGCACGGTGTAGACGACCTTGTTCTCGATTTCCGTGGGAACGACGGAGGCGGAAATGAAGATCGCGATCAATACGCCGAAAATGGAGATCGCCGTGATGCAGATGTCTTTAATGAGCTTGACATCGACATCCGTAGCGACGGTGCCGCCGGTGTCGTACATCATGGCGGTCATGAACATGGAACCGAAGATGACCAGGATACTCAAGATGAGAAATCCGATGAGAGTCTTCTTGCGCAACCCTTCACGAAAAGTGAAGAGGGCGATGCTCCAGGGAGTGAAATAGGCCACGGAGGCCAGAATGGCTAAGACAATGACCCCGTACAGGCTGGTCAGCCACGGGTTGCTAGCTAACCAAATACTCATCTAACGCTCTCCTCACTGTGCTTCTTTGCTGCTCACGGCGGAACCCACGACCCGGACGAAGACTTCTTCGAGGGTCTCTCGTCGCGGGGACACGCTGACAATTTTCATATGTTGCGACTTGCAGATATCCAGGGCTTCATACAGGGACATGTTTTCGGGCACGCGGAGGGCGAGTTTCCCGGCCGCGGCATCTTCGGCAAGGAGGCCCGCCTCGCGGACATTCTGGATGGCTTCAGCGGAGGCATCTTCCGCCGTGATGGAGAACTCGCGGCTGGTGAGCAGTTCATCGATGGTGCCGGAAGTCTGCAGGACGCCTTCAAAGAGGATGCCGACACGGTCGCTGATGAGTTCGACCTCGAGGAGTTCGTGGCTGGAGATGAGCAGGCTTTTGCCCTGGTCGCGGAGTTCGATGAGGAGGTCGCGGATCTCCTTTCGCGCGACCGGGTCGAGCCCGGTGGTGGGCTCGTCGAGGATGAGGATGCTGGGATTGCTCAACAGAGCCTGGGCGAGGCCGATGCGCTGGCGCATGCCTTTTGAATAGCCTCGGATGAGACGTTTTCGCGCCCGGGTCATGCCGACGATTTCAAGCACCTCATCGATGCGTTTCTTGAGGCCGGGGCCTTTCATGCCATAGAGATTGCCGTAGTAGTTGAGGATCTCCTCACCCTGCAGAAAGTCGGGATAGTACGCACCTTCGGGCAGGTAGCCGATGTTTTTGCGCACTTCCGGGGAGGTGATGTTGGCATTCCCCATGATTTTCATGCTCCCCTCGGTGGGGAAGATGAGGCTCAAGAGCAGCTTGATCGTGGTGGTTTTCCCGGAACCATTGGGTCCGAGATAGCCGAAAATCTCGCCTTCATTCACCTGAATGGAAAGTTTATTCAGGGCGACGAGATCGTGGGCCTTTGACATGCCCTTGTACACTTTGGTCAGGTCTTGGGTTTCAATGACTGCAGACACGGAAACTCACTCCATTCTGCGCCCGGCAGAAATGACTGCCGGAACAAGCCAACGTTACGGGGCGCCACTGTGTCAGAAAAGCAAGATGAAACACAGGATCAGGCACGAATGGTAACAGAGGGCACCGGGCATGTCAATCGAGCGGATTGCTTTCAATGAAAGCAGCAGAAACGGCATCGTTGCCTCGCGCAAGAAATGCATCCGGCCGAGGCCATTGACGCGGACGCGATTCTGCTCGAATCCGGGCGTTTGGAGAAGGAACTGGGAATCTGCCGGCACACGAATGTTGGCGATAGTCAGGGCGGCGGAGTCGAGGCGGTGTCGCTGGCCGAGGCGGTCAGGGAGCAGCGTCACAGGGCGCAACGCGCATGCCGGGCAATCTAGAAATCCCATTCAAAACCTGCACCGATGAAAGTGCGGAAACTGTCTGTCCATTCATAATGGGGCTCATTGTCATAATCGAAAAGCAAGTCAAATCGGAAATTCAGTTGGGATGTGAGGGGCATCCGGAACGAAGACTCGGAGCGTGCCCGGAGTTCGCCGAAATCAGTCAGGCTGGGATGGAGAGAAATCGTCTGAGTGAGCAAGCTTTCCCGGATGATCTGGTGGAAGCGGAGTCTCAGGCGCAGATTGATGTCCTGGTTTTGTTCACGCTGCCATTCATCCGCGTAATACAGGCGGCGCACGAATTGGCGGAGCCGGCTTCCCGAGCTTTGCGCGAGCTCGCTCGCATCATAGTATTCAAAGGCGGCATTGAGGCCTCCGGTGAGCTCGAAGAGGCGTCCGGGCTCATCGATAAAGGCCCGGGCCAATCCGGCATGGAGGCTGCCGCGAAACGCGAGCCCTGCATCGAGGTCGCGCTCGGCCTCAATGCCCAGCTCGGGCAACAGGCTCGAGTCGGCCGGGAAACGCCAATCCACAGACGAGCGGAACAGACGGGGAAAACGTTCATCGTCTGAAAGTTCGAAAAGATTTTCCGAAAACAGCCCGAATGTGCCGGCCTGTTTGCGCAGGGTAAGCCGGGCGAAGGCCGCATCATAGTCCTCGTTTGCCCAGCGGTGGAGATATCCGGTTTCCAGGGAGAATTGGGCCGGAGCCAAGGTATCGGGTGATGCGGCTTCCGCGTGTTTATCCGGAGCGGGTTCGATGTTTTTTACCGCGGCCAGGGAAAGTACGGCGGCCTCTCCCCCGTTTTCAGGCACGATGCGCGTGATGACGCCGCTTCCCGCAAAGCGGCCCTCCAGCCGGCGCCCATCCCCGAGATGCACAAAAAACGGGCTGTCGGTTGACAGCGAGCGCACTTGTGTGACGGGCACAATGATCTGGCCAGCCAGGCCGGTGTCGAAGACGACGATCCCGTCGGACAGGTCGCGAAGCGTGCCGTTGACCAGGTCGCCCCGGGTCAGAGACAAGACATCCCCGCTTGCGGCCGTTAAGACCGCAGCCAGCGAGGCGACCCCTGCCAGGATGAATCGATTCGTACGCATGATGTGTCCTCACTATAAATGGTAGAATGCCGCGCCGTTTTTGGCAAGTCGGCGGGCGGTTTTTGTGAAGGCTGCAGCGGAGGTTTTCGGGCATGCTGAAGCTCGTTCTGGAAAATCCGTGGGTCCAGGCGGTTGGAATGCTTCTGGCACTGGTTGGGGCGGGGCTTTTGATATACCTGCTCAGCCCGGTGTTGATTCCGTTATTGGGCGCCTTCATGTTCGCGTATCTTCTGGATCCGGTGGTGGACTACTTCGAGAACGCTGAGGGGAAGAACCGGCTTTTCCGATGGCGGCTGCCGCGGGGAGTGACCATATTCGCGCTGGGGGTAGTGGCGCTTCTGTTGCTGTTGAGCATCCCCGTGGTGGTAATTCCGCAGCTCATTCTTGAGTCCAGAGCGCTTCTTGCGGTCGCGACTGTCGAAGAGGCGCAGGCCGCAGTGGACGCAGCGTCCGCCGCGGAACCGGGGGTTCTCCCGTGGTATGAACGATTCCTGGAACGGCTGCCGCTGGACGACCTGATCCGTGGTCTGGGCTGGGATGAGCCGGGCCAGAGCGCGCGCGGCATTGTCGCCCAGAAACTTGGGACGTTTGTACGCGGCCACGCGCTGCAGTTGCTTCAGAGCTTGTGGTCGCGGCTTGTTGATGCGACGCTGACCTTCGCGCACTTGGCGAAAGCGTCAGGCCAGGCCCTGATCAGGGCCGTGTTCTTTCTGGCCAACGTGGCCTTGTTTGCGTTTGTCGCGGGCTATCTGCTCAAAGATTTTGACAGGCTGCTGGCAGCGGCACGGGAGCTGGTGCCGCCGCGGCATCGACCCAAAACGCTGGAAATCGCCCATAAGATCGACCATCAATTGCGCGGTTTCGCCCGGGGCCAAATGACGGTATGCCTTCTTCTGGGGCTGATGTATCTGATCGGGTTGACGGTCTGCGGCGTGCCCTTTGCCCTGCCGATCGCGCTGTTTGGGATGTTCGCCAGCCTCCTGCCCTACCTCGGGGCGCTGATGACGCTGTTGCCCGCGCTGCTCATGGCGTATCTGGGGCACGGCCTGGACTGGCATATCGCAGGGGTGCTCGTTACCTTTGCGGTGGTCCAGGGCCTCGAAGGGAACGTTTTGACGCCGCGTATTGTGGGAGACAAAGTCGGACTGCATCCGGTATGGGTTATCCTGGCGGTTCTGGTGTTTGGCAGTGCGCTGGGCTTACTGGGAGTCCTGCTCGCCGTGCCTCTTGCGGCCTCACTGAAGGTGCTGGTCGTGGAGGGAGTCCAGTACTACAAAAGGTCGCCGCTTTTTGCGGGCGGCTCGCCTTCTCCGGGCGACGGCGGCACGCCTCCGGAGGGTTGAATGGCGGCCTTTTCCGCCTGACGGTAGCGCCGGGTGGCGAAGAAATAGAGGCGGTCGCCTACACCGTACAACACATAGGCGGCCGCGAGAGGAAACAATGCGATGGCGGGCGAATGCTCGTCCATCGCTTTGTGGAAGACGGCGATGGCGATACCGCAGAGAACCAGCAGACGGAACGCATTCCTGGGCGCGAGGACGAGGTCCTTGAGGATGTCTTTCGGGTAGCGGAAGTTGCTCACCATGAGGTAGGCGAGCCCGAGGGTGAGCGGGGTCAGGATCCAGTGGGCGACCTGTAGCTCGAAATAGACCGTGAAGAGGACGAACGTAGCGACGCACACGGCAGCGGCGGGTGTCGGCAAGCCCACAAAATAATCGCGTATTTCACTCTGGTAGACATTGAATCGGGCCAGCCGCAATGCGGCGCAGATGACGAAGATGATGGCCATGGTGGCGCCGGTTTTTCCTCCCACGAGTCCGAGTGCGGCGGCTTCATGAAGGTAGGCCGTGTAGATGAGCACCGCCGGGGCCACGCCGAATGACGCGAGGTCGGCCAGGCTGTCCAGCTGTTTTCCGAAATCGGACACGGTTTTGGTCAGCTTGGCAAACGTGCCGTCCATGATGTCGAAGACCTGGGCCAGGATGATGAAATACGCGGCCCATTTGAAGTCCTGGTCAATGGCTTTGAAAATGCTGACGACCCCGCAGTAGAGCCCGGCGGTAGTCAGGGCGCTGGCGACGACATTGATGGGTTTGCGCCGCGTGGTACGCCGTTTCCGCCGTTGTTGTCTGAGAGCTAGCTTTTTCATTGGAACCGCGCCACGACGGAGGTGGCGGCCTTCACTTTTTCGTCCAGGGCAACACAGATCTCGGCATCCGGCGGAAGAAAGAGCTCCGTCCGGGAACCAAACCGTATCATACCGAACTTCTGGCCCTGTTCGAGATTTTGGCCTTCTTCCGCGACACAGACGATCCGGCGTGCGATGAGTCCGGAGATCTGCCGGACGGTGACACGCCCCTGGTCGGAATCCATAAAGAGGGTATTGGCCTCGTTACATTCGCTCGCTTCCGCTTTCATGGCTGCTTTGAACGTGCCGGGCTTGTATTCAATGCGGTAGACGGTACCGCTGACGGGCGAACGGTTGATATGCACGTTGAAGAGTGAGAGGAAGATGGCGATCCGCTTGCACGGTCCGTCGTAATAGGGGCTGGTTTCCAGGTCGTCGATGCCGACAATGCGGCCGTCCGCTGGAGCGACGATTTCGTCGGGCTCTGCATCGGATACCCGTGGCGGGTCACGGAAAAAGAAGAGGGCGAAGCCTCCGAGGAGAAACAAAGGTGCAGCTGCCCAAACCCATGGGCTGTTGCGGGCGAAAATGGCGAGAACCAGGCCGCCGGCCAGGCAGGTCACATAATAGGGCGCCCCCGTTTTCCATGCGCTGAAGGGATGTATCACAACAGACCTCTTTCCTGTAAGCTCACGTAACGTTCGTGGCCGAAGACGATGTGGTCGAGAAAGCGCAACCCGATGATCTCGGCGGCATCGCGGAGCCGTTCCGTGATACGGATGTCTTCACGGCTCGGCTCGGGATCGCCGCTGGGATGATTGTGGCAGACGATGACGGCGCTGGCGGCATCGCGCACTGCCTGGCGGAAAACATCCCGGGGCATGGCGAGGGTTGCGTCGAGTCCGCCGGTCGCCACATCGACGATCTTCAGCACCTCGTTTTTGGTATTGAGAAGCAGGGCCTTGAAGACCTCGACCTCACACTGTTTGTAGCGGGCGCTGAGCAGCTCGGCTACATCCTCAGCGGAACTGATTTTTGGGCGTTCCTCGTCCTTTTCACGCGCCAGGCGGATGCCCAGCTCGACGGCAGCCTGGATCTCGATGGCTTTGACCGTCCCCACGCCCTTGACCTGCATCAGTTCCTCGAGCGAAGCGCGGGAGAGCGCCCGAAGGTTACCGAACTGCCGCAGGAGGCGTTCCGCAAGCGCCACGGCCCCTTCTTCGCGGGTGCCGGTTCGGAACAGGACCGCCAGAAGCTCGGCGTCGCGCAGGGCAATAGCGCCGAGCCGGGCCAGGCGTTCCCGCGGCCGCTCTTCTTCCGGCATCTCCCGCAGCGCTGTCGAAAAGGTGCATTCGGTCATGATCGAGGCTTCTGTGCTACGGCCACTCTTTCAATGCCCGCGAGATCGCGCACGAACCGGATGCGTTCGTATTGATGGCGGGCGAGCAGGTCCCTCACCCGTTCATATTGCCCCATTCCGATTTCGAACGCAAGCAGCGCGCCGGGTGCAAGCCACCGGGCGGCTCCGGCAACGAGGGCGCGGATGACATCGAGACCGTCGAGGCCGGCGAGCAGGGCGCCAGGATCTTCATGCAGCCGGATAACCGGGTCCAGGCCGGGCCAGGCCGTGTCTTCAATGTAAGGCGGGTTGGAGCAGATCACGTCAAAGGAGCCCTCGCCGGGCTGGAGTGGCTCAAAAAGGTTGCCCGGGCGCAGGGACAGGCGATCGATGACGCGATGGCGTTCGGCATTCTTCCGGGCGACCGCGATGGCGTGGCTGTTGATATCGGTGGCAATGATCGAGGCATTCCGAGCTGCGTGCGCGATACTGACGGCAATGCAGCCGGTGCCGGTGCCGATTTCCAGGATCGCAGCGGGCCGCGTTCCGATATGTTCAAGAACAGCCTCAACCACGTGCTCGGTCTCAGGACGCGGCACGAGGAGCGGCGCCTCTACGATAAAATCGAGCGAGAAGAATTCCCAGGTTCCGAGGATGTAGGCCAGTGGTTCGTAGTTCAGCCGCCGGCCGAGCAATGTGTCGAACAGGGGAAGTGGGTTGAGTTCGTCCTGGAACCGGGCCAGGAGCGCGGCGCGGGAAATGCCCAGCGCATGGGCCAGCAGGAGTTCGGCATCGAGTCTGGGCGTGTCGCTGATGGCCGCCAGCAGGCCGGCGGCACCTGCGAGTCTCTCGGCGATGGTCGCCACTATTCCTCGCGGATTCGGGCGGCGCGGTCCGCGGCGATCAGGGCGTCGATGACCTCCTGCAGCTCGCCTTCCATGATGGTTTCGAGGCGGTGGACGGTGAGCTTGATGCGGTGGTCGGTGAGGCGGTTCTGGGGGAAGTTGTACGTGCGGATGCGCTCGCTCCGGTCGCCCGAACCCACCTGGCTCTTGCGGTTGGCGGAACGTTCAGCGGCTTCTTCCTCTTGTTTCTGCGCCAGGAGGCGTGCCCGGAGCACCATCAGGGCCTTCGCTTTATTCTTGTGCTGAGACTTTTCGTCCTGGCACGTTACCACGAGCCCCGTGGGCTTATAGGTCACGCGGACGGCGGAATCCGTAGTGTTGACGGACTGCCCGCCCGGGCCGGATGAGCGGTAGACATCGATCTGCAGGTCGTTTTCGTCGATGGCGATGTCGACTGCTTCAGCTTCGGGGAGGACCGCCACCGTAACGGCCGAGGTGTGAACGCGGCCCTGGGCCTCCGTTTCGGGCACGCGCTGGACACGATGGACCCCGCCCTCGAATTTGAGCAGGCTGTAGACGCGATCGCCCGCGACCTTGAACGAAATTTCTTTGAATCCCCCCATGCCGGTTGTATGAGAGTTCAGGATTTCAACCTTCCACCCCTTGAGCTCGGCATAGCGCGAGTACATGCGGAAGAGATCCGCGGCAAAGAGAGCCGCCTCCTCTCCCCCGGTCCCCGCGCGGATTTCCATGATGGTGTTTTTCTCATCATTGGGGTCGCCAGGAACGAGGAGCAGCTTGAGTTCGAGTTCCCGCGCCTCGAGCGCCTCCGTGAGCAGGCGCTTCTCGTCCTCCGCCATCTGACGAAGCTCGGGGTCAGACTCTTCGTAGAGAATGGCCTCGGCCTGTTCCAGGCGGTTCTCTTCGTTTTCGTATTTTTTGAAGCAGTCGACCAGCGGCTCAATGTGTTTCTGAGCCTTGGCACACTTCATATAACGGTCGGGATCCGAGGCGACTTCCTGGGAAGCCATATCGCGGGATAGGCGGTCGTACTCCGCGACGACGTCGCGAAGCTTCTCACGCATGACCTTTTCCATAAAAGGGAATTAACTCGTGCGCCCATATTTCCGGTTGAAACGATCGACGCGCCCTTCGCTGTCCACGAATTTCTGTTTCCCCGTATAGAAGGGATGGCATTCCGAGCAGATTTCCACGTTGATGTCGCCTTTGGTGGACTTGGTCTCGAACGTATTGCCGCAAGCGCACGTGACCCGTGCCGCCTTGTAGTCGGGATGGATACCCTTTTTCACTTCCATTCTCCTGATATGGCGCTCTCTACGCCCCGTCACACTGGCCAAAGCAAAGTAAGGACATAGTTTAGCACAGCATTTCGTTTGGGCGCAAACCGAGGGAATCGCGGAGACCCCCATGGGTCTCCGCGCCGTGGCCGGTTGCGAAAAACGGGCTATTTCTGTGCCAGGACCTTCTTGAGGTATTTGATGCTGGCCCGGCCCTGTTCTTCGGAGCTGCATTCGACCGAGAGGACGCCTTTGAACTTGGCTTTGCGGAGGATACTGACGATCCGCTGCCAGTCGAGGACGCCTTCGCCGCAGGCGCAGCCGGAGGGCACGCCGGTGACTTTGCCGCGGTCGCTCATGACCACACCGCCGATGTCTTTGGCGTGGACGTGGACGACGCGTTTGGCAATCGCCTCCAGGAACTCGTAGGGATCCTGGCCGGCCATGAAGATGTTGCCCGTGTCGGGATTGCAGCTCATGTAGGGCGAATCGATGAGATTGAGGATCTCGAGGTAGGTTTTGAGTTTGACGGAATAGACCTGATGAGGTTCGAGCGCGATATGGATTTTGTGGCGTTCGGCGACGGGCAAGACCCGGCGCAGGGTGTAGTAAATGAGGTTGAATGCCTGGGTTTTGTTCATCCAGCCGGGAACCATGCCTTCGTCAGTGCAGACGCATGTGGCGCCGAGTCCGGCGGCGAATTGGATGGCGCGGGTGAGGAACGGGATGCTGATCTCGGGCTGCGCCATCGGCACGTGGGCGCTGACCGCGCTGACCTTGAGGCCGAAGCTGTCGACGATGGCTTTCACTTCGAGCGGGTCGCGTTCCATGCTTACCGCGGCGTAATATCCCGCTTCACAGAGCAGGTCGCGGCCATTGAGCATGTTGAGTTCGCAGTAGCGGTAGCCTTGTTTGCGGATGGCCTCGAGTGCATATTCGAGGGGTTTGTCCGCGTGCCGGAAGGCCTCGGTGTTCAATCCAACCTGAATGTCAGCCATGGAACGTCCCTCCTGCGTTGTGGCGCTCGCGATAGAAGCACCGCTCCGTGCTTCGGTTTTCCCTCACGCCTCCCACATGCTGTTGATGATCTCGACGGTCCGCTCGACGAGCAGTTCGCCTCCTTCGGGGCCGACCGTATTTTCGGTGACACGTGAGCCATAGGCTTTTCCGGGCAGCGCCGCCCGGGTAGGCAGATAGCCGCCGCGATCGCTGGTGAGTTGGGCGATGAAGGTCTGCTCGGCTCGGCTCCGTGCCTTCATCTGGCTGCCGTATTCGAGATACAACTCGAAGGGATTGGTGGCGATCGCGATGTCGCCCAGGCGGATGACGTGGAGGTCCATCGAATAAGCGGGAGCATCGCCCTGGGCGCTGTGCCGTTCGATCAGCCTGTTCATGCGCCGGACTGTTCCCGCCTGGCTCGTCGTGGGTTGAGGCGGGCCGTCCTTCGTCAGCCGGGCAATCTCCTCGCGGGCCGCGGTGACTTCGTCATCAGTGACTTTTCGCGCCGGGAGCTCGAGTTCCTCGACGTGATGGCGGAATTCGAGGTCGTTTACGGGCGGCGTCTTCGTGGTACCGTGCGCGATCTGCACGGCGTTGACCAGTCTCCGCGCCATTTCCTGCTGGCCGGCAATGTCCCGCATATCGGGCTCGTTGCGGCCGCGGCGGACCAGGTCGCGGGGCGACTGGTCGCCGGCGGCACTGACCATGGCGTATACGTACAACTGCTCGCCATAGAGCGCTCTCAGCTGTTCGCGGGCAGGCCCCCAGAAGTCGGCCGAGACGAAATATTGCCCCTCGACGACTTGAGATGGGCATGCGACGTTGATGAGTGTGCCGGTCATGACTTGTTTGTCGTCGTAGAAGAAGAGAATTTCGAGCCCGTGGTCGTCGCCGCCCTCCAGTCCCTGAAAATCGGGGCGGTCCGATTTGCCGTACATCTGGGAACTGCCGTCTTTGTATTTGGCAACGCGATTGAATCCGATGGCGGCCTGGCCGCTGGCACGGCTGACGGCGCCCGGGCGGCGTGCGTTCCAGGCGGCGACCGCCGCCTCCGTGACGTGTTGTGTAAAAAATTCGACGTATTCCTGGGGGGTGATCACGCCCGGATCGGGGTCCTTGAACAGGCCGACGGACATCGTCGGACCCGTATGGGTATGGGTGGCATTGATAAAAAACTTGCTGGGATCAAATCCGGGCAGCTGCTGGGCTACGCGGCTGCGGATTTCTTCCGTGACAGCACGCTGCACGTTCACGATATCGCAGCTGACCATAAGGGCCTGTTCGCCGTCGCGCTCGAGAGCCAGGGCCGTGGCCATGCACGGATCAAGCACATATTTGGACACGCGCTCGTGAAACTGGCCATGGAGCTGGACGGGCTGGTCGGGTGTGATGCTGGCGGCAGCCCAGCCCACCTGCAGTGAGCCCGCAGACGCCGCGGCAGAGGGTTGAGAGGACTCCTGCGTTTGAGCGAGCACGGTGCGCGCCGGGCCAGTCGTGCCGAGAATGCCCCCCACCATCGCACCCCGGCCTGTATGCACGAAAAATTCCCGCCGGTTGAGTCCGTTCTGAGTCCGTTCGGTCATGGTGCAACTCCTATGCACGATGACGCCGCCCCTGGCGGCATCCCGGATGACGGTACCACAAATCCGCATGAGGCGTCGACACACGCGGCCCGCATGGACGGGTCCCGGCGTCAGACCTCGGTCGTCTTCACTGGGCGGCCTTCAACGCTGGAAATGTCGGCAGCGATGCAGATGGCCATGGTTTTCGCGGCGTCGTCGAGGTTCGGGAACGGTTTCTTGTCCTCGAGGATGCAATCGATGAAATGAGAGACCTCGCCCTGGAAGGGATGGTGCGCGACGTCGCCGCTGTCGGGCAGAACGCAGGGCACGGTCATGAACGCGTTCTGGCCGGGAAAAATCTTGGGAGCAAAGACCTTGTCGTTGCGCACGGAACCTTCGGTGCCATAGACGCCGATGTGGAAGACGTAAGGCATTTGGGCGTCGAAGCAGCTTGTCGTGCGGCCCAGCGTGCCGTCGGCAAATTTGACGACCGCGGTGGTGGTGCCGGGATAGTCGTTGGGGTTTTCGGTCTGGACGGAATACGCGCAGACTTCGACGGCTTCGCTCCGTGCGAACCACTGCATGGCGCTTACGGCGTGGCACCCACCCGCGAGAAACGAGCTTCCGGCCTTGTCTTTTCTGCCGAGCCATTTCTCGGAACCGCACCAGATGCGGTGCAGATAGTCTACTTCGACCAGAAACACGTTGCCGAGGGCGCCGTCGCGGATCAGGGCGTCGATGCTGATGAGCAGGGGGTTCCTGGTGAGCACAAAGCTGACGATCGTCTTAACGCCGGTTTTCTGGACGGCG
>DAOSJS010000085.1:0-12936 GCA_035367355.1 Candidatus Hydrogenedentota bacterium
CCGTGACCGCCCGGTGAGCCATGCCCGCATACGAGCCGCCCCATTTCATGCTGTGAACCTTGTTGTCCCAGGTGTCATGCAAATAAACGGTGTTGTCGGCGTCGTCGTAGCCCACACCCACCATGCTGTGTCCGACCACTTGAATCATAACGGGCCAGCCGTTGTTGATCTCCGCCTTGTAATCTGCAAACGTGAACCCGTTGGGGAGCAACGCGTCGATATTCTGCGTGTAGTTTTCAAGTACGGTATAGCCGCGCGATTCAGCAAACAGGCGCATGCCGTGGCACAACGCTGTCTGAGGAAGACCATACGCCGAAGGCGGCACGTAATCGTACAGGCGCATGCCCGAACTGGGAGAGTACAGACAGGTCACCCCGTCGAGGCATTTTTCAACCACCCCATTCCTGTCGGTATCCCATTTCCACTGGCTGGTACCCATGAAATCGGCCGTGCATCCTTCCCAGACATGCTCCGCACGAACGCCCTGCCAGGGATCTGGACCGCGCGAGTTGGTTGAAATCCAATAGTCATCGACGTGCCCGGGGGTAGTGCGCCCGTCGAACCCGTTTTTCGTGGCGATCAGGGAACAGGAGCCCGCGATGGGAGTGGAGATACCCTGTCCGAGGTTGGTCAGAGGGGCAACGCCGTTGTTCGTGGGGCCGGTGTACATGTTGGGCCAGCCGTTGCGGTCGAAATAGCCAAATATCATGCCGGCTGAAGTCGCTGAACACCCGTAGGTCCAGGTCGACGTAGGCACGGGCAACAGGTTTGCGCTTTTCTTGAACACCGTCACGACGGGGCGCTCTTCGCCCGCCGGGGGCACGGGAGGGCTGTCCATCAGCATGAGCTCGATCTGGGCGAGTTCCTGAGGCGAGAGATCGTCGCCGTACGTGGTTGGTCCACCGGCACGGCGCGGAATGCCTGCCCCGCCACCGAACTGTCCATCCCCCGCTATGGCGGCCTGCACATCGCCCGCAAAGATGCCTGCCAACAGGCACAATGCCAGGAACACCGATATCATCTTTCGCATAGCGAACGCTCTCCCACCGGGTGCAATTGGCTGAAAAACATGTAGATAAGTGCGGTGTGCCGGCGTTGAGCCGCTTGAGTTCAGGGTGTGTCGCCGCATAGTCGCCAACCTCAATTTCCTTCGACAGGACAGATCCCGCGCTATGTACTCGAAGGAAGAGCGCAACCGATGTGCCACTTGAGGCGGATTTACATAAAACAAGTAATCACAGCGCGTTGCGAAGATTTTTGGTTCGAAAAACAGGAGGAATTCTGGAGAAATGACCGATTTTACGCGGCAAATCAACAGTTTTCCGTCACCAAACTGGCCAGGATCTCCAAAAACCGCGGGAAATGCTCCGTTTTGAAGCGTTTGTATCAAGTCAGAGGTCCGGGCGTGGAAATTGCGCCTGCCTCTGGCTCCTGGCGGGGATCTTGGCCGAAATCGCGCCCGAAGGGGTCCGTAAATGGGCCGGGTAAGGTGGACTGGGCGATGGGGGAGTCTATGGACAAGATCGTGAAAAGTTTGGCTTTTCTATTGCGAGTCTGGTAGGATAGTCGTGTAGCTGCCGGTGGAGTTGCCGGAAAGGCGGGAAAAATCTCTCCGTTCAGCAAAAATCCCTGGAACCGGTTATGGGGAAAGGTTTTAGGGCTGTTTGAGTATTATTGAGAGCCATAACGGGGCTTGCAGAGGCTGCGCAGTACCAGATTGAGGGGATATGGATATGTTGCAGACAGGCAACAATGCGCGGCGGACTCACACGGAAAAGCAGCGTGCGGGACGGGCCCGGCGCTGCGCCGCCATGATGCGGGCGCTCCGCTGGGTCATCATTCTCGGTCTTGCGGGATGCCCGGAACCATGGGTGAATGCGTCTACTGGTCCGCGGCCGCATACCCCAGCGCCGCCCGCGCCAACCACGCCCCCACCGGCGCCAGCCGACCCAACACCCGCTCCGCCACCGCCGCCCCCCCCGAAACCCCTCGTGAAAATAGCCATCGGCGAGCCGTCGGAGGCCGACACCATCTTCGGACCCGTGACCTATCCGGTGACCTACACCGATGCCGCCCGGGTCAACCTCTTCCCCGACGACATCACGCTCGCCACAGACGGCAGCGTCACGGGCACCATCAAGGTGAACGGGCTTGGCGCCAGCGCGCGCAACGTCACCATCAGCGACATCCGCGGCAATGGCTCGGCCAACATCGTCCTCGCGGCGGGCACCGCCAGCAATGCCGACGGCGCCCTCGCCCCCGCGGCTGCCGCCACTAAATCCTTCTACGCCCACGGCGTGCTCGAGCCCGGCAGCGGCTTCCTCGCACCCACGCCCCAGCCCCCCGCCATCGGGTCCGGCCCCGGCGCCGACGCCAAGGCCATCGCCCGCTGGGACGTCGTTCCCTATCAAACCTACGACGGCCTCTTTGAGATCGGCGTGGTCGCGTTCCACATCAACGGCATCGACCGCGTGGAATTCTCGCTCGACGGCGGCCCCTGGCTCGCCGTCAAGGAAATGACCCTCAACCCCCGCACCAACGTCGTCGAATACTGGACCGTCCTCGATGCCACACGCTCCCCCGACGGCCCCGTCGAAATCCGCGCCATCGCCTATCCAAAATCCGGCGTGCCAAGGGTGCTGCAAGGAAGCTTGGATGAAAAGCTGAATGTCACCCGAGGGATGCATTCAATGCCGCTTTGGACAAACGCCGGCGGTGCGCTGCAGGAGCTTATACTGCATGTGGACGCCGTCCATGGAGACGATGATACGGGGGATGGAAGCCTTTCACGCCCGTTTGCCACGATCGCCCGGGCAGGTAACGCGGCTGGTGGGCAAGTCTCTGCTTTTGACTCGGTAATACTTCGCTTGGCCGAAGGAGACTACATCCTCCACAAAGGAAAGGGTGGCTTTTCCCATGTTGAACCGTGGCTGACAATTGAACCTGAACCTGGCGCGGCCACAAGTTCTGTCCGGCTGGTTGGTTCGGAAACCGGCGCTCTGAGCTCCATGAAACGCGTCAGATTCCACCGGGTGGCCATACGCGGGGTGTTTCGGATCCCGGTACTCACTCTGTGGTTGGATGGCGTCGATTATGACGGAATGGACTTGAGCAACGGGGACAAGTCAATCGCCGGGGCATGGTCGCCAGGCGGAATCTGGATTACCGGAGGGACTGCGACTGGATGCCGGAACGTATTGCGGGGAGCAGATTTCTACCGCAATCACCACGTCATTGAGTGTTCCGGTTGCCCCTTCGGAGATGGGCCATGCACCTTGTACTCCCGTTGTGACACCTATGTCCTTACCGAATTCCATGGTGATGTATGGCATTGGCTGGTGGGAACCACGGACGCGGCCTCCGATGCTGCGGATGCCAATATAATTGCATACAACGTGACGGCGGAGAATTTTGCAACGCAGGGGATCTTTGCGTCCGTATATCCAAACGAGTTGATCGGCACTCCCATTCATTTCAACAACGTTGCGCTCGTTGACATAAACATCAGTCACAGAATGGAAAACGACGGGGACTACAGAGGCGGGTGGTGGGAAGTGGGCACTGACCACTTGATCATGCGCGGAGTTAATGCCCCGACGCAGGTAATGCGATGGAATCCAGAAAAATACAACACCACGGTGCGGAACACCTCCATAACAGACTGCAGTTTTTACGCATTTACGTTCACCCCACTCCCAGAGGGGACCATATTCTACAACAATCATTTCACCAATCCGAGGCTATACGGTGCCTGGGTGCCGCCAGACTATCGACCATGAACGCAATACAAGCCAGCATCCTCTCAATTCGCGGCTGGGCGTAAGGAGATGATCTGTTGTGATTTCGCGGTGGGAAGAAGAGGCCAGGAAGCAAGCTAAAATCCATTTCACAGGCCCGCAGCTCTGGGGGAGGAGCCCCGGAGTCTATTATCACGAGGCGGAAAGTGCAGCAAAGGCATGGGAGATTGACCCCGCGAGACTTGCAGCAAAGGCGGGGACTGGCCTGGATGTACTGGCGGTTGCAGAAGAAGCTGCGATGGGCTCGCAGTTAGCAAATCGAACCGTGTTCAAATCAGTCAAGCGCTTGCTCCCAGGTGAACGAATCATCTCGTCAGCCAGCGGAGATGCGATAGAGACCTGCGCATTTCCCGAAGCTTCATCCAACATAATAGACAGCCTGTCAGAGCAAGTCTGCGAAGCGTTTCGAAAAGGTGCAGCTCTGGAATTATCCGGCGGCTTGGACAGTTCGCTCGTGCTCGCGTTTGGGCTTCATAGAAATGTGAAGCCCAGGATCTCCTTTACGATTGGTGATGAGTGCTCCGCGGATGTCATAAACGCAACAGCCATTGCCAAAGAATTCGATCTGCCTCATCTCCGAATTCCAGTGGTTATCAACCGAGAGCAAATGAGAGAGGATATCGTCTCCTTCATCCGGCGCTCGGGTTATTCCGTGAACGCCGCCAACTATGCCTGGCTGCCGGGGACGCTCGCTCAATTGAATGGCATGAGAACAGCCCAGGTGTCGGGCAATGGAGGGGAAATATGCGGTGGCTTTTACTATACACCAGTCGATTCTGCTCTTGAAAAGTTCTCGTTAGAGCGTATTTGGATTGCCTCGCGCCTGCTGTCCCCCCGAGCCAGATGGAGCTTTCTGTGGCGCCCTGACATTGCGCGGGATCTGGAAGCCCAAATCTATGCCGAAGTGCATGCCGCGCTTCACAGAGTAAATGGAACCTGGCGTGAGCGGACTGATGCGTTCTACCGAGACGAACGCATTCGGCGGTGGGTTATACCCGTTTTTGATGCATGCGAGGCATTATATGAGGTGATCTCTCCTTTTCTTTCGCCGGAATACATCGGTTGGGCAACGTCGCTGGACCCCGCTGTGCGAACGCGAGATCGCCGACCGCAGCGGGAGTTGCTTTGGCAGGCTTGCCCGGCACTGGCAACGTTTTCCGGTGTGTCGCGCCAAACTGAACGGGCGCCCGTATTCTCGACCATCCGAAAGACCCTGCGCCGTCTTGCTGGGCAAAGGCAGAGAAGTGCTTTGGGTGCTCGGGAGAGCGCTGTTGCCCTGGCCGGTGATCCAAAGATTAGAGAATGGATCGGTGTGATGTGTGCGGATAGTAATCTGGAATTCTCCACGGAAGGGGTTGAACGGGTGCTGGACAATCCAGCGGAATACCCGGAATTGCTTGGGGTTTTGGTAAATGCATCCGTAGCGTGGCGTGATGTACACCAGTCAGCGTCCGAAGAAGTATAACAGTAAAGGCGGATATGCGATCTGGGACAAAAGACGGACCTTCGTTTGTCGTCATGGGCGCCGCACTCGACACGGCAAATTTAGGCGTGTCTGCACTTTCGCTGGCAACTCTTTTGGGCGTCCTCGCCCGAGTCCCGAGTGCAAGGGTAACCGTATTGGATTACGGGCGAGGATTTCGGGCGGCTGCAATCACGTCTGAGGGAGAAGAGTACCCGTTCTTTCGGTATGGCAGCGCCAATTCCCGGCGACTTTACCGACGTGAGAGCATCTACAACCTGGCATTGAGTTCGTATCTTGGGGGACTGGGCCACCCGCTCCTCAGGCTGTGGGGAGAGAGTCATGCCGTGCTGGATGTCACCGGTGGGGATAGTTTCACGGACTTGTACGGCAACAGATTTTTTAAATCAATTACTCTGCGAAAACGGATTCTCTTGAGAGAAAAAGCTTCGCTTGTCCTTCTTCCGCAGACCTACGGTCCGTTTGCATCGCCGCGCAACCGGCGTATCGCGCAGGACATCATCCGGCGGTCGGCCATGGCGTGGGCGCGGGATGAACGCAGCTTCGAGGTGCTCAGGGACTTGCTGGGCGACGCGTTCGATCCGGTCCGGCACCGTTCCGGCGTGGATGTGGCGTTCGTCCTGCCCTCCGTAGCGCCCGCGGAGGATGCCCTGGGCGATGCAGCGGACTGGCTCGCCGACAGGAGCACGCCGCTGGCCGGGCTGAATGTGAGCGGTCTGCTGATGAACCAGCCCGATGCCGCCGCCCGGCAATACGGTTTTAAGGCCGATTACAGCCGGGCCGCGATATCCCTGCTTCGCCGGCTGTTGAGGGAATCCGACGCGCGTATTCTCCTCATTCCTCATGTTGTGACTCCGCCGGGCCACTACGAATCCGACATCGAGGCCTGCAATCGCGTTGCCGCCGCCGTGCCGGAGGAGGCAGGCGGCCGCGTGGCCGTCCTGCCTGCGCTTCGTGATCCCCGCGAGGTCAAATGGGTCATTTCACAACTGGACCTGTTTTGCGGCACGCGGATGCATTCCACCATCGCCGCGCTGTCGACCGGCGTGCCCGCTGCCGCCATCGCCTACAGCCCCAAGACGCTCGGCGTCTTCGAGACCTGCGCCCAGGGCGCTCATGTCGCCGATCCCCGGCACTGTGACACGGACGAGGTGGTGGAGCGGCTCTGGCGATCGTGGTCCGCGCGCGACGACGCCCGTACATCTCTGCAGGCCGCTCTGCCCGGCGTATTGCGTCGCGCGGAGGAGCAGATGGACGTCATTGTCCGGGACACCCTTGCCGGGCCGGCGTCAGCGGCGGAAGGCGGGGCGCCGCCGTGAGTCTTCGCCGCAAAGTAGTGCAGGGCAGCGGTGTAATAATGGGCGGCCAAGTGCTGGGCCAGGGCATGTCCTTCGTCCGCAATATCATCGTGGCCCGGCTGATCAGCACCGACGACTTCGGCATCGCCTCCACCTTCTTCATCTCCATCAGCCTGTTTGAGATGATCAGCAACCTCTCGGTCGACCGCCTGCTGGTCCAGGCGGAGGATGGCGACGATCCGCAATTTCAGGCGACGGCGCAGGCGTTTCAGGTCTTGCGCGGCGCCGCGAACGCTCTGCTCATGTTTCTGCTGGCCTGGCCCTTCTCGCGCCTTTTCGGCATTCCCCAGGCGCTGTGGGCTTTCCAATGCATCGCTCTTGTACCGTTGATCCGCGGCTTCGTTCACCTGGACCCGAAGCGCCTGCACCGGGAGATGCGCTTCGGGCGTGATGTGCTCTCCGAACTCCTGTCTCAGACCTTTGCCTTGGCCCTGGCCTGGCCGCTCGCCAAATGGTTCGGCAATTACGCTGCCGTGCTCTGGCTGCTGGTTGGACAGTCCCTCATGATGGTCTTTGTGTCGCATGTCACGGCAGTCCGCCGTTATGCCTGGGCCTGGGACCGGGCATTCCTTCTGAGAATGGCGAAATTTGGATGGCCGCTGCTGCTCAATGGCGTGCTCATGTTTTTGATTTGGCAGGGGGACCGGATCTTGGTCGGAAGCGCCTACGACATGACCCAGTTGGCCTTGTATTCCGTTGCCATGACAGTTACGGCCACTCCGACGGATTTGCTGAGCCGGGCCAGCTCGGTGGTGCTTCTCCCGCCGCTTGCACGGGCGCAAGACTATGCAGAACGTTTTGCCGAACTTTACGGGTTCCTTGCGCAAGCGTTGAGTCTGGGCGGAATTATCGTCGCCGTATTCTTCATCATTCTGGGCCCGGGGCTAGTTGAATTGCTTTATGGCGCGCGCTACGTTGGAGTGGGCCCTTTTATCGGCTGGTTTGCGGTGATGCAGATGTTGCGTCTCATCCGCACAGTCCCCACCACCGCCGCGCTCGCAAAAGGCGATACTGTTGCCTGCTTCACAGGCAACGTGGCCCGCGCGGCCTGCATCCCTGTCTTGGTCATCCTTGCAACTTCTACACGACCCCTGGTGTGGCTGGCTGTCGCCGGATGCCTTGGCGAGGTGGTAGCCCTTGGTACAATATTGATACGGATGTGGGTGCGGCATGGACTAGCGAGCAACATCGCTATAATACCTGCCATCTTCTCTGTATGCGCAGCGATGTTCGCTGGTGCCGCAACTCTGGTGACCAAGCAAGGCTTTGGCTTGGGGAGGTTGTTCGCGCTGTGCGGTGTGCTAGTCACTTCGCTTTTGGGCGCCTTGTTGTTCTTTCCGCACCTTCGGTTTCATCTATTCGGATTGCTGCGAAAACCGACACTTTTGAGTGCTCGTACGGACTCAAAGCAGCAAGGTCTGTAAACACAGAACTGGAGAAGCATTCCCAAACGTGACAAAACGGGCGATTTTCCGTGGGAGCAACTAAGATGAATATAGGCGAAAGGGCTTCTGCTCAGGAAGTTCCAGCGGATGTCCTGAACCGCTGGAGAAAGCTCTTATCTGAGGAAGAGCGACCGACACCGAATGCTGAGCCTGACCGCTTTTTGGCCACAGTGTCCGCGCTTGGCTCCCGCCCCGTGATTATGGAAATCGAGGACGGCCACGGCCGGCCTGGGATGATCATTGCGAGGCGGGAACCCATGCGAGTCTCCACGCGTATTGGATATTTCCGGGTCCCCACACCCAAGCTTGATTCGTTGGTTGTTGTTTACGGGGGAATTCTGGGTAGGATTTCATCCGAGTCTGTAATTGACTTCCTGACCAAGAGATTGTTGGGAACGGAAAGATGCGACCACATCATGATCAACAGTCTGGTAGCGGACAGCCCGGTTATGCTCCCGCTGCGGCGGTTAAAGAATGCCGTCGTTCATCCCCCCATCCTACACCACCGCCTTCGACTGGGCGACACCTTCGAAAGCATCATGTCGCGGCATTCTGGTAAGCATCGGCGAAGGCTAAGCTGGGAGCGCCGAAACCTTGAATCTGTCTTTGACGGCAAGCTGGAGTGGGTAACCCTTACCAGCGAAGAAGAGGTAGATAGAGGCTTGAGAGACGCTGCTAGAATCGGTAGGCGCACTTACCATGCCAAAGTCGGCTGGCTTGTCGAAGAAAACGACTTGTGGCGCGCCCAACTCACCCTGGCAGCGCAGGCAGGTGAGCTTCGGGCTCACTTTCTTGTCGGGAGTGCCCAACCGATTGCTTTCGTCCTCGGGTGGAACGTCCACAACAGCTACCACGTAGTCGCCATGGCCTATCTACCGGAATATGCACGGTACTCTCCTGGAAAGCACCTTTTGCTGCACGCGATAGAACGGGCATGCGTGGACGGTATGGAATGGGTTGACTACGGCTTCGGAGACGCCGAGTACAAACGTGTTTATGGTACGGACTCGTGGCAGGAATCGACCGTGCACATATATGGGCGTTCCTTGCGCGCAGGCGCTGCTCATGTACTGGATATCACCGCTATTCGCGTAGAGCAATGGCTCAGGACTATTGCCGGATCTTCTGCGGCAGCTCGAATCAAGAAGAAATGGAGGCAACATGTGGGCGGCCCTTAATATAGCACCCAAGATGAACTTCATTGAAATCGTCTGTTTGCACTTGTTGTATTGCAGGTTCTTTCGTCGCGCGGGATTTGGATCGTATCGAGGCTCTCGTGACGCTTCTCCAGAGATCTCCAGATTCTGTGGCACATAAACGCATGGATGACTGACTTCAAGAACCGCAGCAGTGTTGAGACCCTACTCCAGGGCGACATATAGGACAGCACACAAGCAATGGTCGGGATTCGAGAATGGCACAATGTGACAACTTTGCATCCGGTAGGCTTGACCGTGGTGATTGTTATGGGCGTTGCCGTGTTACTCTTGCCTCGCCGCTTCGCCGTATATCCCATGATTATCACGGCGAGCTTCATCTCCTCGGCTCAGCGATTAGTGATTATGGGTCTTGACCTTGACTTCCTTCGGATCTTGGTACTTTTAGCTTGGACACGGATGCTGTTGCGCCGCGAACTCGAAGGATTCGCCTGGAACCGCCTGGATACGCTGATGGTAGCCTGGATGGTAAGTGGAACACTCATTAACACGCTGGCAGAGGGAGCGTCCAGTGCACTAATCAATCGGTGCGGTTGGATGTTTGTCGGACTTGGGATGTACTTCTATTTCCGCTGCATGTTGCGGACATGGGACGACCTTAATCGCCTCATTATGGGGTTCATCGTGGTGAGCATTCCTGTTGCGGCGGCCTTTGCAATTGAATGGACGACAGGGAGGAACGCGTTCAGCATCTTCGGCGGAGTGCCGGAGATTACCCAGGTGCGCGAGGGACGGCTGCGTTGCCAGGGTGCCTTTGCGCATGCCATTCTTGCGGGGTGCTTCTGGGCTTCCGTGATGCCGTGGATGGCCCCCCTACTTTTGGACAAGAGGCGATGGTTTGCCATTCTGGGGCTGCTGGCGTCGTTATTCATCGTTGTCGCAAGTGCATCCAGCACGCCGGTCATGGCGGTCATCTTCGGTATTGTAGGTATGGCGTTTTACCCGATCCGCAGACATTTGCGGCCAATTCGCTATGGTTTTTTTGCGAGCCTTGTGGTGCTGCATTTCATCATGAAAGGCCCGGTCTGGTCCCTGGTTGCACGAATCAGCGCTGTGGCAGGTTCCACGGGCTGGCACCGATACAGCATCATGGACGCAACGATCCGCAATTTCTCGAAATGGTGGTTGCTAGGGGAACTCGACCCGATGAGTTGGGGCGTCTGGGACATGCGGGATATCACAAATCAATATATCCTGGAAGGTCTTCGAGGTGGGTTGCTGACACTGGTTCTATTCATCGCCGGGATTTCCACAGCGTTTACAATGGTCGGCAAAGCACTCCGCCAGGTTGAATCGCAGCCTCAGGAGCGGCTCTTGGTGTTTACTGTCGGCGTGTCACTTTTCGTCCATGTGTGGTCCTATTTTGGAGTGTCTTATTTTGGCCAAATATTGATGTTGTGGTACCTGACGATGGCGATAGTCGGCAGCCTGCCGGGAATAGTCTCTGCAGCGCCTGAACAAGCCGACCTCAGCGGTGGCGTGGATTCCCAAAAGAGTGAAGCGGTCGCGCCTGAAGGGTCACCGCTCCGATTCGGGGAAACACTTATGTTTTAAGGTGCGAGTGAGCAGCCGTTTGAGTAACGAGAATCCGGCTTCTCTCAAAGCACGGTAGTGGTCGAGAATGAGCTTATCCAGCAAGAGGCCTTTGCGTATATTGGAGGGCTGAAGAACGCCGGGAGCGAGAACGAAATCGACGGAGAAAGAGGCTGCATCGGGGAGAATTCTTCGTCCGCGAACCCGGTTTTTCCGGTTTTTTCCATGAACGACCTGAAGCCATGCTGGTTTTCCCTTCGCTTGCCGAATGGGAGCGATTTCGGAGAGGCGGGTGTGCCACCGGGCGAGGACGGTTGAAAAGTCGCCGTTCTTCTCGATAAGGGTGGTGAAGGGGTTGCTGGAATCGCGGTAGAGGTAGAGGCGGCCCTTGAACCAGATGTATCCGAAGGGGAAGTTGATGATCTCGGCGTCCTGGTGGTGGAATTCGGTTTGAACGCGCTGGATGAAGTCGCGGCAGAGGGCATCGTCGTTGTCGAGGCGCGTGGTGATGACGAAGGGGGTGTCCGGGGCCAGGCGTTGCCGAACAGCTTGAGTAACGGTGTCGGGATTGTGTTCGGTGAGGTAGATGGGTTCGAAATTGGAGAACTCCAGGTGGTAGGCTTGAAAGCGTTCTTTGAATTCATCCGGAGTGGCCTCGTCGAAGAAGACGAGCCACCGGAAATTTGCACACGTCTGGGCTTTTACGGATGGAAAGCAAAATTGTTCGAACAGTATAATCCGGTGGTTGAGCCATTGGGGGTCGGTGACCAGTTGGGTGTCGCTGGGCCGTTCGCGGACATTGAATCGTGTGAGTATGAAGTGTTCAAAGTCTGGCATAGGGAAGATCCGGCATGAACCGCTCCAGTAAGACAGACGCGGAACTGTCACCCGATGTTTCAGTCCTTATTATATCGTACAACACGAAAGAGTTGACAATGGCCTGTCTGGAGTCATTGTATGCGGAGACTCAATCGGCATCCTTTGAAGTGATTGTGGTGGACAATGCATCTTCTGACGGCTCTGCACAGGCGATTAGAGAGGCCTTTCCGGATGTGCAGTTGATCGAGCCGGGAGCGAACCTGGGTTTTGCAAAGGCGAACAATCTGGCGGCGGAATCGGCCCGGGGGCGAAATCTGCTGCTGCTGAACCCGGACACCGTTGTGCTGGATGGGGCAGTCGACACGCTTGTAGCCTTTGCGGAAGGGCTGACGGAGCCGGGAATTGTTGGAGGGCGCACGCTGCATTCGGACGGAACGCTGAATTACACGAGCTGCTGGGGTCGCCCGACGCTATGGAGCGCTCTATGCTCTGGGTTTGGGCTCTCCACACTCGGCCGCTACCACACGCTATTCGATCCAGAGACGATGCGGACGTGGAAGCGTGATTCTGTGCGCAGGGTCGACATCATCTCGGGGTGTTTTTTCCTTATCCAGCGGGCTCTGTGGGAGTCGCTCGAGGGCTTTGACCCTGCTTTCGACATGTATGCCGAGGATTTTGATTTGTGCTTGAGGGCCCGGGATAGGGGCGTGAGATGCATTTTGTGCCCGGAAGCTCAGATCATTCACTACGGCAGTGCATCCGAGGCCGTTAAGGCGGATCAGCTCGTGCGGCAAATGAAGGCAAAGACGCGCCTTATGCGCAAGCATTGGGGCCCTTTGTCAGCCGCACTTGGCGAGATTTTGTTGCGTCTTCGCGTGGCTACGCGTGGATATCTCGCGGCGTTTCCGCTTGTGACGAACGAGAGGCGCAAGGCCGTCGCACAGGCCTGGAAGGAGGCCTGGCATCGGAGGCGGGAATGGCTTGAGCTTTGAGCGAAGAGCTCAGCCTTGTCTCAAGAGAGATGGAGATGCGTTTATGCTCTTTCGCGTTCCCTATTACCTCCTTCGCTTGCGTGCGGTGGGAGAATTGTCGCGGTTGTGCCGGGCGGGGCGCGGGCTGGTGTTGACGTATGATGACGGGCCGGGGAGGCGTTTGTCGAGGGGCCTGGTGGAACTGTTGGGGGCGCATGGGGCGCGGGCGACGTTCTTTTTGCTAGGCCGCCGAGTGGTTGAGGACGAGGAGACGGTGGATTGGGTGCATGGGGCGGGGCATGAGCTGGGGGTG
>DAOSJS010000086.1:0-12840 GCA_035367355.1 Candidatus Hydrogenedentota bacterium
GCGGGGCTTGTAGCGGCTGTGCAGGTACGCTTTGCCGACACGCAGGGTCGGTTCGCCCTCGCGGCCTTCTTCCAGGCAGACGCCGGGGGGCGGCACCACGTCCGCAAGCTCCGCCGCCCATTCTCGCGCCGGCTTCATCATCGTTGTGATATCCGTGGTTTCACGAAGCACTCCTCACCATTTTCACCCATGCTATGCACCCCCACGCGCGATTTCTTCCAGCAAACGGCTCGCGTCCGCATTGCCGGCATCAAAGAGGAGCACCGTCTCCAGATGCTCCCGCGCTTCGCCGGTTTTTCCCAACAGGACCAGGATACGCGCGAGGCGCAAGGCCATTGCGGAGTTTCCGGGGTAGAATTCGACGAAACGCCGAAGCACCGGTTCGAGATCCTCCCAGCGCTCCTGCGATTCGCCGAGGCTGACAAAGGGTTCCATGAGCGAGATGTTGTCGAAGTGAACGTCCAGGGAGGCTTTGAGCTTTTCAAACGCTTCTTCCAGGCGGCCGGCCGCGAGCAGGGCCAGGCCCCAGGCGCCGAGCGCACGAAAGTCATTCGGATCAGCGGCGGTCGCCTGCGCAAGGCAAGGGATGGCCTCTTCGTGCCGATTCATCGCGACCAGCAGCACCCCCAGTTGCCCGGTGATGTCTGCACGATCCGGGCTGGAGGCCAGGGCTTCACGGAGGGCTGCTTCGGCGGCCGCGAACCTTCCCATCCGGCCCAGGGCCTGCCCGAGGATAAAATTGCGCTCGGTGGGGTCCGCGTCACCGGCCAAGGCGGCGATCGTGCATGCCTCTTCAAAGCGGTCCGCGGTCAGGGCAGCCCGTGCACGCTCCAGCGGCGAGCCCGGCGCTCTTTTCGCAACCACAAGATACTGGAAAACAAGAAAGTCCTGGTATTCCACGTCATCCAGGGGGCCGATGGTCAGTCTTCCCATCGTGAACCCTCCATCGTCGTTGCGCGGGAGGGACTCCGCTGGAAGCATTGAAAGCGGCTGCATTTTCAGGATTTCATAGCCGGCTCCCTGGAAAAGCAGCTGCATTTCTACCGCGGTAAAGAAGCGCAGATGCGTCCGGTCAAGGATCCCGGCGTCTTCGTATTTCCACCGGCCTTCGGCGAGCATCCGCACCACCTGGCAGAAACGCGCGTTGGGGATGCTGGCGACCACGACGCCCTCCGGGGCGAGGAATGGGGCCAGCCGGCGCAGAGCGGCTGCCGGCTCGATGAGGTGTTCGAGCACATCGCCGAGCGTGATGCAGTCGAAGTACGCGGATTCAAAGGGTAATTCCATCCGCTCGATATCGCCGGTCAAAACCCCGTCCAATACCTCCTCGGCCAGGGCGCTGGCTCGCTCGTCAATTTCAATACCGATGACTTCGTCGACGCCGCGCTGTTTCAGCGAGTGTCCAAACGCGCCTGCTCCGCATCCGATATCCAGGACCCGTTTCGTGTCCGGGGGGATATGGGCGGCCAACTCGGAGCGTGGGGAACAATAGTAGCCGCCATAATGGTAGCGGGATTCTCCTTCATTGCCGCCGGGCATGCGCGTGGCCTCGGATACCATCTCTAGCAACTGTTCCATGCGATGGTCGTAGGTGTGCTGCGCCAGCACAAGCTCTTGTCCTTGTTTCGCGATGCGCTCTCGCGCATCGGGATCATTGAGGTAGCGTTCAATGAGCGCACACAGCTCCACCTCATCGCGGTAAAGCACGAAATGTTCACCTTCCTGGAAGAGGTCTGACAGGCCGTCCGCCTGGTCGGTGACAAGGAGCGCGCCGGATGCCATTGCCTCGAACACCCGCATATTGAGATCGTGGTTGACGGCCGCATTCACAACGATTTTCGACTGGGCGTAGGTTCGGGCCATATCCTCCGGCCATTGCTGGCCGATGCAGTGGTTGGGGAACCGGCTGCGCACGCAATCAAGAATGCTGGCCCGGCGATCGTGGGGATCTTCCTGAATGCGGCCTATATAGGCGACGTCATAGATGCGCTCGAGCTGCCCCACGTCGTGCAGTTCAGGCGAGCAGGCAAGCGGAAGCCAGCGCACGCTCGCGATACCGGCCTCCTGAAACATTGGGATTTGGGCCTTCTGCGCCAGAAACGCGATGTCGAACTGCCGCGCGATGGCCATGCGCAGTTCCGGAGCCAGGTGCGTATCAATGAGGTAGCAGGCTTTGGGGATCCGCAGGCTGTGGAGGTCCGGTGGCGCCTCTTTCGGGCCGGAATCCACCCAGAGATACAGGGAAGGCTCAAATCCTTCGGGCAACTGTGCCAGGAGTTCGCTGCACGTCCCCTCCAGGCCCAGTTCAATGTCGTGCGAGGCGTATGGCGGCGCCTCGCCTGAAAACCCCCAGCGTTCGAGGATTGCCTCGGGGCACCGGAGTCCCGCTGTGACAACGTGATGGTGTTTGCGCAGGGCGGCCTCAAAATACCGGCCCGTTGTGATGGGCGACGCCATGTAATGCAGGAGGATATTCGCCGCGGGCGCAGGGCGAGTGGGAGAGGGGGCCGGCGGCGCGGGCCTTGGGCTCCGGGCGCTCTTGCGAGGACTGAATTCGGCCGCCGACAGGATGGTTTCGCGCCAGGCCTCGACGAAGCGCGCCATGGGGAATGCCTTCGCCACAGTCTCCCGTGCGCGAGCGCCGATCTCCCGTGCATAGTCCAGGTCATTGAGAAAAGTCTCAATATGTCCCCGGAGAACATCCGGATCATACGACAGAAAGCCGTCTTTTCCGTCGGTAAGGGGGGATGTCGGGTTCGCGAGGGAGACCACGGGCATGCCGGTGGCCATTGCCTCGAGCAGCGCGAGGTTGTAGCCGTCCTCGAAGGCTTCCCGGGTGACATGCAGATAGCACCGGAACGTGCGGTAAAGCTCCCGGAGGTGTTCAAACGTCGGAGCGGGCTGCGATCCCGGGATGTCTGGGTTGTCGCCTGCAACGTGATTGGGGAAGCCGGCACAGACCTGCTCCTGAAAATCGACATCGAACATGGCGTCCCGCGGGCGCATCGCGTTGCCGACGCGTAGCACCCCGAGGCGCTCTCCCGTGTAGCCGCCGTATTCCTCGACGTCGATACCCGGGCGGATGACGGGCCCTTGGAAGCCATAGTCGTCCCGTTTGCTCTCGGAAATAAACACAAACCGGGCGAATTCACGCAGGGTTTCCAGCAGGCGCTGAAACGTGTTGTGGGGCTGGTCGGGGTTGACCCGGGCGGTCGTCTCCAGGAACGTGCGCCGGTTGTGGCAGAGCACCAGAAGAGGCGTTGCAGACAGCAGCACCTCTTTGGACAGGGTGGCGGCATTCATTTCATTTTGCGCGATTACGAGGTCAAACCGGCCTTCAGCGAGCTCCTGCCGCCAGGCGCTTTCATCCAGAAATGTGAAGCCTGCGGGGATGGGGCGATAGTGTTCCTGCCATTTCCGGGCGAGCGGCGGTTTATCGTATTCGCCGATGACAAAGGGCATGCCGGTCCGTGCCATCAGGCACAGGTACGGCTCGTGAAAATTGAATGTCAGGATGCGCGGTGCGGCCATTCCTACCCCGCGAGTTGTTCGGCCTTTTCCTGTAGAATCGCTACGATCGCACTTTCTTTTTCGGCCCGGGGCGCCAGCTCGTACTCCAGCAAGTCCGCCAGCAGGATCGAATCCCGTTTTTTCAGGGCTTCAGTGGCTTCCCGCAAAAAGGCATTGAGTTCGTCATGAAACTGTTTTACCGAGAGCCCATCGATCTGAAGCTCTTCCAGGGAGATCTCGAGGGCATTGGCGACCATGAGCTCTCGTTCCTTGATGGTGCTCCACAAGGATGCCAGCTGTTGAAACGGCTCATACCCCGCATCCGGCGTCTCGCTCTGAAACACGCGGGCGAGTTCCTGGCAGGCAAGCGGCAGATCGGGCAGCGAGGTTTGCATGTCGGACAGCGACTCATTCACCAGCGCCCGGGTATCTGCCGACGTGATCACGATCTGCCGGGCGCTGGCCGCCGGCTTGTTCATCATGGTCTCCACCAGGAGCCCTGCGCTGATCTCCTGTCCGTCAATCTGGACCGTCATGATGGAGCGGCCTTCCTCCTGGAGCTGCCGGCCGACCGAGACAACCAGATCGAAGACGCTGGCTGGCGTCTCTTCCCCCAGGGATCGGATGTTGCCGTCTACGATGAGTTCCATGACTGTGGTTCCCCGATGCGTTACCGCTGAATCAAATCCGTAAGGGCGTCGATTTGTGCCGCTGCAGCCGCCTGCGTATTTTCGCTCTGAATGGCCAGATACACTTCACGCCGGTGTACGGCCACGGATTTCGGGGCCACAATTCCCAGCTTCACCTGGCTTTCCTTCAGATCGAGGACTTTGACCTCAATGTCGTCCCCGATCATGATGCTTTCATCCTCTTTACGGGTTAAGACCAGCATGGGAAGCCTCCCGGGCCTGTCCCTGGCCCTGATGGGGTGGTGCAAGGAAGAACTGGATGGGATAGTCGCTGCGGTCCAGGAGCGCCTGTTTGGCGAGCCGCAGCCTGGGGTTGATCAGGATGGGCGCCCGGAGATTGGTGCGCACCTTGCTTTTGTCCTCGGGCACAACCACCAGCGTGTAGACTTCCAGCTCCTCAATGGAGCTCACCGCCAGTTCGCTGAGCTCCGCCGGGCGGACATCTACATGGTAATCCGGGACAAGCACCGTGGGCACCATCATGATAAACGCGAGCTCGCTCGATTCCGTCGATTGGAGCCAGCGGAGATAGTCACTGGGCCCGGGCAACTGCACGAAACGGCGGTATTCCTGGAAACCCAGAATGGGTTGCGTAAAGGTGATTATGGCGTCCGGAGCCACCTCAAGCGTCCCGAAGCGCACTGTTTCTAACTGCATTACGACTCCCCAATCTTCCATTTCGGTGGTGTGATCACGGACATGGCGGAACTCCATCGCTGGCCCTTCGTTCCGGGGCCGTGCCGGAGACTCTCCCCGCTGCATTTCTGTCGTCTGCGGTCTGAACAGGCATTCAGCGACCGTCTACATGCCAGTATGCATGAAGCTGCGCGCTCATGGCAAGGCCCGTGCCGGATCCAGCCTGCGCGGCCAGGGCGTTCGCCCCGGGTGAGAGACGCGACGTATCAGCGCGCATGCCGGGGGAATCCGTTTGCTCCGGAATACCACAGGCAACCTTCCCCCAGCAGTTCTTCAAGCTCGCGGCAGAGACGCTCGGACGGAGCCACCATGCAGGACGGGGTTGCATGCACGATGATCTCATCACGTTCGGGGGTAACGCAGTGCAGGAAGACATCGCAACTGCCAGATTGCGCATCCAGAAGCTCGGCGAGCCGGGTAAGCAGGGCCTCATCAAGCCCCACCGTGCTCAATCGGATGTGCACGGCTTCCGTAAAGCGCTTCTCGGTGTCATCGATGGGCACAATATCCTCAGCGAGGAGGCTGACCTCGTCATTTCTGTAGCTGACTTTGGCGCGCAGCATGACGACCATGTCGGGCACGAGCAGTTCGGCTTTCTGTTCATACAATTCGGGAAACACGACCACTTCACAGGGACTTTCGAGGGTTTCGAGCGTGACAAACGCCATTTTGCGGTTGCGTTGAGTGACATGGATTTTGGCGTTGGAGACAAGCCCGCCGATGCGGATCTCGTGGCCTTCAGCCAGCGACGGGAGATCTGCGAGGGTGATGGTCGAGAAGCGTTCGAGGAGCGTTGCATGCCGCGCCAGCGGGTGGCTGCTCACATATAAGCCCAGCACTTCTTTTTCCTGCGCGAGCAACTGGTTCTCCGGCCATTCCTCGACGTCAGGCCGTTTATGGATGAGCGGTTCATCGCTCGCGCCGGCCATCAGTTCCAGCAGCGAGGTCTGGCCTGCGGCTCGCTCCCGCTGATTGATCTGGCCTTCGCTCAGAGCGGATTCCAGCGATTCCTCGACCTGCCTGCGGTTCCAGCCCGTACTTTCGAACGCGCCGGCCCGGTTGAGGCTTTCCAGAACGCGGCGGTTGAGCACCCGCGAATCGAGGCGCGCGCAGAAATCGAAGATGTCCGCGTAGGGCCCGTTGGCTTCGCGTTCGGCCTGGATGGCCTCGACCGGATCGCGGCCCACGTTTTTGACCGCTCCCATACCGAAACGGATGGCGCTGCCTTCGACATTGAATCCATAGCAGCTGTGGTTGACGTCGGGCGGGAGGATTTCGATCCCCATCCGGCGGCACTCTTCAATATATTGCGCGACTTTGTCGAGGTTGCCTGATTCGCTGGTGAGCAGCGCGGCCATGAACTCCACCGGATAGTTGGCTTTGAGGAAAGCAGTCTGATACGCCACAAAGGCATAGGCCATGCTGTGGGATTTGTTGAATCCGTATCCGGCGAACTGCTCGATCTTCTGGAACAGCGAAGTGGCCGTCGCTGTATCGATGCCATTCTCTTTGGCGCCTTTCAGGAATTGCACGCCCTGCTGTTCCATGAGATCGGCTTTTTTCTTCGCCATCGCGCGGCGGAGTTCGTCCGCCTGGCCCAGGGAAAAGCCTGCGAGCGCCTGCACGATCTGCATCACCTGTTCTTGATACAGCGCGACGCCGTACGTCTCTTTGAGGATAGGCTCGAGCAACGGGTGGTCGTAGCTGAGCTTGGCTGGATTGTGCTTGTTCTCGATGTACTGGTCCTTGAGCTGCATGGGGCCCGGCCGGTACAGAGCGACCAGGGCGCAGACTTCCTCGAGGCTTTCAAGCCCGATCCGGCGGGAAAGGTCGCGCATTCCCGAGCTTTCGAGCTGAAATATGCCCGTGGTGCGCCCGGAACGCAGTAATTCGTAGGTCAGCGAGTCGTCCGGCTCCAGCGAGTCGATATCGATCGTGACGCCACGGTTCTCTTCAATAAACCGGACCGCATCATGAACGACGGTCAGAGTGCGCAACCCCAGGAAATCCATCTTCAGCAGGCCGATTTGTTCCGCGGTTTTCATCTCGAACTGGGTCGCGACAACATCGCTCCCGGATGCCTGAAACAGCGGAACGTGTTCCGTGAGCGGCTCGTCACAGATGATGACGCCGGCGGCGTGGGTGCCCAGTGTGCCGATGGTGCCTTCGAGCCGGGTTGCCAGGCTCCATAACCGGGCGACCTGGGGGTCTTCCTTTACTTGTCTTTTGAGCTCAGGCTCCTTTTCCAGAGCGTCTTTGAGCGTGATCTTCAGCTCGTCGGGCACCAGTTTCGCGATGCGGTCGACGTCGCCATAGTTCATGCCCATCACGCGCCCGACATTGCGGATCACCTGTTTCGCCAGCATGCGTCCGAAGGTGATGATCTGGCTGACATTCTTCTGCCCGTATTTTTCGCGGACGTATTCAATCAGCTCGGGACGGCGCGTATAACAGAAATCCAGGTCGAAATCCGGCATGGATACGCGGTCAGGATTCAAAAATCGCTCGAACAGAAGGTTGTAGCGTAGCGGATCGATGTTGGTGATCGTCAGGGCATAGGCTACCAGGCTGCCCGCTCCTGAGCCGCGGCCCGGCCCTACGGGAATGCCTTTATCCCGCGCGGTCTTGATGAGGTCCCAAACGACCAGGAAATAGTCGACGAATCCCATCTGCTCGATGACACCCAGCTCGTATTCGGCGCGTTTCACATACTGCGGAGCGGGCTTGCCGTGGTATCGCTCCCGGAGACCCTCCATGACCAGTTCCCGGAGCAGTTCGGGTTTGGATTTCCCGGGCGGGGGCGAATATTTCGGGATCAGATGTTTGTGGAGGGGGATTTCGAGCTCGCAGAGGTCGGCGATCTTTTCGGTATTCGTAATCGCTTCGGGCCAGGCGGCGAACGTCTCCCGCATTTCCTCCGGGCTCTTGAAATGAAACTCCTTGGTCTGGAACCGGAAACGATTTTCTTCCTCGAGGGTCCTGTTGGTCTGGACGCACAAGAGGGCGTCGTGCGCTTCGGCATCCTCTTTGTTCAAGTAATGGCAGTCGTTGGTTGCGGCAAGCATCAGGCCGCTTCGGCGCGCCATGTCTACCAGGCGTGGATTCACGCGGCGCTGCTCGGGCAGACCATGGTCCTGGAGTTCAACGAAAAAATTCTCTGCCCCGAAAAGCGCCAGGTAACGCTGGAGCGCTTCCTCTGCCTCGTCGAATTCTTCGCGCAGGAGATACTGGGGTACAACACCGCGCAGGCATCCGGTCGAAGCAATGAGTCCTTCGGCATGGCGTGACAGCGACTCAAAATCGATTCGTGGCTTGTAGTGAAATCCTTCCAGATAGCCGATGGAGCTCAATTTGCAGAGGTTTCGGTAGCCCGTCTCGTTTTTGCACAGCAGAAGCAAATGGTTGTACGCCGCCGATTGCGTCTTGGAGGAGCGGTCGGTGCGGTGCCCGGGCGCAATGTAGAGTTCAGATCCGATAATCGGTTTGATGCCTTTGGATTTGGCGGTCTGATAGAAATCGACCACGCCAAACATCGCTCCGTGGTCGGAAATGGCGCAGGCGCGCATCCCGTAATCCTGGCAGCGATCGAGAAGCTCGGAGACCTTGATCGCACCATCCAGGACGCTGTATTCGGTATGGACATGCAGATGGCAAAATCCGCCGCTCACTGGATGCGCTCCCATAACATGGCAAGGGCCGCGTCGGCCGCCTGCTGTCTCACGGCGTGGCGTGCACCCTGGAATTCGTACCGGGCGACGTCACATCCTCCATTCCAGGCAACGGCGATGAAAACCAAGCCCACCGGCTTCTCTACAGAGCCGCCTCCGGGGCCGGCGACTCCCGTTACCGCAACGGAAAGATCGGCGTGAAAGCGGTCACGGGCGCCTTCCGCCATCTCGCGGGCAACCTCCGGGCTGACGGCACCCGCAGTGGACAGGGTCGTCGGTGACACGCCCAGCAGGTCCGTCTTCAGGGCGTTGGAATAGGCCACAACCCCGCCAAGGAAGCATTCTGACGCTCCCGCCACGCTGACAATGCGATGGGCGAGCAGGCCTCCTGTGCATGACTCCGCCGTAACAAGCCAGAGTCCTTCACTGGCAAGAACATGCAGGATCCGGGACTCGGTGGAATCAGACTCTGTAACCATTAAAAATCCTGTATCTCAGATGCGATGAGGTTCATTTCTGTTGAGCATGGTGCCCGAGCTTGGGCTTCGAGAGCAACCGTATCATCTAGAGGACCGTGCCCGCAAGCCTCCGAATCGCGCCATCTCCGATCTTTGCGAGGAGGGTATCGTCTTGTCATTTGCGATCTTACCGAAACATGGAAGGCGAGGCGATGCCAGGAGAGCGGATTTCAGCTGCTTTGAACCGGCCTGGGGCGTGTTCTCCCGCCTCGGGCCGGCCGGCGCCTCCACCCCCGGCCCCGCGGGCGGGGCTGAGCCGTGTGCCGACGAGGACGTCGGCGCACCCAGGGGACCTGTCCCCCGCGGGCGGGGGTGAATCGGCGGCTGCCGGTTTGGGGGTGGATTTTTGGGGTAGATCCCAGTCTCCGGAATCAAATTGCGGCTGCAAGATTCCTGTGGGCGGTTGCCAAATCTCTGCGATGTTCAGTATACTTTGGTGAGGCTAATGGAAGGGTATATGGGGCAATTGGATGCAGCACTTTCCCGGGTCGAGATTCTTTCTTTGGGCTGGAGCCATCGCGCTGCTGGTGGCGGGCGGGACAGCACAAGGTGATGTCCCCGTCATTGGGAACGTCGATCCCACCACCCGTGATGAGCTCATAAAAGAAATGGAATCACGGCGCGAAGGTATTCAGCGCCGCCGTGCAGGAGAGCAACTCCGCGCGTTCGTCAACTCAGACGGCGTATTGACGCTGACCAACAAACTCGGCAAATACCGCAGCATTCCGGGCTATACGGAAATTCAGATCGATTACGAGCCGATCGTCGTCGCCAAAAAATACAAACGGTATACGTCGCCCACCGAATACACGCAATCGGCTATTGAAAGCCTGGTGGCCGACTATGCCCGCCAGTATGGACTGCAAGAGAGCCTGATCTACGCGGTGATCCGTGTGGAAAGCAACGGAGACCCCAACGCCGTCTCCCGTGCAGGCGCGCGCGGGCTGATGCAGCTCATGCCCGGGACAGCCAAGGAAATGGGAGTGACGAATATCGTTGACCCGGCTCAGAATATCGCCGGCGGAACTCAATATCTGTCGAAGCTGGTGGGCCTGTTCAATGGCGATGTCCGTCTTGCGCTGGCAGGCTACAATGCCGGCCCCGAGAACGTGCGGAAGTACGGGGGCATTCCGCCGTTCAAGGAGACTCAAAATTACGTACGCAATGTGCTCCATTGGTGGCAGGTTTACAGCAAATCATCTCAGCGCCCCGCCTATCTCTACAGCGCATCGAAAAGACTGGCCTCATCGCAAAAAGCTGAGGAAGCCTCCGCCGCCCCAGATACCCGGGGCACCACCGCGCCGGAGACCAGCCCGGGAGAAAAACAGGTAATCGCCCGGGCAGGCGTGGGGCAAGACGGAGAATACACCGTCCATTTCACCGATGGCACAAGCTCGCCCGCCGACAAAGTCATCCCCGGCGATGACCACTATTATATTCAGTATCAAGGAGTTACAAAACGTGTTCGCAAGGAGCACGTGAAAGAGATCAGCTGATTCTCCGCCCCTCGCCTGCCTCCGGTTCCCCGCCCGGAATCTGCATCGGTCTACATTCCTCCTGCCGGGGGGACATCTCTCCATGCGGCAGCGGCCCTTTGGCGAAAAACACCGCAATACACCTATTGTCATAATTCGATAAAACATGTACTATCTGTACTAGGACGAGGCAAATCTTGCCCGGATGGCAATCGGTTTCCATGCCACTCGTCGAAATACAGGGACAGAAAGGAGCAGGAGATGAACAAGAGAGGTTTCACGCTGATTGAACTTCTGGTTGTGATCGCTATCATTGGCATCCTTGCCGCAATTCTGTTACCCGCCCTGGCGCGCGCGAGAGAGGCGGCGCGGCGCGCGAGTTGCGCGAACAATCTCAAGCAGTGGGGCCTGATTTTCAAGATGTATGCGAATGAGGCGAAGGGCGAACAGTGGCCTCCCTGCTACATCGGCGTGCCTGCGTTTCGGTATGACTGCAACGGCGGACCGCCTCCCTATGGTCTTCAGGGGATGGGCGACCCGGTGATGAGTCTGGGACCTCGCCCGGCCACGTTGTATCCGGAATACTGGACCGACCCCATGATTGCGGTGTGTCCGTCCGATACGAATTCCATGTCGTATGGCGACACCATTCAGGAAAGCCTGTGGGATCGCTGGACGGGCGAGCCGATTGTCGCGGTGGATTGCGCCGAGGGCTGGATGGGTTCGAACGCGATCGACAATAGCTACCACTACATGGGCTACGCCTTTGACAACATCGGCATGGACAACCCCGCGACCCAGGTTCCCTCATCGACCTTGAACCCGCTCATTCTGGCCTTTGGCGGCACGCCGCCGGCAACGGTCGGGCCGGTGCCTGTTCAGGCGGTCGCGTGGATCTATGCCGTCGCCACTGAGCTCCAGAGCTTTTCCGCTCTGAATTCGTGGGGAACGTTGAACGATTACAGCACCGTCGGCTTGCTGGGCGGCGCGGTGTCGTTTCCCGGCGCAGGCAATAGCAAGGGCAATACCCTCTACAAGCTGCGCGAAGGCATCGAACGGTTCATGATCACCGACATCAACAATCCCAGCGGGTCGGCGATGGCCCAGAGTGAGCTCGCGGTCATGTGGGATACCGTATCGACCGAAGTCAAGGAATACAACCACATCCCCGGCGGTTCGAATGTGCTGTTCATGGACGGGCATGTGGAATTTCAACGCTACTCGCAGAACGGCGCAGGTCCGGTAAACGGCGGATTTGCGCTGGTAGTCGGCGTGCTGAACACGGCTGACCTGTAATCTGTACTATCAACGGTTTATAGCGTGGCAATGACCGATTGCGCGCGGTCCGTGGCCCCCGGGCTGCGGACCGCGCTCGTTTTCCCTCCTTTTCGGGCGAGGCCGGTGCGCTCGTAAGCCTTGTTTCGGAGATGTTTCGCTCCACGCATTCTGCCTGGGCTCGAAGTGCCTATGTCCAGGTGCGGCTCCAATGGCACCTGCCTCCCAGTCCCAAAACGCCATAAGATCTTGGCGGATAATATCTTTATGCGCACTGTAGAAATAGCACTTGCAGCAATGCCCCACATGGAGTAGTATTATTATCAGCAGAGGCGCTGGGAAAGTAATCGATTTCCTGCGCCGTGATTTGGATTGGGATAATCACAAACAGACAGGGAGACTACGTGCAATGAAAAAGAGGATTCACGCTGATTGAATTGCTGGTCGTCATTGCCATCATCGGCATCCTTGCAGCCATCCTTCTTCCCGCACTGGCCCGTGCACGGGAAGCCGCTCGCAGAGCAAGCTGCGCCAATAACCTGAAACAGCTCGGACTCGTTTTCAAGATGTATGCGAACGAAAGCAAAGGGGAGAAGTATCCGACGGTAGCGCAGTTCCGGAATACATTGCGGGATGAGGGCGTTCCGCGGGTTCTGTGCCAGGCTGGCGCTCAGGCGGGCCAGCCTTACACGCTGTGGGCGGAAGATAACGGTCGCCCGGCCTCGTACTACTTCGCCTACATTCCGCAGATTTACCCGGAATACCTGACCGATGCCAACGTTCTCATTTGCCCGTCAGAAGCGGACCGTCCGATTATATTTGATCCGGTTACGGGCGAGAGCATCCTGCATCTGGCCTGTGATAACTTCGGCATGGGGCAGGCGGCCGCCGACGAATCTTACTATTACACCGGGTTTTGCCTGGATCGTGCAGACTCTAAAGACTTGGACGGTGGCCTGATGGACGGCACGCCGGGAGACGGATCGCGGACAACGTTTATGGACGCGAT
>DAOSJS010000087.1:0-12624 GCA_035367355.1 Candidatus Hydrogenedentota bacterium
GGCCGCGTCGCCGAACCGGTGGATGCTCTCCATAAACCCCACGAATTCAAGCGCCGCCGAGATCCCGTACTCCTCGCGGCCGATCTTGACCAGATCCCGGTAGCAGCGGGCGCACCAGGTGCGATCCACGTCGGCAGGCCGTCCCGGGGGGATGCAGGCGGCATGCCGGGAACCAATGGCGGCCATCATCCGCATGCGGTTGCGTGTGGGTGCGAGGGATTCCTCCCACTGGGCGGGATCGGCCGGGATGGATCCCCACAGTCCGATGACGTTCGGCACGAAGAGGCCCAAATCGCTCAGGCGCTTGCCGAGATCCTGCAAATTGCCGCCGGCTTTTTCGTATTCCTCCAGCTCGTCGATCCAGGGCTCAATGCCGTCGTAGCCCGCCGCGACGGTCGCCTCGATCTTCTGCTCCAGCGTTGCCGGGCGGATCGAACTCGTGTTGAAGCAGATGGGCCAGGGGCTTGTCCCTTGCTGGTAGGTCTTCTTCACTGCGCTCAGCGGCGTCAGCGCGGCCAGCCCTGCGCCGGCCAGTGAACTGCTCTGCAGAAAACTTCTTCGACTGACTTCATTCGGCATGTACTCTCTCCGGTTTGCGCCACTGCGGATTTGCATCCATTATGCAGAATCCAGCGGAAAAATCTAGATTGAAGCGGACTGCCGGGCGCGCGGGGGGCGCCTTTTCGCTTGAACACCAATCGCGGCGGGCATGCCTGACATTGCAGCCCCGCACGCCCTGTGGCACAATGGCAATCACACTGATTTCCGCGCAACCAGAAGGAAATATCATGCCCGCCACGAGACGAACACGGAAGAAACCGCTCCAAGTCAAAACCGCCATCCCGCCGGTAAAAACCGAAGCAGAACTCGACGCGCTGTTGTCGGCGCCCGCGCCGGAGCTGGTGGAGTTCATGGCCAGGCTCAACGGCGACCTGCTTATCCTGGGGGCGGGCGGCAAAGTGGGCCATACTCTCGCGCGGATGGCCGTGCGCGCGGTCGAGGCCTCGGGAGTGCAGCGCAAAGTCATCGGCGTGGCCACCTTTTCTTCGCCCGGCATGCGAAAAGCACTGGATCAGATCGGGGTCGAGACCCACCAGGCCGATCTCATGAAGCCGGGCGCGCTGGACCAGCTGCCGGATGCCGAAAACGTGCTGTACCTGGTCGGCCGTAAATTCGGTTCGACGGGCGCCGAATGGGACACCTGGGCGGTCAATGTGCAATTGTCGGGCGAGTGTGCGCGCCGTTACCGCAAGTCGCGCATCGTGTCGTTTTCGTCCGGCAACATCTATCCCTTTCTTCCGGTAGGCAGCGGCGGAGCGACCGAGGAAACGCCCGTGGCGCCCGTGGGCGAATACGCAATGACCACGCTCGGGCGCGAGCGCATGTTCGACTACGTCGCGCACCACGAAGGCACGAAAGTCGTTCAGTTCCGGCTCAATTATGCCGCGGAACTGCGCTACGGGATCGTCCACGATGTGGCCACGAAGGTCTGGAACCGCGAGCCGATCGACCTCTCCATGGGGCATGTGAATGTTGTCTGGCAGGGTTACGTCTGCAACGTCGCGCTGCTCAGTTTCGGCCTGGCGGCGTCGCCCGCGCGCATCCTGAACGTGGCCGGGCCGGAAACGGTGTCGATCCGCTGGATGGCGGAACGGCTGGGCAAACTCCTGGGCAAGGCGCCGGAATTTGTGGGCGAGGAATCGCCAAACGCGCTGCTGAGCAATGCGGCGACGTGTTACAAACTGTTCGGGTATCCGCAGGTGAGCGTCGATGCCCTGATTGAGTGGGTGGCGTACTGGGTGGCCCATGATGGAGCAAGCCTCGGCAAACCAACCCACTACGAAACCCGCGACGGGAAGTTTTAGTATGGCCAATCCAATGCCCTCCACTGCCGTTCTCGACATCCTGCGCCGGGGCACGGTGATTCCCGCTCATCCTCTCGCCTTGACGCAAGACGGGCGCTTTGACGAGAAGCACCAGCGCGCCCTGACGCGCTATTACTGTGCCGCGGGCGCGGGTGGTGTGGCGGTGGGTGTCCATACCACGCAGTTCGAGATCCGCGAGCCGCAACACGGCCTGTTCCGCCCCGTGCTCGAGCTGGCGAAGGAAACCGCTGACGCGTGCGCGGCCTCCCTCGGGCGCCCAGTGCTGCTGATCGGCGGAATTTGCGGCAAAACGCCACAGGCCCTCGAAGAAGCCGCGTTTCTGAAAGAGACCGGGTACGACATGGGCCTGCTCAGCCTGGCGGTATTTAAGGAAGAAAGCGTTCCGCAGATGATCGCGCATTGCCGGGCTGTGGCTGAAATACTGCCGATCATGGGATTTTACCTGCAGCCGGCCGTTGGAGGCCGGGTGCTTCCCGCCGAATTCTGGCGCCAATTCGCCGAAATCGAAAACGTAATCGCCATAAAGATGGCGCCATTCAACCGCTATCAGACATTCGACGTCATTCGGGCCGTGGCCGAGGCGGGCCGGGCGGACGACATCGCTCTGTATACCGGCAACGATGACAATATCCTCGTGGACCTGCTCACGTCCTACCACGTGCGCGTGGGTGGCGATACAGTGGCCCTGCGCATCGTGGGCGGCCTGCTCGGCCACTGGGCGTGCTGGACCCGTGCGGCCGTGACGCAGCTGAACGAGTGCCGGGCGCTTGTCGGGGCGGATTCGGACATTCCGGCAGCGATGCTGACCCGCGCAACCGAAATCACCGACAGCAACGCGGCGTTTTTTGATGCGGCCAATGCGTTTGCGGGATGTATCGCGGGCATTCATGAAGTGCTGGTGCGGCAGGGACTCATGGCTTCCGCCCGGTGCCTCAACCCGAACGAGACCCTTTCGCCAGGGCAACGCGACGAGATCGACCGTGTCTACCGTGCCTATCCTCACCTGAACGACGATGCCTTTGTCGAGCAGCATCTCGACGAATGGCTGGCGTAATCGCCGGCGCCGCGCGTTTATCCGTTGGCGCCGCGCCCGTACGGGCGTTTATGGAAGGAGTTCGCGCCATGAGATTCGCCTGCGCTCTTGTCCTCTCTCTCCTGCTGCCGGGCGCCTACGCCGTGGAAATGCCGGATTACCTTCTTCTGGTCGTTGAATCGCCGCCGCCCGACGGGATCATCGCGCGCGACCTGGAGTGGGCGGGTTTCCTGAAGGATGCGCCCGTTTCTGTTGAACCGGGTGCGTTGCTCGAACAAGAGGACGGACTGCGGCCGGTACCGCTTCAGTACGATGCACACGACAATGGAACCGGCCGCCTGCTGCTCCTGCTGCCGGGAGATCTCCCTTCCGGTGCACGTATCCGCCTGTATCCCGCCGGTGGCCCGGAACACACGCCGCCGTCCGGGGCTCGGGTTTCCGCCACCAGCGAAGACGGCGTCATCACGGTCAATAACGGCATTATTGAGGTCGTCCACAACCCTGCGGTTATGGCTGGACTTCCCTCAAAAGTCACGTTCCTCGAAACAGGGCGGGTGTTTGAGGACTATATGCTCAACGACCGGATCTACGATCCGGAACTGGGGACGTTCGCGCTCCGCTTCGACACTGAACCGGAAATCCGCCTCCTTTCCTCCGGCCCCATCGAGGCCGTCGTCGAGGTCCGGGCCAGGTATGTCCAGGATGCCACCCCTGCCCCCGGCGATGCGCGCGCGGTGTACCGGTTCCGGTACCGCGCCGGATCGCCGGCGATCGCGATCGATGCCGTCTGTACTCAGGATGAATTGCATTCCTGGCCGGAACTGCATTTGGCCGAATGGCATTTCCCGTCGCGGCCGCTGCCGCAATGGGCTGCCGGAGCACCATTCCAACAGGGGACCTTTCAAGAAGATGCCCAGACCTTTCAGGGCGTCTCGTGGGGCGGCTTGACCGATGGAACGCACCTGTTCGGACTGTTTGGCGGCCCCATCATTCTGTATTCAGGAGCGACAAATCACGGCAGCTACGTCCACGGGCCCTGGGTCACCTGGGACAGCCTCGAGACAGAGCTGCGCACGACGGCCTGGCTCGATGCGGGCGCTGAGGCCGTGGCGGCGCTTTCATCGGTAGCGACCGCGCCCGCCCGGCCTGTTCGAACACGGATCAGCACGGCTCCGCTGGAAGAGCTCCGCGAGGCACTCGCTGAACGGCTCGATGCGGCTGATCCGGATGATCGGCGCGCGCAGCATGCGGCGTGGAGCCTCTCGTGGTACTCCCGCCCTGCGGTCTGGGAGGCCTCGCTTGAAGAAACTGAAGAACGGCTTCAATCGCTCTCGCGCATCATGGAGGGGCCCGGCTCGCGCGAGATTGGCGAGCAGCAGACCCAGCAGCTGTGCCTGTACGACGAGGCGCTGGGGGTCATCGCATTTGATCCGGCGGATGGGCGCGCCTTGCCGAGCCTCTTCAGCCTGGCAGGCCGGCGCGAGTTCCTGACGGACGACGCAACGCCCCTGTGGACCATGGCTGTGGAGGATTCAAAAGGCCGGGAAAGCGTCTGGAACAGTCTGGATACCTTTTTCTCGTGCGAAGCGGCCGATCCGGACGATCCCGCAGCCCGTCACGCACAGGTCCGCCTGATTTGGACGGGGCATGGAGAGGCTGAAGGCTTTACCGCGACGGTCGACATGGCCCTGGAAACGCTGGGCCTCACCATGGCCCTCAAGATCGACAACGATACGGACACGATCACGGTGAATCGCGTCGATTTTCCGGTGCTCTCGCTGGGTCCTGTTGGAGACTCGGCGGATGACGATTGTTTTCTCGCGCCGACGGTCTCGGGGACGTTGTGGCCTGCGCCGCTGATCAACGGGCTCTCCGTGAGGGCCGAGTACCCGGGCGGCTGGGGCTGCATGCAGTTTGGCGCGCATTACGATCCGGACGCCGGGCTTTACATTGCCGTGCACGACCCGGTCGCCTCGGCCAAGCGCTTCCGCGCATTTCGCCACGGGACCCGAAACGCCCTCGATGTCCGCATTGAATGGCCGGTGCCGGACGCGTCGTTGCCGGGCAATGATTTTGAGATGCCGGGGCCGGCCGTGCTCGCGGCGTTCCAGGGCGACTGGTTTGATGCGGCAGGGCGCTACCGCGCCTGGGCCGAGCGCGAGGCGGCCTGGTGGCCGGCGCGGGAGCACTGGGGCCGCCCCGACATTCCCGCGTGGCTCCTGGACATCTGCGTCTGGGGCCGGCCCAGCGGCGCCGCCAGCTCCGCGGTCCCTCAAACGCTCGCTTTTGCCGAATACCTGGGCGTGCCGACGGCAGTGCACTGGTATGTATGGCATGAAATTCCCTTCGACAACGATTATCCCCACTATTTCCCCGCGAAAGAGGGGTTCGCGGAAGGCGTTGCCGCGCTGCACGATGCCGGTGTACGGGTGATGCCCTACATCAACGGCCGGCTCTGGGATTCCGACACCGACGATTTCCAGACCATAGCCCTGCCCGCTGCCACAAAAAAACGCAACGGCGAGCCATACATTGAGCATTACGGCGAGGATCCGGAAGATCTCGTTCCCATGTGCCCGACCCAGAAGGTCTGGCAGGACAAGGTCCAGGAGATCGTCTTGCGCCTCCTCGGACCCGAGTTCAATGTGGACGGCGTCTACATCGATCAGGTGGCCGCGGCGCCCCCCGCCGAATGTTACGACCGCAGCCACGGCCATCCACTCGGAGGAGGCGCCTGGTGGACCACGCTCGGATACTGGCCGATGCTCACCGAACTCAATGCCGCCATCGACCGGGAATTTCCCGACAAAATGCTTACCAGTGAATGCACCGCGGAACCGTTCACCCATCTCTTCAACGGGTATCTGACCTGGCATTTTCAGTACAACAACGCCGTGCCCGCGTTTGCGGCCGTATATGGCGGCAAAATTGTCTTGTTTGGCCGTTCGGATGGAGGCGAGGATCTCCAGGCGCACTGGGCGCGGACTGGTCAGGCTCTGGTCTGGGGTGAACAGCTGGGATGGTACGGCACCGATTACGTCGAGCGCCTGCCTCGCGCCGCCGAATACCTCCGGCGGTGTGCGAGGATCCGCAGCCGCCTCCTGCCGTATCTTGCGCGGGGCCGTATGCTGCGGCCGCCCGCCCCCGGCGGCGAGCTTCCCCAGGTAACGGCCAACTGGGCCTGGGGCGGCGGCGACTGGCCGGTGACCACGCCGGCCCTGCAAACCGGCGCCTGGCGCGCCGAAGACGGCTTCGTGGCTGTGATCTTCGCCAATACCATTGAGCGTCCGCTGTCGTTCTCGTGGGTTATCCCCAGCGCCGAATACGGCTTGTCCGAAGAATCGCGGCCCTGCTCCCGTATTACCGAAGACGGGGTCGTGGCGGCTGAGCCCGTGACCCCCGGAACCGAACTCACCCTGACCCTGGAACCGCTGGCGGTAACCGCCCTGGTCATCCCGGGTGGATGAGTCCCAGGCCAAAAGTAAGGACGTTTGCTGTAAGGACTTCCGTTGACAAGAGATAACCCGGCGTCTAGAATGAGCGTGATGCAACAGGGAGGACGCTGTCAGACGGGGCAGGACACTACGCGGCAGGGAGGTTGCCGGACAGATGGCCGCTGGAGCCTATGTGGCGATCATGCTGGCGGTGATTGCGGTCTGTACGCTGGTGAGTGTGCCGCCGTTGTTTTTCAAGAAGTGCGTCCACTGCGGCACGCGGAATTTTATTGAGGCCCGGAACTGTAAATCTTGTGCAGCGCCGTTGCCGTACGACGGCGCGTAACAGGCGGTGTTCTACAAGCCGGCTGGCCGGCGGGCACGAGGAGAAGTGAACGTGGCATCGTCAATGATGAATTGCCCGTACTGCGGCAAGCTGACGGATCCCCGGCTGGACAACTGCGTGCATTGCGGCGGATTCCTGCGCAAGAAGGCGGCGCCGGGGCAGCGGCGCAGCAGCGGGGAAAAGGAGACCTGCCCCACCTGCGGCGCGCTGGTGCAGGCGGGCGACATCATTTGCGTCGCATGCGGCACGAACCTGCTGACCGGGCAGCGCATCACGGAGGAACAGCCCGCACCGGCAAAGGCCAAAAAGCGGGCGTTCACCATGCCGTCCGTCAACCTGAAGTGGGTGGGATTTGCCACGCTGGGATTTTTGGTGGTTGTCATTCTGCTGTTTCTGCTGGCGCTGTTTCTCCGGCGCGATCGCATCGGAGCCGCCATCCAGGAATACAACAAAGGCAATGCGACCCAGGCCGTGGCCGCCCTGAACGACTACATTCAATCCGTGCCCGACTCGGTGGAGGCGCGCCAGGCACTGGCCTGGATTTACTGGGAGAACAAGGAATACGCATTCGCAGCGGAGCAATTGGCCAGCGTGGTGCGTCTGGACCCGGGAAACCGCGAGGCCCATCGGGGTCTGGCCCTGGGCTGGGCCCGAGCCGGCGGTGAAGACGGCCGCCGCCGTGCCCGCGCCGCACTCGAAGCGATGGTTCGGCAGTTCCCCGGCGACTCGGAAGCCTGGTACCTGCTTGGATTGATTCGCGGGGTGGACGGCGATGTGGAAGGGCAGGTCGCGGCGATGCGCGAAGCGTCGGCCGGTTCTGGCGCCTCGGGACTTGCCGCGAAGCGCCTGACCGCCGTGGGCATCGCCATGCAAGGCCATACGGAATCGGCCAGACAAACCATTCAGAAAGTACTCGAGGAGGCGCCCAATGATGGCGAAGTCCTCGCGGCGGCCGGCATTCTGGCATCGGAAGAGAGCGACTGGATTGCCGCGACGGAATATTTGAAAGCCGCTGTCAACGAGGGCACGGCACTGGAAGGCGGCGCCCTGACCGAGCTGGGTATCCTGCTCATTTCCCGCCGGGAGTTCGCCGAAGCCCGAGGCTTTCTCGAGCGCGCGCTTGCCCGTGACGACAACAACCACCGGGCGCGGCTGTTCCTCGCGGTCTGCCAGCTGGAACAAGGGCTGCCTGAGGCGGCATTGCAGCAGTTGGAGCCTCTGTTGAAGACGACGGGACCGTTGGCCGCCGAGGCAGCGGTCGAAGCCGCCCGGGCGCATCTGGCCTTGAACGATCCCACGCGGGCCACCCAGAGCCTGCAGCAGGCCATCCAGCTGGGCGGCTCGGACGCGGCGCTGTATACGCTGCAAGGGCGCGCATACGCGCGCACCGGTGAAGCCGTGGCCGCGCGGGAAGCCTTCCGGAAAGCGCTTCTGGCCGATTCGGCGTATGCCCCCGCCCACCTCGAATTCGGGCTGTTTTGTCTTGAACGCGGCGAATCGACAGAAGCGGTTCGCATGCTGGAACGCTATCTGGAACTCATAGACCCGGCCTGTAAAGATGCTCGTATTGAAGAAGTGCGGACGCTCGTGGCGCAGCTCAAGGGAGCGCTTGACGCCCAGGGCAACGCCACATAAACCGCGAGGAAACTGCCGATGCGGAAATATGCGGTAGGTTTGTCGGTGCTGGTGCTGCTGTGGCCCAGTGTCCCCGCGAGCGCGTGGGGGCCGCAATCGCAAATCGCCATTGTCACCACGGCCGGGCGCATGCTGAGCAAAGAAGGCGCGGTGCCTCTGTCAAAAATGGAGAAGGAGATCCAGCAGGGCGCGTCGCTTACCTCTGGCGAACTGGCCCTGCTGATGCCCAATGCGGATTTGCAACCCGCCCGCTCCATTTTCACCGAGATGCTGCTGCTTCAGACGATACGCGAATCGGGCGTGGACCCCTATTTTGCGTTCCGGCTGGGCGCGCTGGGGCGCGTGGTTGCCGGCGTGACCGCCCCCATGCAGACGGCCGACCCCGTGCATCGAAAAATGTATTACGACGACGTCGACCAGCGCATCTCCGATACCGGTTTGACTCTCCAGGCGCGCCAGATGGTCGACAGCATGGAGTACTTTACCCGGATCAACCGTGAACTCGAAGAACGCCAGAACATGCTCCTCACCGACTACCGATCCGGGCTGGGCTTCGATGGCGTGGCTAAAGCCACCTACGGGCAGGACCTCAGCCGTTCCATCAATGCGGTGGGCGACGTCTGGTATACCGTCCTGCAGCGCCGCGGCGTTTCCGCGGGCGTATCGCTTGACCAGAAGCGTAATTACGCCCTCCGCGCCATGGCCTTCTACGTCGATCGCGCCAACATTGGTGAGATCAACGCCGCGCACAAACGGCTCGAGGCGCTCGGCGTCTATACCAGCGACGTCCTGAAAGAAATCGGCGATATGATGTACGAGGCCGGTATGCGAGAACGCGCCGTTGAAGAATATCTGGCCGTCCTGAAGAAAGAGCCGGAACGCAAAGATGTCGTGCGGCGCATAGCGGATTATTACATTGACCTGGCCGACGAGGAACTGGAGCGCGATCGCCTCGAAACAGCGCGGGATTATTATGCGCGCGCGCTCGAGGTGGATCCCCTCCATCCGCTCGCCGAATCGAAGCGCCTGACCGCCGAAAAACTCATCCGGGAGCGCGACGCCCGCCTGGCCCAGGCCCGCGACGCCATTGCCAAGGCGCGGGAACTCGAAGAAAACGCCGAAGTGCAGGCCTCCACCAAACGGTATGCGGAAGCCATCGCGCAGTTGCGCCAGGCCCTCGATTTTTACCGCGGCGTCACCAACGAATTCGTCGTCGAGAAACGGGCCGCGCAGGCCGGCGTTAACAACGTGACCTCACGAATGCGCGATTTGCGCATCCGGCTCCAGGAGAGCGCCTCCGGGTTGAGTGGCGCGGGCAGCAGCGTCGACACGGTCAACCTGGCCGAAAGAGAGGCCGAAAACCAGCGCGAGGCCCTCTACAAGAGCATGGTCGAGAAGGCCTACGAACAGGAACTCCAGCGCCAACTGCCTCAAGTGGACCTCCGCGTGCGCCGAAAAGACTGAGCGCAGCGCCCTTATGCTCATAAGCGCCGCCGGAGACGATGCGCGCGGGTTCTCCGGCTTGCGGGACGGGGTCCATGCGGGCGCGCCTTGGATTGCATCAGCGACAGCACTCCTGGGACATCTTCAAAGCCGCTCCGGCCTGACCGCTTCCTGATACGCTTCATTTTTCACGTACTCCCGGGTGATTCACCGCAGCCGGCTTGCGTAATCAGCGCGCGGATAAGTAGACTGAAGCGCGCCGGCCTGCAGGCCGGCAGGGGAGACGAGCGAAAAGGAGCAACCCATGCCCAAGTACACCATTGGTCTGGATTACGGCACGAACTCCGTGCGCGCACTGGTCGTCAACGTCGCCAACGGCGCCGAGGTCGGTACGGCGGTCTGGAATTACGCCCACGGGCGCGAGGGCGTGATTTTGAGCAGCGATCCGAACCTGGCGCGACAGCATCCGGCGGATTATGTGAAAGGCGCGGAGGCCACGATAGCCAAAGCCCTGGCGGCCGCAAAGAAATCGGTCAAGGGATTCCGCCCGGACCAGGTGATCGGGATTGGGGTTGATACGACCGGCAGCACGCCGTTGCCGGTTGATGAGACGGGCCAGCCGCTGGCGTTCCAGAAACGGTTCGCGAAAGAACCCGCCGCCATGGCGTGGCTGTGGAAAGACCACACCAGCATCGAGGAAGCTGAAGAAATCACCGGCCTCGCACGCAAAACCCGGCCCCAATTTCTCGCCAAGTGCGGCGGCACCTACAGCAGCGAATGGTTCTTCAGCAAGATCCTGCATTGCAAGAGGGCCCATCCGAAAGTCTACGATGCCGCCTTCACCTGGGTCGAATGCGCCGACTGGATCCCCGCCATGCTGACCGGCAACGAGGCGCCGGGCCGCTATGTCGCCTGCGTCTGCGCGGCCGGCCACAAAGCCATGTACAACGACGCCTGGGGCGGCTACCCCGACGCGGAATTCCTCTCCAAACTCGATCCCGCGCTCGGGACGCTTCGCAAGCGGCTGAACGACAAGGCCTATGCGTTCGACACGCGCGCGGGCAGACTATCCGCGGCCTGGGCAAAGAAAACGGGCCTGCCGGAGGGGATCCCCGTGGCGACGGGCGCGTTTGACGCCCATCTGGGCGCGGTGGGCGCGGGCATCCAGCCGGGCATCCTCGCGCGCATCGTCGGCACAAGCTCCTGCGACATGGCCGTGGCTTCCATGGCCAAACCGCCGGCGGACATCCCCGGGCTGTGCGGTATTGTGCCGGGCAGCATTCTGCCGGGCGCGATCGGGCTCGAAGCGGGCCAATCCGCCGTCGGCGACATTTTCAACTGGTTCGTTAATTACATCCAGCCGGGCGGGCCGAAAAACGGGTCCCACGAGGCGCTCACGAAAGAAGCCGCGCGGCTCGCTCCGGGCGCGTCCGGGCTGATCGCGCTCGACTGGAACAACGGCAACCGCACGATCCTGGTGGATCAGCGTCTCACGGGCCTCCTGCTCGGGCAGACCCTCTACACCACCCCCGCGGAGGTCTACCGCGCCCTGATCGAGGCCACGGGGTTCGGCGCCTTGACGATCATCAACCGCTTCGAGGAGTACGGCGTCCCGATACGGCGCGTGCTCAATTGCGGCGGCATCGCCGAGAAAAACCCCCTCGTGATGCAGATCTACGCCGATATCATGGGACGCACGATGGAGATCTCGCGTTCCGCGCAGACCTGCGCGCTGGGCGCCGCGATCGCGGGCGCCGTGGTTGCCGGAAAGAAGGCCGGCGGCTACAGCAGCGTGGCCGCGGCGCAAAAGGCCATGACGGGCGTGAAAACGAAAAAATACACGCCGAATCCGAAGGCCCGGCGCGTCTACCAGGAGCTGTATCCCCTCTACAAAGACCTGCACGATGCTCTGGGGACACGCGCCGCGTCGGGCAGTCTCTATCACGTGATGAAGCGATTGCTCGAAATCCGCGCGAAAGCCCGGAAATAGCTGCCTTCAGCGGATACCGCGTCTTCAGGGAATGAACGACGTCTTCGGCGTGAGCGCGCTGACCCACTCGGCGATGAGCTGCGCTGCATGCTCGGCGTCGGTCAGCGACAGCAGCTCCACCGGAGAATGCATGTAGCGGTTGGGTATCCCGATCAGCCCGGTGGCCACGCCGTTCCGGCTGAGCTGCATCGCGTTGGCGTCGGTGCCCGTGGCGCGCGGCGCGGCGGACACCTGGTAGGGAATCTTGTGCTTTTTCGCCGCGGCGATGAGCTGCCGGTTTACGATAGGGTTGATGTTCGGCCCGCGCGAGATGACCGGCCCGGCGTTGATCTTCTGTTTGCCGAACCGGCGCGCATCGACAAAGGGGTAGTCCGTGGCGTGGTCCACGTCGACCGCAATGCCTGCATGAGGCTCGCACCCGTAGGTGCTGGTCGTGGCCCCGCGCAGGCCGATTTCTTCCTGCACGGTCGTGACGCAATACACCGCGCACTGGAGGTCGCGTTTGGCCAGGAGCCGCATGGCCTCCAGTACGACAAACGCGCCGATCCGGTCGTCAAATGCCCGCGCGACCACTTTGTTGTCTCGCAGGGCGAGAAATCCGGCGTCGATGGTGATGGGATCGCCGATGGCCACGACGCTCTGCGCGTCTTTCTGATCTTTTGCTCCAATATCGGCCCAGAGCTGGTGAAGCTTCAGCGGTTTCCCACGTTCTTCCTGCTCGGTCAGGTGGATGGCGGTCCGGCCGATCACGCCCGGCACCGGTCCCGCCGCCCCATGCACCACGAGGCGCTGCCCGTCCAGAACCGACGGATCGATGCCTCCGATGGCCACAAAACCCAGGAACCCGTTTTCGTCGA
>DAOSJS010000088.1:0-12476 GCA_035367355.1 Candidatus Hydrogenedentota bacterium
CGAATGCAAGCCTGGGCGGGAACGGCAGGGAGAGTTCGTAGCCGCCACCCAGGCGAAGGCGCGTATCAATTCGGAAATCATGGTTACCGGCGATAATCTTGCCGGGGTTCAAGAGCCCCTGCGGGTCGAAGAGCGACTTGATCTCGCCCATGACGGCCAGAAGCTCGGCTCCGGTCTGTTCGGCCATGAATTCGGTGCGGGCGATGCCGACGCCGTGCTCGCCGGTGAAGGAGGCGTTGTATCGCCGGGCCAGGGCGGATGTCTGTTCGGCGAGCAGGCGGAGTCTGGCGATGTCGTCCGACCGGTGCAGATCGAGCAGGGGGCGCACGTGAAGCAGCCCGGATGCGGCATGGCCGTAGAATGATCCCACGAGACCGAGGTCCTTCATGATCGCCTGCAACTCCTTGACGTAGGCGGGGAGACGTGCGGGCTCTACCGCGACATCTTCGATGCCCGGGATGGGTTTGGCGGGACCTTTCCGGCCGGTGAGCAGGGAAAGGCCGGCTTTGCGCATGTTCCAGATCCGTTCCATCTGGGCCGGATCGGTGACGGTCATGCGGCGGCTGCCGACATTACGCCGGGAAGCTTCGGCCATACGCGCCTCTGCATCGCGCTGAAATTCGACGATCAGAAAGGCTTCACACGGTTCCTCATCGAGACGGAGAAGGTCGCGCGCGGCCTTGAATGCGAGCTGGCCGCGCGTCTGATCGAAGAGAAGGCGGTCGGCGTGCTCGATGGCCGCCGGTTCGAGATCGGCAAACTCAACCGACGCCTGCAGGGCCTCCGTTACGGAATCAAAGAAGAAAATCGCGATCCCCGTGATGTCGGTTGGCAGGGGCACGACGCGCAATTCCGCGGCGAATATGCCGGCGAGCGTGCCTTCGCTGCCGGAAATGATCTTACAGAGGTCGCCGGGGGCGCGGAGATAACGGTCAAGTCCGTAACCGGGCCACCGTTTCACCAGAATGTTGGGAAACCACCGTTCAATGAGGGCTTCGTGCTGCTCGACAAGCTGGCGGATGCGGGCGTTTTCCGCGGCAAGCGCCGGAGAGTCGGCGCCAACGGTCTCGATGCGGCCATCGGCGAGAATCACATCGAGCGCGACGATATGTTCGGCGGTGGTGCCGTGGATTGGTGCACGCGCGCCGGAGGAATTGTTGGCGATCATGCCGCCGAGGGTAGCTCGCGAACTCGTGGCGACGTCGGGCCCGAAGCAGAATCCCTGGGGTTTAAGGAACGCGTTGAGCTGGTCGAGGATCACGCCGGTTTGGACGCGCACCGTCTGTTTGTCGCGATCAAAGTCCGAGATACGGCGGTTATAGCGGGCGAAATCGATAATCAACCCGTCCCCGATCGCACCGCCGGCCAGCCCGGTGCCTGCGCCGCGGGGCGTGACGCTGAGCCCCGCCTCAGCGGCGGCCTGGAGCGCCGAGACAATTTCCTGGGCGGATTTCGGAAAGGCAACGGCTTCCGGGCGTATCTGATAGATCGACGCGTCGGTTGCGTAGAGTGCGCGGGTGAGATCGTCGGTGCGGATCTCGCACTGTGCGGAACGGAGCGTGCCGGTTTGTGACTGTGACATCATGAGGTTTTTCTATGCCGTTTGTGTAACCGGGGTTTGCATGCTGTCGCGCGGTTAATCCGTCCCGGTGCCCGAGCCGGCGCGCCTGGCCTGTGCCGACGGAACAACAGGCGGAAGTTTTCCGCTGCTTCATGCGTTGGCGAGCTTACGCGTGGTATCATCTCGCGTCACCAACGCCAGGGCATGAAGGGACAGGCGGCCTTATGATCAATCATTCGAATCCAGAAATCCAGTTTGCGATGGAAGCCGTGCGCGCGGGCGCCCTGCTGGCGCGGGAAGTGGAGCGCGAGATGGTGGAACCGGCGCTCACGAAAGAAGATCGGTCGCCGGTGACCGTGGCCGACTTCGCGGTTCAGGGACTCATCGCGTGCCTGCTGGAGAAGACCTTCCCCACGGCCGCGCTGGTGGCCGAGGAGGATTCGGCGCAGTTGCGCGAACCGGAGGCGGAATCCACATGCCGTCAGGTGGCCGCGTACGTGGGCCGGCGGCTGGCGTATGCGACCCCGGAGACGGTCTGCGCCTGGATCGACCACGGAAACGCCGCCCCGCGCGGGCTGTTCTGGACGCTGGATCCCATCGACGGCACAAAAGGGTTCCTGCGCGGTGGCCAGTATGCCGTGGGCATGGCTTTGGTGGATGAAGGCGAGATCGTGCTTGGCGCAATGGCTTGTCCCAATTTGAGCGACGCCCACCGCCCGGAGCCGGGGGGACCCGGGACGCTGGTGATTGCGGCGCGTGGCCAGGGGGCGTGGTGGCAACCGCTCGAAACCGGGGGCGAATTGTTTCCGTTGCGGGTGTCCGAGAGAGATGATATGTCGCAGATGCGCATCCTGCGCTCGTTCGAAACGGGCCACACCAACGTGGGCCGTATCGAGCGGATGGCGGCAGCCGTTGGCGTGACGGTGGAACCCGTGCGCATGGACAGCCAGGCGAAGTATGCGGTGCTGGCGTCCGGCCACGCGGAGCTTCTTCTGCGGCTCCTGACCGCGAAACAGCCCGATTACCGGGAACGGATCTGGGATCAGGCTGCAGGCGCGCTGATTACCGAGGAGGCCGGGGGACGCATCACGGACCTGGACGGCAAGCGCCTGGACTTTTCGGCAGGGCGGATGCTCGTCAACAACCGGGGGGTCTGCGCCTCGAACGGCCGCGTTCACGACGAGGTGCTGGACACGCTGCGCGCGGTGTGCGGAGAGTAGGCTCCTGCTTACGCGCACCCGCGGAATTCGTCGTTCACAAAATCAGCGCTTGACCAATTCGACGCGGCGGTTCTTTGCCCTTCCCTCGGGCGTGTCGTTTGAGGCCACTGGCATTGTCTCGCCGTACCCCTTGGCGGTCAGGCGCTCGGGGGCGATGCCGAACAGCGTCAGATACTGCAGCACGGTCTTGGCGCGCTTGTCGGACAGGGCCAGATTGTGTTCGTCGGAGCCCTGGTCGTCGGTATGCCCTTGAATCTCGACCTTGAGCGACGCGTTCTGCTGCAGGAGTTTGACGATTTCCTGGAGGGGCGGAATGGATTCGAGCTTGAGGAATGCCTTGTCGATGTCGAAGAGAATCCCGTAGACGGCCACGTGCCCCTCGGCATCGAGAGTGTTCTTCATTTGTTCAGCGGTGGAGAAGGTCAGCTTTTTCTCAAAATCTTTTTCGTCGATAATCCAGAGGCCGTAATGTCCCGGGGAGGCTTCGATATAGCACCAGGTCAGGCCTCCCTCCTCTCGCGGAAGCGTGAAGGTGAGAAAGCCGTTGTGCAGATTCTCGTACTCGATGTTCCCGCCCTTTTCGAGCGCGGCACTCTTGTAGTTTTCCAGGATGTCCGCGACCGATATGGCTTCGTTACGCTCGCCGTTGGAATCCTGAATCTCGTAATACAACTGCCAGTATTTGCCACTGACGGTCTTGGTGGTTTCCTTCTTATCCGCGTCGAAGCACGGCATTTCATAGGAGTTGTGGTCGCTGTACTCGGCATAGTCCTCCAGCAGGACAGCGCCCGGATAGGGCCGGATGACCGGATGCTCCTTCACAGCCGCAGATGCGGCTGCAGCCACACAAAGGCAGGTTACTCCCACGAGGGTACCGAGCATGCCCAACCGCTTCATGGTGCTTCTCCTCTCGCCGACAAGAAAAACGCCACTATTCCCCATTGGGCGACAGCTACCGCCGCATGACCACATGATAGACGGGGCAGGCTTGGGCGTCAAGGGCCTAGTGAAGCTGCTATAGTATAAGGGCATGCAAGAGGCCTTGCCGGGGACAGCGCAGGAGCGTTCTGAGATCGTCTTGCGTGAAGGGGAACCCTCGGGGCGGCCCGGGTTGGGCTGCCCCGAGGGGTATTGGGCTTAGTTGCACTCGGGTTCGAGCGGCTGAGCCAGCTCTTCCAGGTAGAACAGCCTGCCGGGGCGCGTGGGCATGAATGTGCTGGTGATCCAGGGGCTCGGCGGATGATGGAGCGTGACGCGCAGGGAGAGACCCTGCCACATCATGCCGCGGCCCAGCACACCGTCGGCTCCTCCGATGCAGCGGTCGGACTTGAGAAACAGGCCCGGGCCGACCGTGTTGGCCGTGGCGGGAACGAGGGTGGTGCGGCTCTTAAAGCTGGTGAGGGCGTTCTGTTCAATGGTAAGGGGGTGGAGCTTCGCCGCGATCCGGTATTCAGCGGCTTTCCATTGCGCGAGCGAGGGATATTCGCTGGCGAAATGGGGCTCCCAGAACGCGATGTGGCAGACGCGGCCGATGCCGTACACCGTGACGAGACGCGCACCGCGTTTGCGCAGCGCGGCGATTTGGCTGCCATACGTGGGCAGTTCTTTCCTGGTGGCAAAATGACGCTGTTTGACCGGGACGGTCAGCTTGTTGAGCGGACCGTAAAAGGCCTGTTCCATGGCGTTCTGGAATGCGCCGGGATCTTTCGCGGGCAGGGTGTTTCCGTCCGGATCGCTCCATTCGTCCATGTTGAACCCGTGGACGTGGTTGCATTTCACGCCCCATTCCTTGAGGAAGAAGACGGCCCACTTGTACATGCCCATGGGACCCACGGGAAGGATGAGGATGAGCTGTTTTTTTGCGTCGCGGGCGTTGCGGATCTCCGTGGCGATTTCATGACCCATCATGGTGTCGAAATCACCGAGGGAGGGGCAGCCCACGAGCTGGAATTGCTTGTTCCACCAGCCTTCGGGCTTGGCGAAATCTTTCGGCGAGACGGCGGCGCATTTGTCCCACATCTCAAGATCCCATCCCTTGGGAAAGAAATCTTCGAGCAGGGAACCTTTAATCGTGTTCATAAGATTGACGGCCATTGCGATAATCCTCCCCATCTGGTTGCGTCAGGGCACCATGGTACCCCAGTGTGAGAGCTGGAGCAAGCCGGTGAATTTCAGGACCTTCCTCAAGGTTTTTGTCTGATTTGCGCAAGTTCTTGTTCATTTGGGTGTGTCGATGCGCCGGGGTGGAACAGATGAATTCTTTGGTAATGTTCTCGGAGGATTGAAGCGGGCTGCCTTGATCCATCCTGGTTTTCGCAGCGCGTAGCGCAGGCATCTTGCCTGCGTTCTTCTCTTGCGTAGCACAGGCCCGCTGTGCCTGCCCTGAATCAGTCCACCCCCGGCCACGCGGGGCGCGTGGCCACCCCCGCCAGCGGGGGACACAAGAACCGGCCACCGAAAAATTTTGGATGCGGCGAACTTGTCCCCTGCTTGCACGAAACACATGAGTCCGCAAAGCAGATTTTCAGGTGCGAAGCGCGTGTACCCTGCTGGCGGAGGTGAACCTGCAGGCCCGCGCGCCCAACAAAAGACGGCGCGCTTGTCCCCCCCTGGCGGGGGTGAATCGGCGGCAGCCGATTTGGGGGTGGAGTTTTGGGGGCTCGATCCTGCTGATCGCGCCGGCCTGATTTGCGGCGTGCAGCCTTGTTTTAGAGGACACGGGTCAGGAGGCGGGCGGTGATCAGGATCAGAACGAGTCCCATGACGACGCGGCGGACCTTGAGTTTGAGCAGGTCGTTGATCCATTTGCCAAGGGGAGCGCCGGCCTGGGCGCCCAGAAATACAAGCGGCGTGAGCGCCAGATTGACCTTGCCCACGGAAAACGGGAGGTCGATCTGAGGGTTCGGTTCCTGGAGCATGTGGGCAAAGGCGCCTGCGATACAGGTCGGCACCATTACCATGTTGGCCAGGGCCACGACGCGCTCGTTGGACGTGATGCCGGCGATCAGGGCGAGAGGAACGAGCACGGCTCCGCCGCCGACGCCGGTGAGCCCGGACGCAATACCCATGGCGAAGCCGATGAAGATCGCCAAAGTGTCGCGGGAACGGACGTCGTCTTCGGACACCCGGGGCGGTTCGATGAAAAATGTTCGGATGCCGACAAGGCCCAGCAGCACGATGAATATCCAGGTGACGATCCGGTCGTCAAAGAATTGGGTGACCCATCCGCCGATATAGCCCCCGGCGACCGAGCCGAAGGAAGTCTGGATGGCAAGACGCCATTGCCAGTCGGTATGGCCTTGGTTGAGCCGCCAGACGTTGATTGCCGACACGAACACGATGATGAGCAGGCTGGTGCCTTTCGCGGTGTGGGGGTCCATGCCCGGCACAAATTCGAGGAACGCGGGGACCATGAGGATCCCGCCGCCAAGGCCAAGGGCGCAGCTCATCAGTCCTACGCCCACACCCAGCAACAGCATGCCCGGGTAAAAAAACAGTGGATTCATCCGAGTTCCTTCGGTTGTCTGAAACGAGGCTGACCCGCGAAAGTGTAGCAGAACGATCGGGATCGCAGGAACTCCCGCTGCGCGTTGCGCGGGCGTGGCTCGTTTCATCCCGGCATGTCCGGCTGCATGACCGCTCGAACAGAAACTGATCATCACTCTGCCCTGTTGAGGATTGCCGGCACGGCGTTCAGGGGTGCCGTGCTTGTCCGGAGGGCTGCGAGCCCGGTAGAATCGCGAGCCTATGAACGCTATACACGCATGGTTCACAGTGATCGCCGGCCTGGCTCAGTATCTCCTGCATCGGCTGCATCTCGCGCCGCGGCCGGACCTGATGCAGAAGCGGGCCGAGTTCTGCACGGTCATCGGGCATTTCCTGCGCTGGCGGACGCAGCTCCGCGTAGTGTACGGGGAGCGGTGCCCGAAGGATGCGTCCTGCGTGTTCGCGCAAAACCACGTGCTGCTGCTGGACCCGTTCGTGAGCTTTGGCGCGGCCATTCAGTCGGCGGGCATTTTGCCCCGGTTCATGTCGCGCGACGATTTTTTCGCGGAGAAGAAGAATTCGTGGTGGTACCGGCTGGTCCAGGTGGACGAGTTGATTTGCCAGCTGGGGACGCTTGAAATTTCACGGGAAAACGTCACGGTGGGGCAGTTGCGGCCTTTCGTGAACGTGTTGCGCAACGGCGAGAGCTTCATCATGTATCCGGGGCGGACGCGCACCCGGAGCGGGCTGCTTTTCGAATACCGGGGAGAAGTCCAGGAACCGGGGAGCGCGGCGTTTTTCCTCGCCCAGGCCCAGCGAGGCCGTGAAGAAGAGCTTGACGTGGCGCTTGTGCCGTTGACGCGGACCCGAAACCTTGCCACGGGAGTCGACACGGTGCTCATGGGGCATCCGCTGCGCTTGCCGCCGCGCGCGGGCCGGGATGAACAGCGCGCGCTGGATTTCCAGCTGATCGAGGCGATCGCGGAAAACGTGGCGCTGAATGCAACGCAGATCTCGGCCGGGATCCTGTATCTTTACGCCCTGCACGAAATGGATGAGACGATACGCCGCGCCGAGTTCGATACTCTGGTGCGGGCCGTTTTTGAACGGGTCACCGGCCACTACATCGACCCCGATACGCAGGCTGACCCGCCCGGGCAAGTCTCGGCGGCGCTGAAGCATTTCCGGAAAGCCGGGCTGGTGGCATTGGCAGGGGATATCATTCGCCTGGACCGGGCGAAAATCATCGCAACCCCACCGATGGATGGGTCGTTCCGCAGACAGAACCCGGTGAAATACAGCCTCAATCAAATCCTTCATTTCGCGGACGTAACGCGCACCATCGAGGACGTCGTGCTTCCCGCGAAGACGGTATGACCCCCTAAAACGCCGCCTTCTTCCGCAATTCCTTCTGCCAGTATGCAAACTGGCCCGGTGCGTCTTGAAACCGTTGGCGCGCGCCTCTTAGGATAGACTTGATTCAGCCCCGGGTGCGGGCAGGTTCCCACGACACTGCAGCTTGTCTGCCGGGTTGCCGGCGGCATCGGAAAGGAAATGCATGCTCACGCTTTCGAATTACTGTACGGAGCTCAGCCGCGTCCTGGCCCGGATTGACGAGGCCGCGTTTGATGCGGCAGTCAAGGCCATCCGGGAGGTTCATGCCGCGGACAAGGTGATCTACGTGTGCGGGAACGGCGGCAGCGCCGCCACCGCGTCGCATATGGTCAACGATCTCGTGAAGGCGCCGGCGGACGCCGCGGGATGCCGGCCGTTCCGCGCGTTTTCGCTGACGGATTGCGTGCCGTTGATGATGGCGTTCGCCAACGATGTGGATTACGCGCAGGCGCTGGCGCTGCAGCTCGAAGCCTGCGGCCGGCCGGGCGATCTGCTGGTGGCGTTTTCCGGCAGCGGCAATTCGCCCAACGTGCTCGAGGCGGTGAAGACGGCAAAGGCAAAAGGCCTTTCGGTATTGGGATTCACGGGGTTCCAGGGTGGGAAGCTGGGTCCCCTGTGCGATGTCCACGTCAATGTCCCCTGCGATTCCATGGCGCAGGTCGAAGACGCCCACCTGATTATCGAGCATGCGCTGGTCGAGGTCCTGAAAGAATCGTTCGGCGGGAAGTCGAGCGTGACCTGCGGTCCCGCATGACAGACCTGGGCGAAGGTTGATTTGATTATGGAAAGCCTGGTGCTTGGCATTGAAATCGGGGGCACGAAACTCCAGGCCGTGCTCGGCACGGCCGCGGGGGAGATCCTGGCGCAGGAGCGTGGCCGGGCGCCGGCGGGGGAAGGGGCGCAGGCCATCCTCGCCTGGTTTGAAGAAGCCGTGCCCCGGCTGCTCGCAGAGGCCTCGTCACGCGGCCGGACCGTGACGGGCATGGGTGTAGGGTTCGGCGGCCCGGTCGAGTCGGCCACCGGCACGGTCCTGGTCTCCCACCAGGTGGGCGGCTGGGACGGACTGCCGCTCAAAACGTGGTTCGAAGAGCGCTTCGAACTGCCGGCCGCCGTGGTTAACGACAGCAATGCAGCGGGGTGGGCGGAGTATTGCCTGGGTGCGGGCCGGGGGACCCGCCATTTTTGTTACATGAACATCGGCAGCGGTATCGGCGGTGCGCTGATACTTGACGGAAAACTGCACGACGGCCAGGGCCTGGGCGCCGCGGAGATCGGCCATTGCCATGTGCCGGACTGGACCGCCCCGGAATCTGGCGCATCGGAGAAGCTTGAGAAGCTGTGCTCCGGCTGGTCGATAGAGCGGCGGTTTCGGACCACGCCAGACCTCGCGCCGGGTTCGGTGCTGCACCGTCTCTGCGAAGGCGATCGGGAGCGGATCACCTGTGCGATGGTGGCGGAAGCGGCCCGTGCGGGCGATCCGGTATGTCTGGAAGCGCTCGACCACGTCGCGCAATCGGTCGGATTGGCACTGGCCAATCTGATCACGCTGGTTCATCCGGAGCGAGTGGCGCTTGGCGGCGGCGTGGCGCTGATGGGCGAGGTGTTGCTGGAGCCTTTGCGCCGGCATGTCGATGCGCGGGTGTTTGAACAGTTTCGTGGCCGCTACGACATCGTGCCGTGCGCGCTGGGCGAATCCGTGGTGGTCGCGGGTGCGCTGTTGCTGGCGCCCCGTCCGCCCGGCAAGGTCATGTAACAGGCGCGTGTGGCTTGCTCACTCTAACCCACGAAAAAGGAAGGGGATGCCATGACAGGGGAACGGTTCGCAGCAGGGGCGCAGAGTTACAGCTTTCGCAAATTCGATCTGGCCGGGGCCATCGCGTGTTTGAAGCAATTGGGCGCGGATACGATGGAATTCTGCGCGGGGCATTTTCCGCCGGACGCGGAAGATGCCGGGTTTGCGGAAGTCCGCCGCTTGTTGAGGGAGCAACACGTGCAGGTGCCGTGTTTTGGTGTGGAAAACTTCACGGCTGACGCAGCGGCGAACCGGAAGAAGTTCGAGTTCGCCCGGGCGCTCGGCGCGCAGGTGCTGACCGCGGATCCGGCGCCGGAGGCGCTGGACAGCCTGGACGCGCTGGTCGACGAGTTCCAGATAAAAATTGCAATTCACAATCACGGTCCGGGGGCCCGCTACGACAAGGTGGAAGACACGTTGCGAGCCGTGCAGGGGCGGCATCCGTTCCTGGGCGCCTGCCTGGATACCGGGCACTGTCTGCGCACAAACGAATTGCCGCAGGAAGTGATCAAGCGTCTCGGCGATCGGCTTATCTCGCTGCATTTGAAGGACTGGATCATCGGGGGAAAAGAGCAGATCCTGGGCGAGGGCGATCTGGACCTGGCCGCCGTAGCAGGCGCTCTGCTGGAAACCGGCTTCACCGGCCCCATCGTGATGGAGTACGAGGAGAGCCCCGAGAATCCCGTGCCGGACATGAAAACGGGCCTGGCAAACTGGCGCGCGGCCGTGCAGGCCGCCGGCGCCTGAGCCGCCGCCTAATTCGCCGGCACTGGCCTGAACACGACGCACACGGGCGTCGGCACGATAACGGCCTGTCCGGTGGCGTTGAGCGCGCCGGATGCCGGATCGATCCGGAACACGACCAGGCTGTCCGAGTCCTGGTTGGCGGCGATCAGAAATTGTCCCGCGGGCTCCATGTTGAAATGGCGCGGCGCCTTGCCCTGAGTGGAGGCCCATCCGGCGGGCGTGAGCACGCCGGATGCGGGGTCAACGGCGAATATGGCGATGCTGTCGTGCCCACGGTTCGAGCCGTAGACGAAGCGGCCGGAAGGGTGGACCTTGATCTCCGCGGTGTAGCTTTCTCCGGTGAATTCCTCGGGCAGCGTGGAGACGGAGTGAACTGCGTCGAGGCGGCCCGTGGCGGGGTCGAAAGCGAATGCGGTGATGGTGTTGTCGAGCTCGTTGATCACGTACGCGAACTTGCCGGAGGGATGGAGCGCGAAATGGCGCGGGCCGGCGCCCGGAGCCAGCTGTACGGAAGCGGGATCGTTCGGTTCAAGCGTGCCGTGCGCTTCGTCGAAGCGGTAGATCATGATTTGATCTGTGCCGAGATCGGCGGCGAACAAGAAGCGGCCCGAGGGGTCGAAATTCACCGAGTGGGCGTGGGCTTCACGCTGCCGCTGCGGATTGACACTCGACCCCGTGTGCTGCACAAACGCGCTCGCTTCGCCGAGGACGCCGTCCTCGCGCAGTGGCAGCACCGCGATGCTCCCGCCGCTGTAGTTCGCAACGGCGGCGTAGCGGCCGCCGGGAGCTACGGTGATGTGACACGGGCCACGGCCCACCGATGGCACGCGGTTGAGCTGGGTGAGTTCGCCGCTTTGAGGATCGACCAGAAAGCCCGTCACGCCGTCCAGTTTTTCACCCGCTTCACCCACCGCGTAGAGCAGGGGTTTTGCGGGATGCAGCGCGAGGAAGGAAGGATTTCCGGCCTTTGCCGCGAGTTCCGGCTGGCCCAGCTGCCCTGTCCGGGCATCGAAGCTGAGGCGATAGATTCCCTCGCTGGCGCCCGCAGTGTAGGTGCCGATGTATACCCACAGCCTGTGCGGCACTTCCGGCGTTTCCGCAGCGAAGACCAGCGGGGCGACGAAACCAAGCGCCATGGCGGCAAACCCCGGTCGACTCATCGTCATGACAACTCCTCCCTTGAACTGGAGCCACGCTCCGCAAAACCCGCTCCAAGCGAACCCGTGAAGTGCTTACTATAGCATGCATAAAGCGGAATCGCGGCCGCCAGGCATCCCGCGACCAGCTGCACGAACAGCCGATCCATGCAAGAAGCGCCGAAAATAGATCATTCTGTCAGGAGCTGCAGGTGGTGCGAATGGCGGCCCGGGCCTGCTTCCCTGCGCAAAACACACAAAAACGCCTTTAAAACAAGACAAAAACGGGCTGTCAATTATTTTTAATTTTTTTGTTGACATGGGGTTTTTCTTTTGCTACACTAGCCTTCCCGTCGTGAGAACGACGCGGCGCGGGACAGGGTTCGGTCGCTTGGCCGGTCGAGCCCACCGACGAAGGGGTTGACATCCCCCCCGAGTGCTGGTACAATCAGCGTCCGGGCGGTGGGCGAAGAAGCTCACCCGCGAAAGGTCGCCACGCCGGAATTTCGTGGCGTGGTTCGGGCACGAAAGTTTCCCTGAATGTTGCCCGTACGGGCAAGTCCAGGGTATTTGTGTCTGCGGGCGCACGACGGACGAAGCGCTTGGTTCTTTGAAAGTTGAATACGGTGCATGTCCTGTTTAAGACAGCAAGCAGGTCATGTAATACAGGTAAGGTGATGCAGGGAACTTCCCTGTGCCACTTTACCCCCAAGTATGATGAGATTCCTTTTCTATAGGAATCAGACTCACCAAAGACGAGGCGTTTTAGCGCGCTTCGTTCGATTTTTATCGGAGAGTTTGATCCTGGCTCAGAACGAACGCTGGCGGCAGGCCTCATACATGCAAGTCGAGCGGAAAGGCCCCTTCGGGGGTACTCGAGCGGCGAACGGGTGAGTAACAGGTGGGTAATCTACCTTTCGGAGGGGGATAACGGCTGGAAACGGCCGCTAATACCCCGTACGGTTGCGAGGCTCTCGGGCATCGCAAAGAAAGGGGCCCTTAAAGCCCCGCCGAAAGATGAGCCCGCCCCCCATTAGCTTGTTGGCGGGGTAATGGCCCACCAAGGCTGTGATGGGTAGCCGAGCTGAGAGGTTGATCGGCCACACTGGAACTGAGACACGGTCCAGACACCTACGGGT
>DAOSJS010000089.1:0-10023 GCA_035367355.1 Candidatus Hydrogenedentota bacterium
GTATAGCTTTGGCCGGCCAGGCGCTCGATGCGGCCGTCAATCTCCTTAGCCGAGGGGACGCCGTGCCAGGCGAGACTGCCATCCCGATCAATCAAAAAGGCGTGCGGGATGCCCGGCGAGCCAACAGGCCTCATGAACGCATTGTATACTTCGCGCTGAGCGGTGTCGGTAACGAGCGCATACCCCACATCGCCCCCCCGGGACTGGGCGAAATGATGGACAACGGACGGATGCTCATTACTCACGCCGATGATCACCAGCCCTGCTTCGGCGTATCGATTCTGGAGCTCGGCGAGATGCGGCATCATCGCCCGGCAGGGCTCGCACCACGTCGCCCAAAACTCGATCAGAAAAAATGGTTTCGGATTTTGCCCCGTCCAGTCGAAGAGATTCACCGGGCTCGGACGGACCCATTCGCCGATCCGCAACGGCGGAGCGGAATCGCCCGCCGCCAGCGGTGCGGCATGTGCCACCGCGCACAGGCTGGAAATTGAAAACAGCACAAAACATATCCTGCGCATGACAGTCTCCCTGCTTGCCGGCCTACTCTATCCCCGCGAAGCGCCCCAGTGCAAGGCCATCAGGAAGTCCTGCACTAGCAATATGGCCATCTATACGGCGTCAGGGCGGGTTCCCAGGAGCGTTTCGGCCCAGAACTCAAGCCTCGATTTTATTGTTTTTAGGGTATTGCCCGCTTTTAGCCGGCGTACTATACTGACTCTGATAAATCGCGCCATGAGTTGGGCGACTCATGATGACATGGCCTTGAAGCGCGACAGGAGCTGCATCGGCGTTGAGGGAGGGGTCTGCGATGCGGTATTCAAACGCTGACACGATCTTGAGAAAAGAGAGCTGTTTGATTGCCTTGATGGCATGCTGCGCGCTCGGGGCGCATGCACAAAGCTTGTCCGTGGTTGAGCAAGACTATGTGGGTTCGTATGTCACGTCTGGAAATGTGTGGGCCCTGCTTGAACTTCGGGATGCCTCGGGAAAACCCATCACGGGACTGGATCTATCCCATGTGACTGTGCGGGAATCCGTCGTGGACGCATCCACGGGCGCGGAGAGCACGCTGCCGCAAGTGATCGATTTGGAGGCCCAGGCCGCAACGTCGTGGAAGCGCGCGGGATTCTGGGAAAAGACGATTGGGGAGGTGAAGCTCGACATTGTATTCACAGTCGATGGCACCTCAAGCAATCGCCCGGCGACCGCGCAGCTTCGGCCGGCCTTGCATGCATTTATCGACGCGCTGCTCGCTCATCATGTGGATTTCCGCATCGCTCTCGCCTGCTTTGGCGAAACTCCCGACGGTCTCGATCCTTCCCCATTCTTCGGCCCAATGGATGTTCCAGAGTTGAGAAAGGAGATCGACCGATACCCAAACATGGGCGGCGACTGGTGGGATCCCACAGTGGCCTATGATTCAATCATGAACACGGTATGGGCAGGTTTCCGTGAAGATGCCTATCAGGTGGTTGTGGCGATCACGGACATCGTGCCGCAGACGATTTACGGGACGTTCTGGTATGCCAACGGTTCCACGGCGGCGACGCTTTCGAGCATGGTCTATTTTCTCAACTCGCACAATATACACCTGTTTTTCAGCCACGATGCCGACACCAGCAACGACCCCGACTACCGTTATTACTGCGACCCGAGCATCAATCCGCGGGCAGGCATTTATGAGAGCGGATTCGAAGCCCTGGCACAGCGAACGGACAGGCTGGGCAGGCCTCTGGCCGTGGATCTCGGCTGGCCCTTCGACTTAGGCAACCTCAAAGCGGCGATGCGAAACCGCCGTGAACTCCCCTCGCTCTTTTTGACTCCCTGTCCCATCACCGAATCGGTGTACCTGGTTTCATGGAGAAGCAATTTCAATTGGTATGACAACTTCGCGCGCATGGCACGCAATCCGGACACGCTCGCATACCGCGCCGACTTCACGCTCACACTGCCCGGGACAGGAAAGACGGTCGAGACGTTCAGTCTCTATCCTTCAAGAAAAGCGGTGACTCCATCCACCGTCTACGTGACGGATGAAGAGGGCAGCCCGCAAGATGATTCCTGGACCGACGTCTATGCCATGATAGGTGACCGAACGTCCTCGTATTCGTGGCAGCTGGGCCCAACGAACGGTTTGATCGCTCTCCAGAACACACCCGCAGGCCGCTATCGGGTGACCGTTCAGGACTGGGGCTGCTTCCCGTACCACTATCATTCCCTTCGCGGAATGGCGCGAATGGATGTCGATATTCCGCCCGCAGGCGCCATGATCGACATCACAATGACCAGTATCGACAAAGACTCCGATTTGGCGCGGACCCGCGGATTGCTTCAGGATCTCGCCGATTGGCGCTCGCCGGGAGACCCTTTCCAGGATTTCGTCGATGACGCCAATGCCTGGCTGGATACGCTGGAAGCCGACGGTATTTCCTGGTGGGATCTGATTCAGATCAAGCGATTTGAGATAGCGCTGTCGGGTTACGCGGCGATTACCGAATACGCCCATCTGCAAACAGAGGGCGCCATTGAAGACTTCTATCAGATCCTGATGGATTTCATTGCGATTATTCAGGAGACGAAGGATCTTCATGATTCGGTTGACAGCAACTGGCAGGAGGCTTCAATCGAGATTCTGGCCACGCTTGTGGACATTCTGTTTTCTCGCGGGGAGTTTACGGCCAACCGTGAATTACTGGAGGCGGCATTAGACGCATTGCTTGAGTACGCGGAGGGCGAACTCATCACGGACCTGAAGAGGCTGGTGGTCGAACGGATTCCGGCTGGACCGTATAAGCCGCTGATCGCCGCCATGATGTACACCTGCCTGGACGCCGATTTTGAAAACTGGACTCCGGTAATGGAGGCAGCGCAACAGCTGGCGCTTCATCTGGCCAAAAAGGAAGTCATCGGCCTGCTCGCCGAGAACATTGTGGAAACACTGTTTGAGCAGATTAAGCCGGCGAACGCCATGGAGGAAGCGCTCGAAGGACACGTGCGCAATCTGCTGAACGGGCTGGTAAGCGAGGATGGATTCGCGAATTTCGGCACTGCGCTGAACACGTTTGCCCATAATGCAGGGGCCCATGTGCTTCAGGGAGGCATCAACCGCCGAGTGGAAGTGGTCGCAGCAATCGACGGTCTGTTTGAAAAAATCAAGGCGCAATTGCCCGCGGGCATGTTTCGGGATTTCCTGATCGGCATGACCAGAGATTTGGCGCTGGAAGCCATCCCCACCGTAGAAAAAGGCGCGCTCAAGTACCGCATTGACAGCAGCGCGGTTGTCAAAATACTGGTCCGGCACGCGCTCTACAACGTGGTGTTGAAAGACTATTACGCGGAAGAGATAAAAGCAGGGCTGTATGAGACGCTGTACCGCGCGCAGGCCTATGTGCCGGTCGGGACGGGACGTTACCAATACCAGTCCTCCATGTTCCAAGATTTCGTTGCGTTCCGCGAGCGGTTTTCCTGGTACGACTCGATCCACGATCTGGCCTGGAACGCCTTGAGAGTCCAAAAGGACATCAAGGGCTGGGGAAATGCGCTGACGGCATTGAACTCCTGTCTGGACGCCGTAAGCGTTCCGCTCGAGTTTTTCGCAGGGTGGTATCCCCCGCTGCAGGACACGGCAGATGCTGTTTCGGATTTTGTAGATGTGCTGGACGGGGCGCAGATTGTCGCCCGCTCGATCGAGTTCGGGTTACGGCTCGACTGCCTCCATACGCTTGCGGGCTTCTCTGAGCCGTTTTATGAGACGATCTTTCCTACGCCGGCGACAGATGTCTATCTGATGGGTGTGTCGCCGGTGGAGCACGATTACGGGAAGACCAAGGTCACGCGCAGCGCAATGATTTGCCCGGTGACCATCTGGAATGCGGGCAACAAGGCGCTCAAGGTCAGCACTATGGTGCTGTCGGATACGAAGAATTTTTCGTTCGCCGGGCCCGCCTCGCTTTCCCCGGTGATTGCGCCAGGGCACAGCCATACCGTACACGTAAAATTTGACCCGTCCAGCACGGGCGAGTTTACGACAGCGCTCACCGTCTATTGCGGCATGACAACTCCCCCTCAGAAAACCATCACCCTCAGGGGAGTGGGCACGTACCTGGACCGTGGAGTGCCGGGAGACACCAACAGCGACACGCTGCTGAATGCCATTGACGTGCAACTGGTCATCAACGCGGCCCTGGGTCTCTTCAATTATGCCCACACCGACCTCAACAGCGATGGGAAGGTCAATGCCGTAGATGTACAGCTGATCATCAATGCAGTGCTCGGCTTGCCTGTACCCTTCTAAAACGTGGGCAGGCCGCACACAGCGGCTCCAGCGCCAGTCATGCGAACAGAGTCGCGGAGCCAGGCCGGGCAGGTGCCCTGGGCGTGCCCCCTGTTCTTCCTCCGGCTTCGCAGGCACCGTAACACGAACAGGGCGGGCGCCATCCGTGCCCCGCGCGCTAAAAAAACCGGAGTATGTGAATTTTCCATCACGAAGCCAGATTTGATAGGCTTTCTCAGGGATCCGCAAAACTGTTCTGTTCGCCAGGAATTCTGGGGGGCTTGATTATCAAGGAGGATGGCATATGGCGGAAGGAATATTGCAGGGCAAGACCGGGGTGATCCTGGGCGTCGCGAACGAGCGTTCGATCGCCTGGGCCTGCGCGCAGGCCTGCTCGGCCGCTGGCGCGCGGCTGATCTTCAATTATCTGGGGGAACCGCTGGAAAAGCGCGTGAAGCGCCTCTTAGACGAACACCTGCCCGACGCACCGGCGTATCCGTGCGATGTGTCCAGCGACAGCAGCATTGCTGATTTTTTCGGGAAGGTGCGCCATCACACGGAACAGATTGATTTTGTGATTCATTCGGTGGCCTACGCGGACCGCGAGGACCTGCAGCGCGACTTCATTGGCACGCCCCGCGAGAATTTCGCGATGGCAATGGATATCTCGGCGTATTCCCTGGTGGCAGTAGCCCGGGAGGCCGCCGAACTGATGGCCACAGGCGGCAGCATCGTGACCATGACCTATTTTGGTTCGGAGAAGGTGGTTCCCAACTACAACGTCATGGGCGTGGCGAAAGCGGCGCTCGAAGCATCAGCGCGGTACCTGGCAAACGACCTCGGCCCCCGGGGCATCCGGGTGAACTGCATCAGCGCGGGGCCGTTGCGCACCCTGTCGGCGTCGGCCATTGCGGGCGCGCGGACCATCGGCCGCTTCGTCGAGAAGGTTTCGCCTCTGCGGCGCAACATTGAGGGCAGCGATGTGGGCCACGCGGCCGTCTACCTTGTTTCTGACTGGTCGGCGACGGTTACCGGCGAAGTGCTGCACGTGGATTCGGGATGCAACATCATGGGCATGGGGCTTGTGGAAAATGAGCCTCATGGGGCATAGTAAACAGGCGCCCTCGTGAAAACGCTACTGTGGGAGACGGGATTTGGCGTTTACGCGGCCGACGAACAGACAACTCGTTGAGTGCGTGGCCGCCCATCTGGATGTGGACGTAGAATCCATTTCCCTGGCGCCCATTCCCTCAGGAAAATTCAATGATTCGTACTACGTGCTTGCGGGCGGCACGGAGTATGTCCTTCGGATTGCGCCCAGCCGCAACGCGGTGTTCTGTTTTTACGAACGGGAGATGATGCGGCAGGAGCCGCATATCCACCAGGTGCTGCTCGAACGGACCACCGTGCCCGTGGCCCGCATTTATGCCTTTGACGACAGCCACCGCATCATACCTCGGGACTTTCTCATCATGGAGCGCCTGCCCGGCCTCGCCATGAGCGAGCTGACGCACATCGACGAGCCGGCGATCCTGTACCAGGTGGGCCAGGCCCTGGCGCAGACCCATGCCCAGAAAGGCGACCGTTACGGCTACGTGGGCGCACACCATCCGATGGAGCCCCAGCATTCGTGGGCAGATGCGTTCCATATCATGTGGCGCAAGCTCGTGGATGATGTGGTATCGGTGGGATATTACGACGACGAAGAACGGACGCTGATGCTCTCGACCCTGGACAAGTACATGCGGCTGTTTGACCGGCCGGTGGAGGCGGCGCTCCTCCACATGGACGTGTGGGCTCAAAATATCCTTGTGGAAGGCGGCAACCGGCTGACTGGACTTCTCGACTGGGACCGGGCGCTCTGGGGCGATCCGGAAATCGAGTTTGCAGTGCTGGACTATTGCGGCATCTCAAAGCAGTCTTTTTGGGAGGGCTACGGCGGCAGCCGCGATGAGTCAGGCGAAGCGCGGGTCCGAAACTTCTTTTATCTGCTCTACGAAATGCAGAAGTATATCGTGATCCGCCATGGCCGCGACCACGACGCCAACGGCGTGATGGCCCACAAGCGCCAGGTACTTCAGATCATGCGCCGAATACAGGAGACCATCTGAACCCGGGGCTGTACCCCTAACCCTGAGAGCGGGCAGAGATGGAATGCATGCTCCCAAGGCTGTGTTCCGTAAAATGAGTGCAGGCGGGCACACAACGGCGTGTCCTTTGGAACAGCATGAAATTGCAGGGACGTTCCCGCAGGGCACGATGTAATTGAATTCGTGACGAGCGCGTGTTTTTCATATACGATTCAAGCGCGATTCAAAGCACAGGATGTAGTACCACGCAAAGCAGAAAATAGTGGCCGCTGCGACAGCGGTTTTGAGAGATCAATATCTTCGCGCAATTTTCCGCGCAGCCAGCGCCTGCCGCGCATCTGTTCACCCGAAACACCGGGTAGAGGCAAATCATTGTGAACAAAATGCACGACGCCGCGTCCATTACTGTATACCTGAAAATGCGACGACTACTGTGGTGACGGATATGACACATGACGGCAGCCCGGCGGCCTTTGCGGCGCGGGCAACACTTCCTTCAGCCCGGAGCTTTCTTATTGCGCGCTGGCTGTTTCTGCGCTGCCTGGCCGCGCTGTATCTGGTAACGTTCCTGTCGCTTCTATGGCAGATCCCCGGCCTTCTGGGTGAAAACGGGATCTCGCCGGTCAAGGAGAATCTGCGTCTGGCGCAATTCATACCCGGCGTGGAGCGGTATCTGGTCTTCCCCACCCTGTTTTGGTTCGACGGAAGCGATGCCTTCCTGTATCTGCTTTGCGGAGCAGGCGTCGTGAGTTCCGCGCTGGTATTTCTGGGTGTTGCGCCGAGACTGCTGGTTCCACTCCTATGGCTAATCCATCTGTCGTTTTTCACCGTGGGCGAAGATTTGATGGAATTCCAGTGGGATGCCTTGCTTCTGGAAATCGGCTTTCTCGCGCTATTCCTCACGCCGTCGGGAATATACCCGGGGCTGGGGCGGAAAGAGCCGCCGTCGGCACTGGTTTTGTGGTTGTTCCGGCTGATGCTGTTCCGGCTGGTTTTTATTGCGGGCGCGGTGCGTCTGCATTACGTGCTGCTTCATGGGGTCACAGCATTTGAAGTGCCTTTTGCGAGCCAGCCGGTACCGACGCTTCTGGGCTGGTACGCGAACACTACGCCGGTGCCGTTCCGGATTGGCCTGGGCGCGGTAGTGCTTGCAAGCCAGCTCCTGGTCCCATTCCTGGTGTTCATGCACCGGCGCGTCCGGGTCGGCGCGGGTGGCATCCTGGTTATACAGCAACTGGCACTGATGGCGCTGGGGCTGCACTTCATGGCCGGGCTGCTTACGCTCGCGGTTTGTCTAACGCTGATGGATGACGCCGCGTGGCAAGGGCTGTTTCCCTTCGCCAGAAAATGGATGCGCCCGGATCCCGCATCCGTAAAAACACGCCCGGCGCCGCTCCGGAGTTTTGCGACGGGCGTAGTGTCACTGCCGATCATTACCCTCTCGGCAATGCAGCTGCTTACTCCGCTCGTGCCCGAAAGACACTGGCCGGTCCACGCCCGGATCCTCGCGGCTTTAACGGAACCCTTCCATATCGTGAACACCTACGAAACTTTCGCGCTGGCGCCAGAGCACCGGCCTGAAATCATCATCGAAGGCAGCATGGATGGGAGAACGTGGAAACCGTACGGGTTCCGCTCGAAAACCGGCGATACACAAAAGCCGCCGCTGTGGTTTCAGCCCGGGCTCTCGCGCCTGGACACGCGCATGCGGCTTGCCGCCATGACCAGCCTGTCTGAGAACCCCTGGGTGATCGCCCTGATGTCGCGGCTGCTGGAGGGCTCCCCGGAAGTGCTCACCCTGCTGGATGAAAATCCATTCCCTGCCGCCCCGCCGCGGCACGTACGGGCCGTCCGCTATGTCTACACCTTCAACGACGCAAAAACGGCCATCCAGGAGAAGACGTGGTGGCGCCGTGAGGCCGTCGGCCTGTACGCGCCGCAGCTGTCCCGGCCCACGCATTTTGAGATGGCCCGGCACAGCCTACTTTCCCGGCCGCAACGCCAGCCCGCGCTCATGTACTGAAAACAGCGGCATTTTTTCGAGCAATCAGGCCTTTTTTGTCAACACGCCCGCTACGGACGTGAAATCCGCGAATTCCACGCCCATTCCCGGCCCGGGTTCAAGAAACGGAAAAAACCGTCGTGTATACTCAGGCCGCAATGAGTGAAGCAGGTATACATACGGGAAATTCATCCACGCGGCGGCCTGTTACCATTGTGGCGGTAGGGGGGCCCTCCTGCTCAGGGAAATCCACCCTCGTGCAGGCGTTAGAGAGCCATTGGACGCCGGTGAATGCCGTGGTGCTTCCCATCGATGCGTATTACCGGGGCCTCGCGCATCTGCCCGTCGAAGAACGGATGCAATGCAACTTCGATTCGCCGGAATCCATCGAATGGGCCCTGCTGAAACGCGATCTTGCCGCGCTCACCGCGGGAGAAGCCATTGAGCGGCCCGTCTACGATTACACCGCCCATGCCCGCACAAAAGAGACGATTCGACTGAAATCGCGGCCCCTGGTCATTGTGGAAGGCTTGTTCGCTCTGTGGCCGGATTTTCTGCGCCGCCAGGCTGCTGCGCGCGTGTACGTGGATTTGCCGATGGAGCAGTGCCTGGCGCGGCGAATTGCCCGCGACAGCGCTGAGCGGGGCCGGAGTGAAGCTCAGGTGCGCGAACAATTCGAGCGCTTCGTCCGGCCCATGGCGGAACAGCACGTGCTACCCACCCGGGCCAGCGCCGATCTGGTGTTGCCGGGCGACGGCTCGCTGAAACACGCGGTGGAACGCGTTGCGAACCTCCTCGATCAAACGCTTGCCGCGACGTAATCCATACAGCGGGCAGGACGAAGCCGGGTTATTTCCGGGTGACAGCTACCCGGCACACGGCTAGTTTCTTTTCGCCACCGCGGACGGCCAGCCTGAAATCGGCGCCGTTGGCCCGGTTGTCGAAGCGGCATTCCTCGAGATCAACGGTCGCGGTTTTCCATCCCTCCGTCTGCGTGAGTGCCACGTCGCCGCCGTGACGGAACGAGCCGCTGACGGGCCCGCTCTCGAGATCCGTGCTGTCGTATTCGACGGCGAACGCGTCGCAACCAGAATCCCAGTACGTGATCTCGAGCGAGACCGCACCGCCGTTGAGAAGCAGCGCGAATCCATCATCGACATTGAAATAGAGGTAACGGGGGTCCGCTGGCAGCGCACTTTGGTCTGAAACCACTCCAGCTCGTCCGTCGGCTTCCATCACGAGCCAGACGCCATCGCCGCTGCTCTTTCGGAGAGCGATGCCCTGGTCGGCCTCGCCGTCCCAGGTTACGATCCGGCTATCGACGAAAGGCCCCACGGGATTCAGAAGTTGCCCGGCGCGCCACATATCCGAAAAGATCCGGGTCAGGACGATGTAGAGCCGGCCGTATTCGCGCGATTCAGCGATATCGGTGCCTTCATGCCATTCGTTCCAGGTTTCGACGTGGACCATCCACGGACGCAGGTCGACGGGCATGCGAAGGATGCGTAACCAGCAGTCGGCATAGTGCCTGCCATATTCACGGTCGACTATGAGCGGTTCGCGCCCGGGGACGGCGCTGTGGTCGTAGCCGGGGCCGAGCGCAGCCACCTGCTTGTCGAGCATGAGCTGGATGGCGCCGCCCCATTGATACTGCG